>JACQYA010000070.1 GCA_016208425.1 Betaproteobacteria bacterium
GGCGCGCCCAAGGCGGTGGCCTGCCTGGAAGCGGGGTTCGAGGATGCCGTGGCGGTGATGGCCTCGCCCGAGAAGCACCGCAAGCGGCCGCGCACAACGAACATGCGGGAGCGGCTTAACGAGGAGATCCGGCGGCGGGAGCGGGTGATCCGCATCTTCCCCAACGGCGGGTCGGCCTTGCGCCTGACCGGCGCCCTGCTGGCCGGGCAGAACGAGGCCTGGCAGGAGCGGAAGTGCCTCGACATGGGTGAATTCAAGGAGTGGGCGGCTTCCCGCGCCGCCGCTGGCTGAAAACGATTCGTCATCGATCGGAGCGGGGCGGGTTTACAGCAGATTTCGGACTTGACTCGCTATCTCGTGACGACACTATCTAGCGTTTCAGCTTGCGACAGTCGAGCGAGCCACTGGGGACGCCGGCTTCGAGCGCTCCCCAGGTAGTCGGTCTGCCGGTAGGTTCCAGCGTTTCGGGCAAGCCGGCCAACACCAGCCAGGCTTTCGCTACGTCGCGATGAGCAATCGATGGCGCGGCGACCAACTTATCGAGCAAGCGCTGCCGTCCGCTTTCGGCAAACGCCTGGTTCCAGAGAACGAGCGCCGGCACCATCGTGTCGTCGATACCGCTGACCGGCCCGGCGTGAAGGCGCTTGCCGGTGCCGTCCGATGGCAGGTTTTCCCCATGGTCGCTGGTGAAGACGAGAAAGGCCGGTTCGGCTTGCCGGTCGAGGACATCGGCCAAGTCGAGCAGCACTTTTACACCATACTCAGCCGCCCGATCGTAACGCAACGCTTCCCGTTGCTCGCCGTTCAACGCTTTCGGCTCTTCCGGGAAGAGCGCCCGGGGATAACGGTCGTGGTAGGCAAAGTGTTGTCCGTAGAGATGCATGATCGCGGCTTTTGCTCCTTTGCCGCTACGTTTCGTGAAATCGGCCAGCGCGGTAACCGCTTCGTCGTCCAGGATGGTGCGTTCCATCGATGAGGTTTTGTGGATCAGGTCGTGTCCGCTTTCTGGAACCACCCAGGTTTCGTGGTTCATGATGTAAGCCGTTTTTGCGCCGCCGGCTTTTGCGTGGGCGAGGATGGTCGGTTTTTCTGCGGCGCCGATGGTGTCGGCGGGGTCAACGGCGGTAAAGAGCCGGGGCAGCGACGTGAAGGTCGCATTTCCGCCGGCGCAGGCGTCGCCGAGCCGGACGCCGAGGCCTTTCTTTATCCGTTCGGCCAGTGCCGACGACCACGGCCCCCGGCCTTCCACGAGCAGTGCATCGGCGCGCAGGGATTCGCCGGCGACAAAGACGGCGAGTCCGTCCGCTGCCTGAAACAATCTCTCGGCATCGTTCGCCGATCTGATTTTCGCGGCGGGGACATGTCCGCGCGCCATGACGTCGACGGCCTGTGAAACGGCTTCCTTGGCGATTCCGATATGGGAAAACCAGACAACGCTGGATCTCGCCTCTGGTGCCGATAGTGCAGCCAGATCGGGATACGCGGAGCCATTCATGTTTGCCGCCGCTACCGGAAGCAGCGCGCACAGGAACACCGCGCCTGCGCTGTTTGGCGCTCTACCCTCAGTGGGTAGAACGGCACGCCATGCCCAGACAAGAGCCAGAAGGCTGAGGAGCGACGCGGCCAAGAAAGCGGGGCGGGCAAGCGCCAGTTGCACGGCCGCGAGCAACTCGCGAAAAGCGCCTGAGCCGGCCGCGCTCAAGGCGGCGTTCGACGGGCCGTAACCGGTGACGGCGACGCTGCCGATCCAGCCCAGCGACCACGGCAAGGCGGCAACCAGCAACCAAACGGAAATTCTTGCTCCCCGGCCGGGGAAGGACGCCAGCAAGGTCGCACAACAAAGCGCCCAGGCGAACGCCTGCCACGGGTGCACGAGCGTTGCGCCGGAAAGCGGCCATACCGACATCGGGGCGATGGCGGCGGCGAACAAGGCGGCGCGGCCGCCAGGCAATCCGGAAACTCTCAATTTCAGTCGCTCCATCGGGGCTATCGGACGGGGACGTTCCCGAATTCTTCATTCATGGCGTCGTCCTCGACAACGACGGTGTTCGGCGCCGGAGCCGTAACGACGCGCACCTCGGCGCTGCCAACCAGTCCGCGCGCCACGTTCGCCGACGCGATGTTGGGATGCGTTGCCAGCCGCGCGATGGCGCGCTCGGGGTCGGTGTCGATGGGCGACATCGAGGCGATGACCAAGCCCCGTATCAGCGCGACATGGGGAAACACGGCGAGTGCGGTGGCGACGATATTCGGGGAGCCGGTGGTATTCATCAGCAGGATGCCGCCGGGCCGCAACGCGCCTTTCGCCAGAACCATGAACTCCTTTGACGTGATGACCGTGGCTCCTGCCCGCCAGTGAAAGGAGGTGTTGGATACGATCAGATCGAATTTCGCGTCCCGGTTGGCCATCAGCCAGCGCCGCCCGTCGTCGATGTGCAGCTCGAATTTCGGATCTGTCAGGACAGGAGCCACTTCGGGAAACGCGGCGACCAGGCGGCGGTAGGCCGGGTTGATCTCGATCGACACGATTTTCCGCACACGCTCGTCTTGCGCGATGACCCTTGCCCAGGAACCGGAGGAAAGCCCGATCTCAAGAACATCCCCCGGGGTCTCGTGCAGGCCGAGAAACCGGTATAGTCGGGCGATTTCGTTGCTGTCGGGCGTCAGGCGGGTATTGACTGCGCCGTCGTAGACCCCGCCGCCGTAGACCACCAGGTTACCGCTTTCGCGATTGACGGCGGCGATTCCCGATTTGCTTTCGGCGACGAAGACAAATTTCTCGGGATTTGGGCTGACCAGCAGCATCCGCTCCAGCCACTTGTCGGCCAAAAACGGCCATGCCGCTAGGCCAAGCAGCGAAAGCCCCGAAAACAGCAACAACCGGGGTGCGATCCGCTGTTCCGGCCGCGCGTCGGAGAGACGTTTGCGGCCATCGTGAAACGATGCCCACACGAACAGCAGGCAAATCAGCAACGACAAGGCAGCCACGATCCGGATGCTGGCCGCCAGACCGGCGACGTCGACCAGCGCGTTGCCGATCAGCAGCGCGCCGGCAACGCTTCCGACGATATTGGCGGCGACAATGCGGCCGAGTTTCGGTTGGTCGTCGCGGTGCAACAGGCCGGTAACCATCGGCAGGGTGCGCGCGCCAAAATAGCCGCAAACGCCGAGCAGGAGGTAAACGAAGAGCAGCGGAACCCCGGGGACGACGAGGTAGGGCGACAGAAACGGCAGCGCCGAGAAAGCGGCGGCGGTGATCGCCCAGTGCGTGGCCGCCGTAGGGCAGAGTTCCCGTCGCGGCGTGTGAATCTGCTTCCAGCTACCGCCGGCAAGGCCGAGCAGGAACACTCCGACACCCATGCCGAAAGTTTCGGCGCGCCCGCCGGAAATCCAGGCCGCCTGTTTTAGCAGCAGCACTTCCTGGGCGAGGGTCGTCAGGCCGGTCAACAGGGCGAGAAAGGCGATTGCGGGCACGGTGAAAGCGGAAGTATCGGGCGATGGGGGCGGTTCCGGCTGTGTTTTTTCGATATTTCCCGCCCAACTCTTCGCGCCAATCCAGATCATCCAGGCGGTCGCACCATTGCAGATCGCCGCAAAGGCGGTGACGGCCCTGATGCCGAATACGCCGAACAGCAATAGCGCGGTTGCCAGCGACGCAATCGCCGAACCGAGCGCGTTGACGGCATACAGCCTGCCCACCGTTTCATTGAACAACGGCAACTTCTTTTTGAGTATTTCCGCCAGCACCGGCAGCGTTGCTCCCATCAGCACGGTGGGCGGCAGCAAAACCAACGATACGAAGGCGATGAGTCCGGCGCCCTGCGGAACGCTTGCCAGCGTGGCGGCGAGATGGTCGAGCAGCGGTATGGAAAGCAGGCCGATTGTCCCGATGCCGATCTCAAAAAAACAGAAGACGAGCAGCCCGTAACGCGAAAACCGTTTGATGAGAATGTCGGCCCACAATGAGCCGAGACCCAGACCGCCCATGAAAATGGCGATGATGACCGCCACCGACTCCGAATTCCCGCCCACCAGCTCGATCAATCGCCGTTGCCACGCGACCTGATAGATCAACGCGCTGAATCCCGACAGGAAAAACGCCTTCTGAATGCCGTCGACGCTGCCGAAAAAGCGCTCTTTTTCCGAGTTCTCCAGAAATAGCGGCCGCAGAACCTCGAAAACCAGCACTTGCAGGATGAGAAACAGCGCGAAAGCTTTCGGGCGTGCCGGGAGCGCGATACCACCGAGCAGCAAAATGCTCCAGCCAGCCAAGATGTGCGACAAACCGGGGGTTAGAAAGCGAATCCGATACCAGAAATGCGCGGAGGAAAACGCCAGATATAAACCCGCCAGCCAGACCGGTAAGTCCTGGCGAACCAGCACGGCCGACAGGCAGGCCAGCGAACCGGCGATATGGGGCAGAGACCGCGTTCGACCCGTTGCGTTTGCGTTCATGCCAAATTGTAGTCGGACGCGGCCGCTATCGGAAATGCCTTGTTCGAGGGTTCCGGCGCGCCCAAGGCGGGTCGTCAGGAGTTGGTTACCGCCTGTCTCTGCGCAGGAACTTCGCCCAACGGTGCCGCGAGCCATGCCTGGTAGATAGCTGGCCCGGGGCGGTGGAAAGTGCCAGCGCGGGCTCTCCCGCGAACGTCCACCCGGAAGTACTCGCTCGCGGACAAACCCGCTCCCACATCAAGGCGAAAAATTGACCGCCTACCGGGCGCATAGCCTGTTGACGATATCGGCTACCATCTCAACCTCGTCGCGACGTCAGGCTTGTATTCTCAAGCATCATCAAGCGCCCCTGGAGCCGGCGCCCGCGACCTCTGCCGCTCTACGCGCGCGCGCCCAAACCGCGCCGTCAGGCAAAGCTGTCCGCCAGCAGGTTGCGCAACCAGCCGTCGGCGTATTCGGCTTCCATTTTGCGATAGATGCGCGGAACCGGCTTGGGCGCTTTCGGAGTCCCAAAGGTTACCGGAGAAATGCCGCTGCCTTCCTTGATGTAGACCCACTGATTGTTTTCCACGCGGAAGAGGTGCACAACCGAGAAGCCCCATTCGTGTCCGACAACGCTATAGCAGGCGTTGGTGTAGATCGGCTTGGGTGGCGGCAGGCCGTTGAGCTTGGCGACCAGGCTGGCAGCGACGACTTTCGCTTGGGAGTTGGCCATGTGCGCAGACTTCGGGAAAGCGTTGCCCGTCGCCACCTCGCCGCCGACGCAGGAGTCGCCGATGACATAAATGTCCTTGTGGGCGGTCGATTCCATGTTTTCCGGCTTGACCGAGCACCAGACGCCCTTGAAGTTGGCCAACCCCGCGTCGATGGCGATTTTTCCCGCGCGATGCGGCGGAATGATATTGACGACATCGCCCTTGTGCTGGTCGAAGGTGGTCTGGCAGGTCATGGTGCCGGGATCGACGCTTTCGACCTTGCCGCCGTTTGCGCCGGAGACCCATTCGATCATGCCGCCTTCCCCGTAACCGTAGAGCGCTTTCCACGCTTCTTCGAACAGCGGCTTTTTGGAAAAGGTGTCGTTGCTGTCCAGGATCAGAATCTTGGCCTTCTTCTTGCCATGATGCTTGCAGTACATGGCGACCTGTGCGGCACGCTCGTAGGGGCCAGGTGGACAACGGAACGGGCCAGGCGGCACGGCAATGATAAAACGGCCGCCGTCGGGCAAGGACTCCAACTGCTTTTTCAGCAGCAGGGTTTGCGGCCCCGCCTTCCAAGCGTGCGGAATCCGGGTATCCGCAAGTTCTTGGGTCAGTCCCTGAACCGCCGAGAAATTGAAGTCGACGCCAGGCGAAAGTATCAGAGCGTCGTAAGCGTAGGCCTCGCCGCTGGCTGTGGCGACCGACTTGCTGGCCGGGTCGATCCGCGTCACCTCGTCGTGAACGACCTTGACGCCGCGTCCGGACAGGCCGCCGTAGCCCGATTGCAGAGTCTTGATGTCGCGCTCGCCGGAAATGACTTCATTGGAAAGCGGGCAGGAGGTATAGCGCGTTCCGCGTTCGATCAGGGTCACGTCGATGCCCGGATCGAGCAGGCGCAGGTATCTGGCCGCTGTGGCGCCGCCATACCCGCCGCCGACGACGACGACCCTGGCCTTGGCTGTCGTGGCGCGTGCTTGCGGGACGCACAGGAGGGAAGCGCCGGCAGCGGCAGAAACGGTTTTCAGGAAGCTGCGGCGATCAAAGGTATGCATGGTTTCTCCCCCTTTACCTGTTCTGAGCGCCGTAGTAGCGGGCGGCGGCGGGCGCCTCCGCCGGCTTGGCCTCTTGCGCCGCCTTTTTCATTTTGCGGTGCGGCATCTTGAATTCCCCGCTGCGGTATTTTTCGAGTTCGAGTTCCATGTACTTGGCCCACTGACCGTTGATCTTCGGCACACCCACATCCGGGTCGCTGCCGGTGATGCCGTGGCAGTCCTCGCACTTTTCCGAAACGGCCGATTTGCCTTTGGCCAGCACTTCGGGCGAGACACGTTGCGGGCTTGGCTTCCAGGGTTGCTTGGCGAAATAGGCGGCGAGGGCGTCCAGTTCGTCGTCGCTGAAGCCTTTGACGACGCGGTTCATGGTGATCGCGCTGCGTTCGTCGTATTTCCACTGTTTCATCACGGTTCGCAGATACTCCACCGGCAGGCCGCCGATGGAGGGCATCGAGTTGCCGACGCTGACGCCCCCTATGCCGTGACAGTTGTTGCAGGTGCGGGCTAGGGCTTCGATACCCTCGCGCGCCGTCGCCGGGCCGCCGGTGAATCCACCCAACGCGGTCAAGGCCAGTGCCACCAATACTTTGCGCATTGTCTTCTCCGGAGGTTATCAGTGGCTGGCGCGACCGATCAGTACCAGCGTCAGCAACGTGAGGCCGGCGATGATGAGCACGGTGGTGAGGAACGACGACGCCAAGTCGACGCGCCGCGTCGGACGCTTGACCAGATGCTTCTCCAGTTCTCCGGCGGCCAGCAGGCGCTCGTACTCCAGCCTGTGGTCGTGCTTGAACTCGTCCAGAGGAATCGCTCCGGTGATGATCGTGGTGCTCATCGGGAAGCGCTCGGGCCTGAAATGCACGTTGAAAAAGTGCACCGTGTTCAGGAAGATGGCGGCCAGCACCGCTTCCTCGGCATGGACGAGCGTTGCGATATTGAACACCCAGCCGGGCAATACCGCCGCCGTTTTCTCCGGGAAGAACAAAATCAAGCCGGAAGTGCCGATGATGGTCGCACCCCAGAACGGCGCCCAGTAATCGAACTTCTGCCAGTAAGTCCAGTGACAGAACTCCGGGCGCGGCGAACGGCCGAAGAACCATTTGAACATATTTTTCAGGTCGCGCAGGTCGCGCAGGCTGGGCAGCATGGAACGGCCGCCGAACCATTCGAAGGTCTTGCGGCTGCGCCAGATGTTGGTGCAGACGATCACCAGGTGGGTGAGGAAAATCGATAGCCAGATGACGGCGGCGGTGCGGTGGATGATCCCCTCCATTTTCGGGCCGCCGAGCAGCACAATGACCGCTTTGGCCCAGTCGGTATGGGCGAACAGCAGCGTCGTTCCGGTCAGCACCAGCGTCATCGTGGAGATGGCGAAGAGCGCGTGTATCCATCGCCAGACGGGGGAGAAGCGGCGGAAGTACACGACCTCCGGCTGATCCAGGTTCTCTTTGAAGCCCTTGCCGCTGATGCGATCCATCACCTCCCGGTAGAGCCAGAGGAGAACGTGCACCCAGAAAAAGATCATCACGCCGAGGATGAGCGCCTGCATGAACCGTTTGGCCCAGTACAGCCCCGGGTATTTTTCGACGTTGTCGGGATCGCCGTGGGGATGGAAAGCGAGGAAATTATCCGTCGCTTCCTTGTGGCAGTTCTTGCAATTCTTCAAGCGGTTGTTGACGTGTACCGAGGAGGTCGGGTCGTCGTCGCTCTTCACGTCATGCCCGCCGTGGCAGTCGAAGCATTTGGCGGTGTTGGCGTAACCGAGCCGGTTGACCTGGCCGTGATAGGAATCGAGGTAGGTCTTTTGCGCTTCCTTGTGGCAGTTGCCGCAGTTCTTCGTGATTGCCAGCTTCATCGAATCGGTCTTCGGCGACCCGATGTCGTGCGTGGTATGGCAGTCGGAACACACGGCCGATTTGTCGTCCTTCTTGTCGACGATCAGCTTGCCGTGTATGGAACCCAAGTAATCGTTCTTCTGCTTTTCGTGGCAGCGCCCGCACACCTCGTGGTTTTTCAGGCGGTGTTCCTTGCGCTGCATCGCGCCCGGAACACCGATGTTGTGCGCGTCGTGGCAGTCGTGGCAGGCGGCGTTGGTTCTCGACTGGTTCTTGGCGTTGGGTTTTGCGTGGGCGGAGTGCAGGTAGTTGTCCGTCTGCTGGACGACGACATCCAGCCGCTCGCGCTTCTTCGGATCGGGGTCTTTTTTCGCCGCTTCCCAATTTTCCCGATGGCACTGGACGCAACCGATACTGACGGCCAGCGGTTTGGAGTGCGGCAGCTTGGTAACGTCGCTATGGCAGCCGGTGCATAACACCTTGCCGTGAACGCTGTGCTCCAGCACATCGGGGTCAACGTAGATGTTGTTGCGGCTGCCGTCGGGCCGGAGGCTGAATTTTTCTTCCTGGTCGGCGTGACAGCGCAGGCAGCGCTGGTTGGCTATGGCGGGTGGTGCCGCCGGCGCCGATATTGTTGTGGCGGTATCGCCACCCGCTGCAACCGGTGCGGTTGCAGCGGCGACACCGGGCAGCAAAAGCCCGGCGACCAAAAACCCTGCAAGCAAACTCCTTGCATTCCTCAGCATTTGATGTCCCCCTCCCAAGTTTCCTTTCCGCGTGGGCGATACCAAATCGCACGAGTTTTTTTTCGACGGAAAGGAAATTCAACCGCAAGGCGCGAAGTATCCGTCGCCCCCGCATTCGGGTCAATACGGAAATATCAAATTTTCGGAAAAAATGGGCGCGCAGAAAGAAAGTGGGGGAACGTTTGCCGGGCGATTGGCCGGTAGACCGGTCGCGATCAAATTCGAGAACGAACTGAAGAATTACCGGCAAACCCCGTGCCGAACCCGATCGCTTGCCAGCCAGCCGATTTGATGTTGTCAGTTCAACAAACCCGGATTCTTGGCTTGCCCTCAGCCAATTCATGCAACTCGCCGATCACCGCCGCGTGACCGAACCCCTGCTGGAGGAAGATCGACAGCACTTCGGTCACCACCTCGGGCGCGCAGGAGACCAGCAGGCCACCGCTGGTTTGCGGGTCGGTGAGCAGGGCACGCCCGGTATCGCCCAAGCGCTTGTCGAGAGCGACGCGCCTGCCGTAGCTCTCCCAGTTTCGTTCCGATGCGCCCGTGACGCAGCCTTGCGCGGCGTAGTCGGTGACGTTGGGCAGCCACGGGAGAGTGCCGTAATCGACGTTCGCCGACAGGCCGGAACCCTTGCATAGTTCCAGCAAATGGCCGAGCAGGCCGAAGCCGGTCACGTCGGTCATCGCGTGCACGCCTTCGAGGCAGGCCAGCGCCGGCCCCGGCGTGTTGAGCTGGGTGGTCGACGCGATCATCGCCGCGTAATCGTTCGCCGACAGCAAATCCTTCTTGAAGGCCGCGCTATACACGCCGACCCCCAGCGCCTTGCCGAGGATCAGCTTGTCGCCCGGCCGGCCGCCGGCGTTGCGCTTAACGTTGCCGGGATGCACGAGGCCGATGGCTACCAGTCCATAGATCGGTTCGATCGAGTCGATGGTATGGCCGCCGGCAACCGGAATGCGCGCTTTGGCGCAGACCGCCTCGCCGCCATCGAGAATGCGTTTGATCGTCTCCAGCGACAGCGTCTTGACCGGCATGCCGACGATCGCCAGCGCAAAGAGCGGCGCGCCACCCATCGCGTAAACGTCGGAAATCGCGTTGGTCGCGGCGATGCGTCCGAAGTCGAACGGGTCGTCGACGATGGGCATGAAGAAATCGGTCGTCGCGACAATCGCCTGGTCGGCGTTGATCTGGTAAACGGCCGCGTCGTCGCTCGTCCCGATGCCCACCAGCAGTTGCGGCGGCAGCAGCGCCGGCGCCGTCTTGGCCAGCACCTGCTCAAGTACGCCCGGCGCTATCTTGCAACCGCAGCCGCCGCCGTGCGAAAGTTGGGTCAGCCTGACCGGCGCGAGCGCCTCAACTCCGGGGTCGGGCACGACGTGACTTTCTGTTTTTTTCCTAGACATAACTCGCAGACGGGAACCGTGACGAAGAGGCATTTTAGCAGAGGCGGCTCACCCGGCTTTCAAGCATGGTCACACCACATCGAACCCCGCGCCCTCGATGGCATCCTTGAACTGCGCTGCGCCGGCTCGGGCCGGGTCGAAACGGATGCTGGCCTGCGCGGCCTCCAGCGAAACCGTGGCGCTCTCGACGCCCGGCAGCGCCTGCAACACGCCGGTGAGGTTCTTGACGCAGCCCTGGCAGCTCATGCCGCCGATTCCGATGACCATCTCTTCCATACTCAAGCTCTCCATCAAATCAAAGTGAACCAACTCAGCGTCCCGGCCGCCAGCGTTTGAGCAGCAGCGAATTGGAAACGACGGACACCGAGCTCATCGCCATCGCCGCTCCGGCGATGACCGGGTTGAGCAAGCCCAGCGCCGCCATCGGAATACCCAGGACATTGTAAATAAAGGCAAAGAACAGATTCTGCCGAATCTTGCCCAAGGTTGCGCGCGACAGCAGGATGGCATCGGCAACGCCGTTCAGGTCGCTGCGCACCAGCGTCATGTCGGCCGCCTCGATGGCGGCATCGGAACCGGCGCCCATCGCGAAGCTCACGTCGGCCGCAGCCAGCGCCGGAGCATCGTTGATGCCGTCGCCGACCATCGCTACCAGCCCGGCGCTTCCCTTTAGCGCGGTGACTGCCGCCGCCTTGTCGCCCGGCAGGATGCCGGCGCTGAAGCGGTCTATCCCCGCTTCGCCGGCAATCGCGGCAGCGGTGGCGGCATTGTCGCCGGTCAACATCACGACCCGGATACCCATCGCCTGGAGACGCTGCACGGCGGCGCGTGAAGTCTCGCGCAGCGGATCGGCAATCGCCAGCAGCGCCAGCGCGCGCTCGGGCTCGGCCAGTACGACCACGGTTTTCCCGGCGCCTTGCAGGGCGGCGATCTCCTCCGCCGGCAAGGTCAGCCCGGCAAACCAGCCAGGGTTGCCGAGGCGCAGTGGGCGCCCGCCAACTACCCCTTCCACCCCCTGCCCCGGCGTCGCCTTGAAGTCGATCAGCCCCGGCACGGCCAGCCCGGCCGACTGCGCACGATGCAGGATGGCGCGCGCCAGCGGGTGTTCGGAACCCTGCTCTAGTCCGGCCGCCAGCGCCAGCGCTTCATCCTTCGTCGCCGCCAGCGGTAGCAGATCGGTGAGCACCGGCTCGCCGCGCGTCAGCGTTCCGGTTTTGTCGACGGCGAGAACGGCGATCTTCTCGGCGCGTTCGAGCGCCTCGGCATTCCTGACCAGGATGCCGGCGCGCGCGCCCTGCCCGGTGCCGACCATGATCGCCGTCGGCGTCGCCAAACCCAGCGCGCACGGGCAGGCGATGACCAGCACGGCGACGGCATTGACCAGCGCCTCGGAAAATACCCCGCTATACCCCCACCAGCCGACCAGCGTCGCCAGCGCAACCGCGCACACGGCCGGGACAAAAACCGCCGAAATGCGGTCGGCGAGCCTTTGCACCGGCGCTTTCGACCCCTGCGCCTCGGCCACCATGCGGATGATGCCGGCCAGCAAGGTGTGCTCGCCGACGCCGGTCGCCCGGCAGCGCAGCATCCCCTCGCCGTTCGCCGTCGCCGCGAAGACGCGGTCGCCGGCGCGTTTGCCGACCGGCATGCTCTCGCCGGTGAGCATCGCCTCGTTGACATTCGAGGCGCCTTCGATCACCTCGCCATCCACGGGCAAGCTTTCGCCGGGACGCACGATGAAGATGTCGCCGGGCATCAGCAAGGCCGCGTCGATCTCCATCAACTGCCCGTCGCGCTCGACGCGCGCCGTCTTCGGCTGCAAGCGAACCAGCGCCTCGATCGCTGCCGTGGTCTTGGCCTTGGCGCGCGCTTCGAGCAGCTTGCCGAGCAAGACCAGCGTAATCACCGCAGCCGAGGCCTCGAAGTAGACGTGCAGATGGGTCAGGCCGAAGAGGGTGACGACCAGGCTGAAGGCATAGGCCATGCTGGTGCCCAGGGCAACCAGCACGTCCATGTTGGCGCCGCCGCCGCGCAGCGCCTTCCAGCCGCCGTCGTAAAAACGCCAGCCGATCCAGAACTGCACCGGCGTCGCCAACAGCAGTTGCAGCCAGCGCGGCAACAAATCCGACATTCCCGACATTTCGTCGTGCGCGTGGCCGCTCCAGCCGTCGCCGCCGAACATCGTCGCCATCTGCGCGACCAGCGGCAAGGTCAATGCGGCGGAGATCCAGAAACGGCGCAACTCGGCGCGGTAGGCGGCAAGCTTGCGCGCTTTTTCTTCCTCGCGCGAACGGTCGTCGGCCAGCCGGCCGACAAAACCCGCCCGACCGATGGCCGCGATCAACCGCGAGACATCGGCCACACCGGGCAAATAGCGGATACGCGCCCGTTCCGCCGCCAGATTGACCGCCGCTTCGACGCCCGGCAGCCGGTTCAGCACTTTCTCGATGCGCGCCGAACACGCGGCGCAGGTCATGCCTTCGATGCTCAGTTCGACGGTCTGCAAGGGGACGCTGAAACCGGCTTTTTCGATGGCGGCGACCACCTGCCCGGCGCTGGTTTCGCCACCGGAAAGATCGACCCGCGCCCGTTCGGCGGCGAGGTTGACGTTGGCCGCGACACCCGGCAGTTTGTTGAGCACCTTCTCGATACGCGCCGAACACGCGGCGCAGCTCATGCCGCCAATCGGCAGATCGAGGCGTTGCGCGGAGTTGCTCGGAGCGCTCATTTGACGAACAGCAGCGGACGGTCGATCAGGTGCAGCACCTTGCTGGCGACCGACCCCATGATCGCCGCCGCCAGGGCGCCCCGACCCTGCGTGCCCATCGTCACCAGATCGCAAGGCAACTCGTGCGCCAGCTTGACGATGATTTCTGGCGCCGCGCCGACGTGAATGTGGCGCCGGTAGCCAAGCCCGGCGTCCTTGAGCAGCGCTTCGGCGCTCGCCAGGTGCGCGTCGCTCTCTTCGCGGTAATAGGCGGCCAGCGTTTCGCGGTCGACATGCTGCTGGATGCGCCCCACCGGGATCGGCGCATGCACGTGCAGCAAATGGATTTCCGGCGCTTCGCGGAACCACGCGCTATGCGCGACGAGCTGCGCCACCGCGCGGTCGCTGCACGGCGACCCGTCGACGGGAATCAACACACTGAACATTTCAAGCTCCCGAACCATTAAAACCTGCCGCCAGACGGGCGACCCCGATCAAACCCCACACGCCAAACCCGAGCACCAGCAGGCCGGCGGCCAGACGCACCGCCGGTCGTCCCGCATAGTCCCGCAAACGGACTGCCAGCAAGCCGGCGAGCAGCAGGTTGGGCAGCGTGCCGGCGCCAAAAGCCAGCATCATCGCCGCGCCGCCGGCCATAGAACCGCTGGTCAGCGCCGTGGCCAGCGCGCTGTAAACCAGGCCGCAAGGCAACCAGCCCCACACCAGCCCGAGCGGGAATGCCTGCCACACGGTACGCGCCGGCAGAAAACGTCGGCCGAGCGGTTGGAGATGCCGCCACAGATGCTGCCCCAAGCGTTCCACAAATGCCAGGGCGCGGGTCAGCCCGGTCAGATACAGGCCCAGGGCAACGAGCATCAGGTTGGCGAGGCCGTAGAGAACGATGCGCGCCGGCAGTTGCTCCGATAGCGCCAAGCTCATGCCGCCTAAGGCGCCCGCCACGGCGCCGGCGGCGGCGTAACTGGCAATACGCCCGCCGTTGTACGCCAGATGCAGCGAAAAACGGGGCGTTTCTCCCATCGAGAGCGCGCCGACAATGCCCCCGCACATGCCGACGCAATGCGTTCCGCCGAGCAGGCCGATCAGGAAGAGGGAGAGGGTGCTGGATTCGGGCATGTGCGAGCGTGGTTGGGGATAAGCGAGAAAACCCCGATTTTACGCCTCACCGCCCGCTCGCCGCCGCCGCGCTGCCGAAAAACGAAATTCAGATCACTTTCGAATAGCGGGTGCGCTGCCGGTCGGCGCGCAGATATTTGTCGAACACCATCGAGATCGCCCGCACCAGCATGCGCCCGGGTGGCAGAACGGTGATCCACTTGTCGTCGACGCGCACCAGCCCGCCTTGCACCATCTCCTGGAGGTCGGCGATTTCGGCGGCGAAATACTGTTTGAAATCGATCAGGTGCGCAATTTCGATCGATTCGATGGAGAGCTCGAAGTGGCACATCAGCGCCTGGATGATCGCGCGGCGCAGTATATCGTCGGCGTTCAGCTCGATGCCGCGATAGACCGGCAGGATGCCGTTGTCCAGGCGGTCGTAATACTCGTCGAGCGTTTTCACGTTCTGGCTGTAGGTCGGCCCGACCTTGCCGATCGACGAAATGCCGAAAGCCAGCAGATCGCAGTCGGCGTGCGTCGAATAGCCTTGGAAGTTGCGGTGCAGCCGCCCCTGCCGCTGGGCGATGGCGAGTTCGTCGTCGGGTTTCGAGAAGTGATCCATACCGATGTAGACGTAGCCCGCGTCGGTGAGTTTGCGGATCGCCAGCGAGAGAATCTGCAAGCGCGCATCGGCGCTCGGCATGTCCGATTCGAGAATCCGGCGCTGCGGTTTGAACAGGCTCGGCAGATGCGCGTAGTTGTAGATCGACAGGCGGTCCGGGCTGGCCGCAATCACGCGGTCTAGGGTACGATTGAAGCCGATCACCGTCTGTTTGGGTAAACCGTAGATCAGATCGACGCTGATCGACTTGAAGCCGTTGGCGCGCGCTGCGTCGATCACGCCCAGGGTTTCTTCCTCGCTCTGCACGCGGTTGATCGCCTGCTGCACGCCTTCGTCGAAATCCTGGACGCCGACGCTCATGCGGTTGAAACCCAGCTCGCCGAGCAACGCGACGGTCGGCGTGTCGACTTTGCGCGGATCAACCTCGATCGAGTACTCGCCGTCCTTGATTAAGGTAAAGTGCTTGCGCGTGGCCTCCATGAGCTGGCGTATTTCGTCGTGCGACAGGAAGGTCGGTGTGCCGCCCCCCCAATGCAACTGCGCCACCTCCTGGTCGCCGCCCTCCAGGTAACCGCTTTGCAGCGCGAGTTCTTTCGCCAGATATTTCAGATACTTGGCCGACCGCCCGTGATCCTTGGTGATAATCTTGTTGCAGGCGCAGTAATAGCAGATGGTGTTGCAGAAGGGGATGTGGAAGTACAATGAGAGCTGCCGGCTGATGGCGCCGATATTGCGCTTCCCCAACCAGAGCTTGTAGGCGTCCGAGCCAAACGCCTCGACAAAACGATCCGCCGTCGGGTAAGACGTGTAGCGTGGGCCATTGATATCGAATCGACTGATGATCTGCGGATCGAAAACAACCTTCTCTGTGACTGAGTTCATCTTCTCGTTGCACTATGGGATTCTCGGATTATCCTGTCGGGTCGAACAAACCACGTTGACGTGGATCAAACGCGGCCGTTGCGTCAGTTAAGGGATATTCATGCCACCGAACGGTTCAAGCGCAAAACTTTCGCTGGAGGTCGTCAAGACCGCCTGTTCCAACTGCAATCTGCGAGAACTATGCCTGCCGCTTGGCCTTAACGACCAGGAGCTGGAAAAGCTGGACGAGATGGTTGCCTCGCGCAGGCGGTTAAAGCGCGGCGACCACCTGTACCACGCCGGCCAGGCATTCGATTCCATCTATGCGATCCGCAGCGGTTTCTTCAAAACCGACGTGCTGATCGAGGACGGCCGGGATCAGGTGACGGGGTTCCAGATGGCCGGAGAACTGCTTGGCCTGGACGGCATCGGCAGCGAAATGCACACCTGCAACGCCGTGGCTCTCGAAAACAGCGAGGTTTGCGTCATCCCCTTCTCTCACCTCGAAGGCCTGTCGCGCGAAATTCATTCGCTCCAGCATCATTTCCACAAAGTGATGAGCCGGGAAATCGTCCGCGACCACGGGGTGATGCTGCTGCTCGGCACCATGCGCGCCGAAGAGCGGCTCGCGACTTTTCTGCTCAACCTCTCGCAACGCTTCACCGCACGCGGCTTTTCGCCGGCCGAATTCAACCTGCGCATGACGCGGGAGGAAATCGGCAGCTACCTGGGATTGAAACTCGAAACCGTCAGCCGCGCCTTCTCGCGTTTTCAGGAAGATGGCCTGGCCGCCGTGCAGCAGAAGCACATCAGGATTCTCGACACGCCGGGGCTGAAAATGCTGATGACGCACCAGCGCGGTTAAGGTTTCTGGCCGTTTCGCCAGACCGGAATACCGCCCCATGAAAGAGCTGATCCTCGGTGGCGCCCGTTCGGGCAAGAGCCGGCTGGCCGAAAGGCGCGCGCTGGAAAGCGGTCTGCGCGTCGTTTACGTGGCGACGGCGCAGGCGCTCGATGGCGAGATGGCGCGGCGCATCGCGCACCACCGCGCGCGGCGCCCGGCCGGTTGGGCGCTCGTCGAAGCGCCGCTCGACCTGGCGGCCACGCTGCGCCGGGAAGCCGCTCCGGAGGTCTGCCTGCTCGTCGATTGCCTGACCTTGTGGCTGTCGAACCTGCTGTTTGCCGGCGACGCCGCCAGGCAGGCGGAGGCTGGGGAGGCGATTGCCTGCGCCCTTTTTGCGGACGAAATCCGGGATCTCGCCGACACGTTGCCGCTGCTTCCCGGCCAGATCGTTCTCGTGTCGAACGAAGTCGGCTGGGGCGTCGTGCCGATGGCCGCCGTCTCGCGCCTGTTCGCCGACGAGCAGGGACGCCTGAACCAGCGGGTAGCGGCGGCCTGCGACCGGGTAACGCTGTCGGTCGCCGGTTTGCCGCTGCGGCTCAAGTAGCGTCCGGGGCAAAGCGATCCCGCGCCTATTTTCCCGGCGCGGGAGGCTGTGGCGCCCGCTTTTTCTTCGCCGGCGCGCGCGCCCGCTTCTTTTGCACTTTCTGCACTTCAACCATCGACAGCCTGGACGCATGCAGCTCGACGAGACTGGAAGCAACGAGATAGTTGATCGTTCCTTCGGCGATGACGCCTTTTTCGTCGGCCTCGCCAATCGGCAAACCGGTTAGCAGCTCGATCGCCTCGTCGACGTGAGCCACGGCGGCGACGCGGAAACGGCCCGCCGCCACCGCCTCGACCACTTCGCGCTTGAGCATCAGCTCCTTGACGTTGGCGGCGGGGATGATGACGCCCTGTTCGCCGCTCAACCCGCCGGCCGCGCAGATATCGAAGAAGCCCTCGATTTTTTCGTTGACCGCGCCGATAGGCTGCGCGGCGCCGTACTGGTTGACCGAGCCGGTGATGGCCCAGCCCTGGCGGACCGGCAGCGCGCCGATGGCCGACAGCAGCGCGCAGAGCTCGGCCAGCGAGGCGCTATCGCCCTCGACCTCGCCGTAAGTCTGCTCGAAGACGATGCTCGCCGTGAACGAGAGCGGGATGCCCCGGCCAAAACGGGTGGAGAAAAATCCGGCGAGGATCATCACGCCCTTCGAGTGGATCGGCCCGCCCATTTCGACTTCGCGCTCGATGTCGATCATTTCGCCGTCGCCGATGCGCACGGCCGCGGACAGACGCACCGGATGGGCGAAGGTGAAATCGCCGAGCCCCACCGCCGCCAGCCCGTTTACCTGCCCGATCAACTCGCCGGCCGTCGAAATCAGCAGCGTGCCGCGCCGGATGGCGTCGTAATAGCGTTCGCGCAGGCGGTCGGCGCGGCGGATCTGCGCCGCCAGCGCCCGCTCGATGTGCTCGCGGGAAACCATCGCCGCGTCGCCGGCCAGATAATCCGCCTCGTGCAGCAGGTCGAGCACCGGCCGTGTCAGCGTCGTCAGCCGTTCGGCGTCGCCGCTCAGGCGGGCGGCGTGTTCGACGACGCGCGTCACGGCCGTCAGCGCCAGCGGTTTCAGGCCGTTTTGCCGCGCCAGCGTGGCAGTCAGGCACGCGAAACGGGCGCTGCTGTACGCCGTGCGCGGCACGTCCTCGGCAAAATCGGCCGCAACCTTGAACAGGTCGGCAAACTCCGCGTCCATCTCGGCCAGCAGGTAGTAGATCATCGGCTCGCCGATCAGGATCACCTTGACTTTGAGCGGCGCCGGCTCGGGTTGCAGTTGCAGCGTGCTCACCATGCCCGCCACGCCGATCAGCTCGGCCGGCGCTTCGATGCGGATCTCGCCGGCGCACAGCGCGCGCTTCAGACCCTCCCAGGCATAAGGTTGCGAGAGCAGCTTGAGCGCATCGAGGATCAGATAGCCGCCGTTCGCGCGATGCAAAGCGCCGGCACGGATCAGCGTGAAGTTGGAAACCAGCGTGCCCATGTGCGGCACGTTTTCGATGCGGCCGACCAGATTCTGGAAAGTCGGATGCGTCTCGTAGACGACCGGCTGGCTCGCGCTGGCGGCGTTGTCGACGAGCAAGTTGACGAGATAGCGCTGGATCGAAATGGTGCCGGAGAACAACAGCGTTTCCATTTCCGGTTCGCTCTTGCGCGATTCGCGCAGCGTATCGCCGATTTCGACCACGTCGCCCTCGACGGCTTGCAGAAACGCCAGTGCTGCGGGCAAATCGGCGTAGTTGGCCTTGATCTTTTCCAGCAAACGAACGACGGCATTGCGCAAAACCTCACGGCTGGCGTCCTTCAGCGCATCCTGCAACTCGCGCCGCCAGGCAGGGAACTGGGCAAGCACCTTGATGAGCGGTTCCTGGAATTCTTCGATGACGCCTTGCAGGGTTTCCTTTTTCGCGTCCGGCAAATTCTCGAATTCTTCTTCGGAAAGCGGCTCCTCCGTGCCCTCCCGCACCGGCAAAAAGGCAAAACCGCTTTCCGAGCGCACCAGCGCCACGCCGCGCGCCAACGAGGCATTGCCCAGCGCGCGCAAGACGCTCTCCTGCCGATCCTTGAAGCCCTGCTCCAGCGCCCCTACCCGTGCCCGGTACTCCTCGCTTTCAAAGGCTGTGGCAATCGCCGGCCCAAGTTCGGCGACAAAGCGCAACATGTCGTCGCGCAGCCGCGCACCGCGCCCGGCAGGCAGGCGCAACAAGCGCGGCGCGGTCGCTGCGGCGAAGTTATTGACGTAACAATAGTCGGATGGGGGCGCGTCTTTCCGCCGCACTTCGTCCACCAGATTGCGCACCAGCGCATGACGGCCGCTGCCCGGCCCGCCGAGCACAAACAGATTGAAACCGTCGCGCGGCATGCCCAGGCCGAAGCGCAACGCTTCGACTGCGCGCGACTGACCGAGCGATTCGTCGAGATCGGGCAGCTCGGCGCTGCTTTCAAAGGGGCAATCCTCAAGCGTGCAGGGCGTATGTAGCTGGCTCGATTCGAGAATGGTCGCGGACATCGCGTCGCCTCCGGGCGAAAAAGGGGTTTGCATTTTCGGTGAACGATAACACCCGGCAGCGCGGCGCAAAGAGCTGATATGCTGAAACGCTTGCCGGCCCGAGCCAATACCGAGGAGCGCCATGAACGACCGTATCCGCCAACTGCTGTCTCAAATCTCGGCGCTCGAAGACGAGCTGCGCTCTGCGCTCCACGAGCAGGAAGAGCGCGTTTTCTTCGAGATCAAGGGCAAGCGCATCGAGTTCGAGCAGCAGATCAAGCAGGCGCATGGCCGGCTGAAGACGGGATTTTTCCGCTGGCTGGTCACCGAACGGCCGCAGAACCTGATTACCGGGCCGATCATTTACGGCATGATTATCCCGCTGCTCGTCCTCGATCTGTTCGTCAGCCTGTATCAGGCGACTTGCTTTCCGATCTACCGCGTCGAAAAAGTGCGGCGCGGCAATTACATCGTGTTCGACCGCCAGCACCTGCAATACCTCAATTTCATCGAGAAATTCCACTGCACCTATTGCGCCTACGGGAGTGGTCTGATCGCCTATGTGGGCGAAATTGTGGCGCGCACCGAACAATATTTCTGCCCGATCAAGCACGCGCGAAAGGTGCTCGGCAGCCATCCGCGCTATGGCCGCTTTCTCGAATACGGCGACGCGGCGGAGTTTGCGGCGAAGCTTGAGGAATTTCGTGCGGCGCTGGACGAGAAAAAACGAGGTTGAAGCTTCCCGATGTGTCTGGGATTAGCTCTCAGGCGTGACGACGATGCTCCGACTCCCAGCCCTTGCAGGCCAGGCCAACCGTGCGCGGAATCAAATAGCGGCCGGCCTCGTAATAACTGATGTTACGCAGCCGCCCGAAGCAACTGAAGTTCGGCATAAGCGGTTCCTGATGCGTTGATGAGTAGTTTCCGGCAAAGCGCGAAGGGGTTGAGCTTGTTGGCGATGCTCGGGCATCCGGGCTTGAAGGCGGCGCAA
>JACQYA010000071.1 GCA_016208425.1 Betaproteobacteria bacterium
TGACATGGCCGTCTCCAGATGCTCGATGTGGGCCATCACTTCCGCAAGCACGAACAGATGCTTCGCGCTCAACTCCTCCGGCTGCAAGGCCTCGAACAATTCGGCGCGCGTGGCGCGCACCGGCCCCGCACGCGCCAGCGTCGCCAGCCATTGCGCGTCGGCCACGTCGGTCTTGCGGCCAGGAACCGTCTTGACGTGGCGGGCATTGACGACCCAGGCGGCGATGCCGACCGTCTCCAGCGCCGCATACGGACTCTTCCAGTAAATTCCCGTGCTCTCCATCACCACGACATCGGGCGCAATATCGCGCACCCATTCGGCCAGGGCGCGACGATCCCGTTTGAAGCCGCCAAATTCGCGTTGCTCTACCGTGACCGTGCCGTCAGACTGCTCGATCAGCGCGCAAGCGCTGACCTTGTTCTGGCGAACATCGAGGCCAATGACCCGTTTGTAGATCGGTGTTATTTCCATGCCACTCTCCTTGAGCGAAAGCGCTATCATCGAAAGCGTGCTGTCGCCAAGGGCGCTGCCATTCAACGGCCTGTCAAAGTGCGACGGCTCTTTTTAACGTGCGCTGTCCACGACCCGTTGGGCCGTGCCAGGCAATCCGGGGTACGGGTGAATGGCGGCGGGTCGAGTTAGCTTTCGCGGTCGTTGCCTTCAAAGGTTTTCACGACCTCAGCCCAACGCGACGGCACACCCGCAGTTTCTTTCATCATCAGGGGTGCCGGGCCATCACAGCATGAATGTTAGTGACAAATGCCGTGGAGCGTCTACAAGTGAATAGATGGGGCTGAAACGGAGATCGTCATGAGAGCGAGAGAACTGTCGGCGCTGATGCGCAAGCTGGAGAAACTGACGCCAAGCCAGAGGCGGCGTGTGGTGGTCGAATTGACTGTGGTGGAACGCAAAGCGACGGTGTGGTGGTCGAATTGACTGTGGTGGAACGCAAAGCGACGGCGACGGCGGCTATTGAATCTGGCGCCGGGCATCGCGGATGCCCGCATTGCCACGGTGGGCACATCGTCAAGAACGGCATGGCGAGCGGCTTGCAGCGGTTCAAGTGCCGGGCGTGCGCCAAGAACCTTCAATGCCCTCACCGGTACGCCGCTGGCGCATCTGCACCTGCGCGGGAAATGGGTCGGACAGGCGGAGGCGATGCGTGACGGGCTGTCGCTCAAACAGGTTGAAGCCCGGCCCGGCATTGCGCACGACACGGCTTTCCGCTGGCGCCATCGCTTCCCCGCAACGCCGAAAGTTGTGCGGGATCAGGTACTGTGTGGTGTCGCCGAAGCCGACGAAACGTTCTTTCTGCGCTCCTGCAAGGGGCAGCGCAGCGGGCTTGGCCGGTCGCCGCGACATCGGGGTGGCAAAGCCACCAGGCGCGGCACATCCAAAGAACAGGTGCCGGTGCTGGTCGCCCGTGATCGTTCTGGCGCTACGGCCGACTTCGTGCTGGATGCCGACGATGCAGTGCATGTCGCCGCCGCGCTGAAACCGATTCTGTCGGCAGATGTCATCCTTTGCACCGATGGCGGCAAGGCCATGGCGGCGGCTGCGCAGACGCTTGGCGTCGCGCATCACGCCGTGAATCTGGCAGCTGGCATCCGTGTCGACGGCCCCTGGCACATCCAGAACGTCAATGCCTACGACAGCCGACTCAAGGGATGGATGCGCCACTTCAAGGGCGTTGCGACCAAATACCCCGACTCCTACCTCGGCTGGTTCCGCACCATCGAGCGGGAGGAGAAGCGTTTGGCGGATCGGAACGGGCGACGATTGCGGTCATGACGACTCCTGGTTTGCGGCTCGGCTCGACGGCGGATGAAATCGCCACGCCGGCCGATCTTAATCCAGCTCGCGCAGCCGTTCAACCGCTTCCTCCACCCTGCGCACCGCCATCACTTCGATCCCGGCGATGGCCTGCTTCGGCTTGTTGGCTTCCGGGATCATGGCGCGGGTAAAACCGAGCTTGGCGGCTTCGCGGATGCGTTCCTGGCCGCGCGGCGCGGGGCGGATCTCGCCGGCCAGGCCAATTTCGCCGAAGACGATGAGCTTGGCCGGCAGCGGCCGGTTTTTCAGCGACGATACAATCGCCAACAGAATCGCCAGATCGGCGGCCGGTTCGACAATTTTCACCCCGCCGACGGCATTGACGAAAACGTCCTGGTCGAAGCAGGCGATACCCGCGTGGCGGTGCAGCACGGCGAGCAGCATTGCCAGGCGTTGCGCGTCGAGGCCGACGGTGAGGCGGCGCGGGTTGCCGTGCGACTGGTCGAGCAGCGCCTGGATCTCGACCAGCAAGGGCCGCGTTCCCTCCTGCGTGACCAGCACACACGAACCGGGAACCTCCTGCCCGTGTTGCGAGAGAAACATCGCCGAAGGGTTGTTCACGCCTTTCAAGCCCTTGTCGGTCATCGCAAAGACGCCGATTTCATTGACCGCGCCGTAACGGTTCTTCACGGCGCGGATCAGCCGGAAGCTCGAATGCGTGTCGCCCTCGAAATAGAGCACCGAGTCGACGATGTGCTCAAGAACGCGCGGCCCGGCGAGCGCACCCTCTTTCGTCACGTGTCCCACCAGAATGACGGTAATCCCTGTCTGTTTGGCCAGGCGCGTGAGCTGCGCCGCGCATTCGCGCACCTGGGCGACCGAGCCGGGCGCCGAGCTGAGTTGATCCGACCACAAGGTCTGAATCGAGTCGATCACCGCCACCTGCGGGCGGGCGGGCTGTAGCGTAGCGAGAATTTTTTCCAGGTTGATTTCGGCCAGCAGCTTGAGATTGCGCGTATCCAGCGCCAGCCGCCGGGCGCGCATGGCAATTTGCCGACCCGATTCTTCGCCGCTCACATAAAGTACGTCGTGGGTCGCCGAAAGCCCGGCCAGCGCCTGCAACAGCAAGGTGCTCTTGCCGATGCCGGGATCGCCGCCGATCAGCACCACCCCGCCGGCGACCAGGCCGCCACCGAGCGCCCGGTCGAACTCGGCGATGCCGGTCGGCAAGCGGTCTTCTTCGCGCGCCTCGATTTCCGAGAGCAATTGCAGCTTCGCCGTACCGCCCAAAGCCGCAAAGCGGCTGTTGCTCGCCGTTGCGGTTTCGGCGACGGTTTCGACCAGCGTGTTCCAGACGCTGCAGCCGGGACACTGCCCCTGCCATTTGGGCGCCGTGGCGCCGCATTCAGTGCAGGAATAAACGGCCTTGGGCTTCGCCATCGACTAGTTATCAATCACGGTGAAACGTACAGATGGCGACATTTCGTCGTTCCGGGTCTGCTGGAAAGCGTTCGTTTCATGTTGACTGCCTACTGGCTTTTCAATTGGTGGATCGCCTGCGGTAACGTGTGTGCCTCGGGCGCGAATTTTTCGGCGAGGACTGCCGCAACGATCGAAAACACCAGCACGAGAGCAAACGGCTTCCAGCTTGCGCCGAGCGCGCCGCTCACCCAGCCAGGATCGCAGCCAGGTTTGCACCCAGATTCGCGAACCTTGCGCACCGAACGCACCAATCCCGCCGCCATCGCCGCCTCGAACGCGACTTCCGAGAGCACCAGCGGTGCTTGCCAGACGAGGTAGAGGCCGACTCCGAATACCGCCGCCAGCAAGGCGAGGATGAGGCCTAGAACAATGATCGGCAGGCAGCCATCGTCGCCGCCGACATCGGGCAGATCGATATCCGGCAGGCCGGTGCCGGGCGATGCGCCGGGCTCCCCGCCGACCAGCATGGAAAAATCGCCCGACGCGCCACCGCCGCCGAAGCGCCCTCCGCCCACCGACCCGATCTCGTTGCCGGCCCAATCGAGCGCGCCCGAACCGCTCCCCGCGCCGCTGCCCGACCCGCCGCCGGAACTCGAAAACCCGACATCCGGGAGATCCGTTTCGACGCCGCTCTTATCCTCCAGGTAGCGCCCCAGCCCGACGTAGGAGAGCCATACGCGCAAAGCCAGCAAAAAAGCGCCGTAGGCGGCGAGCAGCGCCAGCGGCCAGCGCCAGTGCATCGTTTCCAGCCCGGAATGGAACAATGCCCGCGTCGTCAGCAGGCCGGCGGCGAAGGAAAAGACCAGCATCAAAACAACATGGAAGCGAACCAGAAAATGCTTCTCAAGCCAGCCGGCAAGACGCTTCTTGGCGGACGCCTCGCCCGCCGCCAACGCCGGCACCGGACGCGCGCTGCCTCTATTTTTGCGGGTCACGGCGGCGTCCCCACCTGCACCGGGACGCGCGGCGCCAGCGCGCAAAACAGCTCGTAGCTGATCGTCCCGGCGGCGGCGGCCACCTCGTCCGCCGGCAAACCTTCGCCCCACAGGACGACGCGGCTGCCGACGCCGCACTGCGGCAGATCGGTCAAATCGCAGGCGAGCATGTCCATCGAGACGCGACCGACGGTTGCGGTGCGCGCGCCGTCGACCAGAATCGGCGTGCCGCCGGGCGCATGGCGCGGGTACCCGTCGGCGTAGCCGCAGGCGACGACACCGACCCGTGTCGGCCGTCGCGCGACGAAGGTTCCGCCATAACCGACGCGCTCGCCCGGCGCGATCTCTTGCACGGCGAGAACGCGGCTCTCCAGCGTCATCACCGGACGCAGGCCCAGACCGGACGCGGGCTCGCCGGCGAACGGGCTGCCGCCGTAGAGCATGATGCCCGGCCGAACCCAGCCGCGCGCCGTGTGCGGGTGACGCAGAATCGCCGCCGAATTGGCGAGCGAAACGGCGGGCGACGAAGCCGCCGGCCAGCCCTGTTCGATCCGCGAAAAATGCGCCAGTTGCCAATCGACGCCACGCCCGCCGTCGGCATCGGCGAAATGGGTCATCAAGGTCACCTGCCCCACCGCCGTCGACGCAGCCAGCTCCTTGTGCACGGCCGGCAGTTGCGCCGGCGTAAAACCGAGCCGGTTCATCCCGGTATTGAGCTTGAGATAGATCGGCAAACGGCGCGGCAAGGCGCCAACGCGCAACATGTCGAGCTGGTCGCGACGGTGGACGGCCGGCGTCAGATCGTACTCGGCGCACGCCGCCAAATCGGCCGCGTCGAAAAAACCTTCGAGCAGCAGGATGGGCTGGTTTATGCCCGCCTCGCGCAGTGCAACCGCCTCTTCAAGGTCGAGCAGCGCGAAACCGTCGGCCAGGTCGCCGAGCGCGCCGGCCACCCGCAACAGGCCGTGACCGTAGCCGTTTGCCTTGACCACCGCCCACGCCTTGGCGCCCGCCGCACGGTGTTTGGCGACCCCGTAGTTGTGCCGCAGCGCAGAGCCATCGATGCGGGCGCGGATCGGGCGCGGCATCAGACAGCGCCCGGCGAATGGCCGAAGCTCACGCCCGCCGCGCCCCGACCACGCCCTGCACCTCGTGGATCAGCGCCAGCGTGCGCTTGAGCTGCTGCAGATTGACGATTTCGGCGGTAAACCCCATATGTGCGTTGCCCAGTTTCGACTGGGTATTCACCGCGATCACGTTGATTTTCTCGCGCATGAAGATGTCGGAAATATCGCGCAGCAGACCCTGCCGGTCGTGTGCGTCGACCACGATGTCGACCGCAAAAACGCCGCCCGTTTGCCCGCCCCACTCCGTTTCGATCACGCGCTCGGGATGCATCGCAGCCATGTTGGCGAAGTTGCTGCAATCGTCGCGATGGATGGATACGCCCTTGCCGCGCGTGACGAAACCGAGGATGGGGTCGGGCGGTGCCGGTTTGCAGCAGCCGGCCAACTGGGTCAGGATTTTGTCGACGCCGACGATCAGGATGCCTTTTTCCGAGTTGTCGCTGGCGCGGCGCTTCGGGTGGTGCAGTTCCGTCACGACGTTGTCGTCCGGCGCGGCTTCCGTGCCGCGCACGGCCGCTTGCAGCTGGCGCGTCGTCAGCTCGGCGCGGGCGAGCGCGATGAACAGGTCGTCGCTCCTGGCGAACCCCAGCTTGCCCGCCAGATCGTCCAGGTTGGTGCTGTTCTGCCCCATGCGCTGCAACTCGCGGGCGACGATGGCGCGCCCCTCGGCCAGCGTTTCTTCCAGCGCCAGGCCGGCAAACCACTGGCGCGCCTTGACCCGGGCGCGATGCGTAAACAGGTAGCCGAGCGCGGGGTTGAGCCAATCGCGCGACGGCCCGCCCTGCTTGGCGACGACGATCTCGACGCGCTGCCCGGTTTCCAGTTGCGTGTTCAGCGTGACCAGCGCGCCGTCCACCTTGGCGCCCCGGCAGCGGTGGCCGAGATCGGTGTGCACGCGATAGGCGAAATCGACCGGCGTAGACCCGCGCGGCAGATCGACGACGCGGCCTTGCGGCGTCATCACGTAAATCGTCTCGTCGAGTGCCGCTTCCTTGTAGTGCTTGACCCAGTCCGACGAGTCGGCGACTTCGTCCTTCCAGGTCAGCAACTGGCGCAGCCAGGCGATCTTGTCGTCGTAGTTGCCTTCCGACGAGTGTTTGCTGCCTTCCTTGTAGCGCCAGTGCGCGGCGATACCCAGCTCGGCGTGCTTGTGCATCTCGCGCGTGCGGATCTGCACTTCGAGCGAGCGGCCGTCCGGGCAACGCACGGCGGTGTGCAGCGACCGGTAACGGTTGCCCTTGGGGTTCGAGATGTAGTCGTCGAACTCCTTCGAGATCGGCACCCAGATGTTGTGCACGATGCCGAGCGCGGTGTAGCAGTCCTTCACCTCGTCGACGATGATGCGCACGGCGCGCACGTCGTAGACCTCGGAGAAGTCGACGCCCTTTTTGCGCATCTTGCTCCAGATGCTGTAGATGTGTTTCGGGCGGCCGTAGATATCGGCGTCGGCCACGCCCGTCGCGGCGAGTTCGCGCTTGAGGCGGGTGATCGCGTCGGCGATAAACTGTTCGCGCTCGGTGCGTTTCTCGTCGAGCTGCTGGGCGATCTTCTTGTAGGTTTCGGGATGCAGGAAACGGAAGGAAAGATCTTCCAGCTCCCACTTCAACTCCCAAACGCCGAGCCGGTTGGCCAGCGGCGAGTACAGCTCCAGCGTCTCGCGCGACACCTGCGCGCGCAAGTCGTGCAATTCGGGCGGCACGCCCGCGCAGTAGCGCAAGGTCTGCGTGCGCGACGCCAGGCGCAACAGCACGACGCGGATATCCTCGACCATCGCCAGCAGCATCTTGCGCAGCACTTCGATCTGCGCCTTCATTTCCTGCGGGTTTTCGTCGCCGCTGTCGACCGAATGCGCGACAAAACTCTGCGTGATCGGACGCAGGCGGTTCAGCCGCGAAATGCCGCCGACCAGATGCGCGGCGGCCGGCCCGAAGCGCTCCCCGATCTTCGCCACGCCGTGTTCGTCGTAGGTCGGCACCGCAAAGAGCAACGCCGCCAGCCGCGAATCGGCATCCAGCCGCAGGCCGACCAGAATCAGCGCCATCCCCAGCGCGTGCGACCAGACGCCCTCGCCGCTGCCCAGCGTGCGATCGATATAAATGGACTGCGCGAATCCGGCGGCCTGACGGATCTTCGCAGCCTCCTCGGCGGAAAGCCCTTCACCGAGCGTTTGCAGGGAATGTTCGAGGTCGCTCTGCGCGGCGACCGAGTGGACGACGGATACCATGACGCAATTATAAAGCCTGACGGGCTTAATCGTCCTCAAGAACCGCGATCAGACAATCCAGGACTTCCCGCAGAACGGCATCGGAAACTTTTCCGACAAACGGAGCTCCTGATTAGCAAGATTCTTCAGTTTGCCCCCTGAGCCAGGATTCTGTGTGGGGAGGGCAGGCAATGGCAGCGATCAAAAGCCGTAGTGGCAAGGTGTCGAGCCGGAAGCGCCGATTAAAGCGGTAGGCGGCTTCAGCC
>JACQYA010000072.1 GCA_016208425.1 Betaproteobacteria bacterium
GTGACTACCGCACATTCTTCAGCCTACCTCAGTTGCATCAAGTCAAACGTAACCGCACTTCCTCCCCTCAAACCCCCTGCTTCAAACTCGCCTCGATAAACTGGTCGAGATCGCCGTCGAGCACGCTTTGCGTGGCGCCGACCTCGACGTTGGTGCGCAGATCCTTGATGCGCGACTGGTCGAGCACGTAGGAGCGGATCTGGTGACCCCAGCCGATGTCGGTCTTGGCGTCTTCGAGTTTCTGCTGCTCGGCCTGACGCTTGCGAATCTCCGCTTCGTACATGCGCGATTTGAGCATGGCCATTGCCTCGGCGCGGTTGCGGTGCTGCGAGCGGTCGTTCTGGCACTGCACGACGATGCCGCTCGGAATGTGCGTGATACGCACCGCCGAGTCGGTCTTGTTGATGTGTTGGCCGCCAGCGCCCGAGGCGCGATAGGTGTCGACGCGCAGATCGGCCGGGTTGATGTCGATTTCAAAGGAATCGTCGATTTCCGGGTAGACGAAGATCGAGCAGAAGCTCGTGTGGCGGCGGGCATTCGAGTCGAACGGCGATTTGCGCACGAGGCGGTGGATACCGGTCTCCGAGCGCAGCATGCCGAAGGCGTACTCGCCGGAGAGTTTGATGGTCGCCGTCTTGATGCCGGCCACGTCGCCTTCCGATTCTTCCAGCACTTCGACGCCGTAGCCCTTGCGCTCGCCGTACTTGAGGTACATGCGCAGCAGCATCGACGCCCAGTCCTGCGCTTCGGTGCCCCCCGCGCCGGCCTGGATGTCGACAAAGCAGTTGAGCGGGTCGGCCGGGTTGTTGAACATGCGGCGGAATTCGAGCGTGGCGACCGATTTCTCGATGCCGTCGACGTCGGTCGCGACGGCGTGCAGCGTATCGTCGTCGTTTTCCTCGCGCGCCATCGCGAACAGCTCGTCGGCGTCCTTCAGCCCGTCGCCGACCGAATCGAGGACGAGCACGACGTTTTCCAGCGCCTTCTTTTCCTTGGAGAGTTCCTGCGCGCGCTCGGCGTTATCCCAGACCTTGGGGTCTTCCAGCTCGCGCGAGACGGCGCTCAGTTGGTCGTGTTTGTGATCGTAGTCAAAGATACCTCCGGAGTTCGGCGGCTCTTTGCGTCAGGTCGGCCAGGCGGTTGGCGAGGATGTTGAGCTGTTCTGCTTCCATGGTCGACGGGTTCGCTGAAATAAAGCGCCAATTATACCTGCCGCAGGGCTTGCGCTGCGTCGGCGGTAGCCGTGGCAGGCATCACCGCAAACCCAGATCAAGTGCCGCAGCACCGGCTTGTGCCGTCTATGTTGTGCGAACCTTACCAGCAGTGAGGTAGGCTGAAAAATAGGGAGTCCGACGGATTTGCAGTCCCACGCCGAGTGGCTCAAACTTTCAAACTTGTCCATCCGGTCTCTCCCTTTCATGTGCTTGGCGGCTCACGATTGGAAGTTTCTACGATGGACAGCCCAGAATACGTCAAACTTCTACCGTCGAATCAAGTTGACTGACCACTAGCGCATCGCCGCCCCCCATTTTTTCCACACCTATACTGGCCCACTCCCATGACCTGGCATCTCTTCGATACCGAAATTAACGGTATACCTTCTCAAGTATTGCTCGACGATAGCTTCAGCAAGGAGACTCCCTCAGACGACTTGCCCAATCTCGCGCGGTTTAGCGTTTTTTGCCAACAAACCCCCGAAAGTGGCTACTGGCACCCGGACGAGTCCTCCGCTCTCGACAAAATCGAACACGACCTCCTCGGTTACGCCAACCATTTCGGCAACGGCTGGGTTGTCTATGTGCGGCGTCTCGATATTCCCGGCGTCAGGGAGTACGACCTATACTTTGGCGGCGACGCCGATCTCGCGAAGGTCGCCCCCTCGCTGAAAGAGGCACACCCCGGCTACCGCATCGAATTTGAGAGTGCCGCCGATCCCGGCTGGACACATTACGCTTCCTGGCTTGCCGCCCACCGCGCGAAGGAATCGTAGGCGGGAGGAACCCTCTATTCTTCGCCGATAAAAACCGGCGTGTAAGGCGGCACCAGGTCGAACAGCGCGACAATGTCAGCGTTGCTCATGCGCACGCAGCCATGCGATCCGGGCGTGCCCATCGCCTCGTCGTCCGGCGCGCCGTGCACATAAATCTTGCGGCGCTGCGTATCGACGCAACCAAGACGGTTGAATCCCGGCTCGCACCCCGACAGCCACAGGATACGGGTAAGAATCCAGTCGCGTTCGGGGAACCGCAAGGCCAGTTCTGGCGTATAGATTTCGCCCGTCGGCCGGCGGCGGACGAATACCGCGTTTTCGGGCTGACCCGCGCCGATTTTCGCGCGGACGAGGTGCCGGCCGCGCGGCGTGCGGTAGCTACCGTAGTCTTCGCCGGCGCCGTTCGCAGCCGTCGATACCGGATACGTGCGCAGCACTTCCCCCGCGCCGTCGAGCAGCGTTAACGCCTGTCGGCCTATCGAAATATGCAACTCCAAGAACTCTCTCCCAGCGGTTCGGGAATACGGGGAATGCGCCGTCACATCGCCAGCGTGCGCGTGATACCCCGCTCGTCGACGCCAAGCAGCCGGAAACCGGGTTGCGCGTGGCAGATTCTACCCGTGTTCATGTCCAGCAGATTGTCCGCCATCACCAGTAGCGTGAGCGCGACGACTTCGACCGGCCCCAGAAAATTGATGTTGTGCACCCGGCAAACCTCGCCTGCAGTCATTGCCAACTCGACTACCGGCAGCAGGGTTTCGATGCAATCGGTGCGGTTCAGGACGACGTTGAGCATGGTCATTCCCGGTTTCTTGTTGGGGCGCCGGGCCTCGGTGGTGTCGACCCTGTCAACGGCTTCCGAGGCTGCGACTTGAGCGCGGCTTGCCCGGTGGTGCGTTCCGCCGAAAGGGTTACACAATGAAACTCAAAAATTACGGGGTGCTCGCCAAATCCAGCGAATCGTTCGCCCACATCGCCATGATCGATCCCGCGCCGCGAGGATGATGTGATGTGGGCTAGCGTTTTCTTGCACAAAAGCCCGTTCCGTATTACCGTTAATACAAATTCTGTAGTCAAGGAAACGCCATGACCACTACCGTCCGCATCCCCCATCGCCTCGAACAGACGCTGGCGCAATATTGCACCAAGACACGGCGGAGCAAATCCGAGGTCATCATCGAATTGCTCGAACAGCGTTTTGTGAGAGAACCCGTTGCCGCATCGCCCTACGAAATTGCCTGCGAGGCGGGTTTCATCGGCTCTTTTACTTCCGGGACAAGCACGCCAATCACCGCCAAAGAGCGTGTCAAGGCAGCCATCCGCCAGAAGCACGGGCATAGCGTAGCGTGACGGTTTTACTGGTCGACACCGGTCCGCTGGTCGCTTTGGCGGACAAACGGGATAATGCTCACGAACGCTGCACGCAGTTCCTGAAAGATTATCGCGGGCAGCTGCTGACCACTTGGGCCGTGCTCACCGAATTTTCCCACCTCGCGCCCACCGTGGCATCGACGCTGCCGCTTTACCGCTGGATCGAGCGCGGTGGCCTGGAAGTGATGCCGCTCGGCAAGGAAGAACTGATTGCCGCCATCGACTGGATCGACCGCTATGCCGACCGTCCTATGGATCTCGCCGACGCCTCGCTCATCGTCGCCGCGCTAAAAACCGGCAGCGTCGCAATCTGGACGCTCGATCGCAACGATTTTGAAACCTATCGCCTGCCGGGGCGCAAGCATTTCCGGCCGGTCTGACCCGATGACGACATCCCGCCCTTCACTGCTGCTCGACGAACTTTCCGCACAGCTTGCCCAGCTCGACGCCACCGGCCTGAAACGTCGCCGCCGCACGCTCGAAACCCCCTGCGGCCCGCTCGCCCGCGTCGACGGGCGCGATCTCATCAGTTTTTGCAGCAACGACTATCTCGGCCTGGCCAACGATCCGGCGCTGGTCGAGGCGGCTTGTGCCGGCGCGCAAGCGTGGGGCGTGGGTAGCGGCGCTTCGCATCTGGTGAGCGGCCACATGGGTGCGCACCAATCGCTGGAAGATAAACTGGCCGCTTTCACCGGCTTCCCGCACGCCCTGCTCTTCTCCACCGGCACCTTGGCCAATCTCGGCATTGTTCCGGCGCTGGTCGGGCGCGGCGATGCGGTGTTTGCCGACAAGCTCAACCACGCTTCGCTGATCGATGCCGTGCAACTCTCGCGCGCCGACAGCCAGCGTTATCCGCACAAGGATGTCGGCACGCTGGAACGCCTGCTGGCGGCCAGCTCCGCCAAGCGCAAGCTGATCCTCACCGACGCGGTGTTCAGCATGGACGGCGATCTGGCGCCGCTGCCGGCTTTGCTGGAGCTGGCCGAACGTTTCGATGCCTGGCTGGTGGTCGACGACGCGCACGGCTTCGGCGTTCTCGGCGCACAGGGGCGCGGCAGTCTGGCGCATTTCAACATTGCAGCGTCCGAACGCCTGATCGTTATGGGCACGCTGGGCAAGGCGGCCGGCGCTTCGGGCGCCTTTGTGGCCGCGCACGAGACGGTGATCGAATGGCTGCTGCAACGCGCCCGCACCTACATTTTTACCACCGCTTCCAGCCCGGTCATGGCCAGCGCGCTGCTCGCCAGTCTCGACTTGATCGCCGCTGGCGACGCGCGGCGCCAGCATCTCAAGCGGCTCGCCGCGCAACTGCGCGACGGGCTGGCGGACACGCGCTGGCGCTTGCCGCCTTCGCCGACCGCGATCCAGCCGGTGATGGTCGGCGATAATTTCGAGGTGCTACGGATCGCCGAGGCGCTCTACCAACAAGGCTTGTGGGTGCCGGCGATCCGCCCGCCGACCGTCGCCAAGGGCACCGCGCGCCTGCGCGTCTCGCTCACCGCAGCGCACAGCGCGGCGCAGGTCGAAAAACTGGTCGATGCGCTGAGGAAACTGGCATGAGCCCCTTGCGGAGCCGAATCGTCGGCCAAGGCGCCGATCTGGCGCTGGTTCACGGCTGGGGGCTGGGCAGCGCGGCCTGGGCGCCTGTGGTCGACGCCCTGGCGCAACACTGCCGGGTACACCTCGTGGATCTTCCGGGCTACGGCGAAGCTGGAACCGACGCTGGCGCAGATTTCGGCAATCTAGCGCGCCGCCTGATTGCCTCGCTGCCGCCCGGCGTCACGCTCTGCGGCTGGTCGCTCGGCGGCATGCTGGCCTTGCAGGCGGCCTTGCTCGCGCCGGAGCACATTGCCCGGCTCGTCCTGGTCGCCGCCACGCCCAGCTTCACGCAGCGCGCAGACTGGTCCGCCGGCCAGCCGCCGGCGCTGCTCGACGCCTTCCAGTTGGCGCTCGGCGACCATCCGAAAGCGGCGCTGCAACGTTTTGTCGCGCTGCTCAACCAAGGCGACGCGCAGGCGCGGGCGATAGGCCGCACGCTGATTGCCGGCCTTTCGGCGAGCCAACTTCCCGATAGCGAAGCGCTGGCTCAAGGACTGGGTTTCCTGCGCGAAATAGACCTACGCCTCGATTTGCGCCCGCAAATCGCTTCCGCGCACACGCCGACGCTGCTCATCCACGGCGACTGCGACCCATTGATGCCGCTCGCCGCTGCGCAATGGCTCGCCGAACATCTGCCGAATTCCCGTCTGGAGGTCTTTGCCGGCGCGGCGCACGCGCCTTTTCTGAACGACCCCGAACGCTTTGCCGCGCGAGTTTTGAATTTCTGCGATGCTGCCACCCGCTAAACAACGGGTTCGCGCGTCCTTCGACCGCGCCGCCGCCTCCTACGACGCTGCCGCCGTCTTGCAGCGACAGGTCTGCGACCGGCTGCTGGCGGGCTTCGCGGCCGATCCTCTGGACATCCTCGACGCCGGTTGCGGCACCGGCTACGGTTCGCTGCTGTTGCGTCGGCGCTGGCCGTCGGCGCGCATCGCGGCGGCCGATTTTGCGCCGGCGATGCTGGCTCTGGCGCGCCGGCACGCCGACGACTGCCTGGCCGCCGACATCGAAGCGCTGCCGTTCGCCGACGGGGTTTTCGACGCCTGGTGGTCGAACCTGAGCCTCCAGTGGTGCAGCGCCGGGAGGGTCTTTTCCGAAGCCGCCCGCGTCCTGCGGCGCGGCGCCAGGCTCGCGGTCAGCACGCTCGGGCCGGGCACTTTCCACGAACTGCGCGACGCTTTCCGCGGCATCGACCCCTACCGCCACACCCTGCCCTTCAACGGCCCCGACGACCTCGGCAAAGCGCTGGCCGGTGCCGGTTTCCGCAACATCGCCTGGCAACGGGAAACAATCGCCGTCCACTACACGGATCTGAAGACCCTGCTGCGCGCCGTCAAGGCGGTCGGCGCCAACCGGGTCGGCGGCGGCGCCCGCCCGGGGATGATGGGGCGCGCCGCCTGGCAGGCTCTGGAGTCGGCCTACGAGCGGCGGCGCGCGGCGGACGGCCTGCCGGCCAGCTACGACGTGGTTCTCGGCTACGCGGAAAAACACTAACGCCATGTTTCAATCCGCGCCCGGACTCGCCGGGCGAAACAACACGGAAGCGCTTACGCCTCTCCCTTGCCCGATTACCCCCTGAAGGGGGAAGTTTCCAACCCGGAGTTTGTTTTCGATGAATACGCGAGAAAAGCCCGCCTGGTTCGTCACCGGCACCGACACCGGAACCGGCAAAACCCTCGTTTCCTGCGCGCTGCTGCTCGCGCTTTCCGGCAAGAAAATCAGGGCGGTCGGCATGAAGCCGGTCGCCGCCGGCCTCGACGCCGACGGCCGGAACGATGACGCCAAACAACTGATCGCCGCTTCGTCGGTCGACGCCCCCTACCCTCTGGTTAACCCCTACCCTTTGCGCGCCGCCATCGCGCCGCATATCGCTGCGGCGGAAGAAGGCGCCACCATCGAACTGCCGCCCATCGTCGCCGCATTCGGGCGCCTGCGCGCGATGGCGGATGCCGTAATCGTCGAGGGCGTCGGCGGCTTCCGCGTACCGCTAAACGCAGAGTGCGACACGTCCGATCTGGCCGTCGCGCTCGATCTTCCGGTCATCCTGGTCGTCGGCTTGCGCCTGGGCTGCATCAACCACGCGCTGCTCAGCCAGCAGGCGATCGCCGCCTGCGGCCTACCGTTGGCCGGATGGGTCGCCAACCGCATCGATCCGGCAATGTTGCGTCCGGAGGAAAACCTCGCCGCCCTCAGGGAAAGAATCGCGGCGCCCCTGCTCGGCGTCGTCCCCTGCGGCGCAACGCCGCAACGGGTCGCGCCGTATCTGCAACTGCCCGCCTGGGAACGGCCCCCGCCGGTATAGACACCGATTCTGGTTGAATATCTGCTCCCGTTCTCATACGATCGGCGTTCCGTCGAATTTGACATCGCCAGGGAGCAATATTATGTCCAGACTCATCGTTTCGGCCATCTCGGAGGACACCGTCGCGGCGCCGGGCAACCGGCGGGCGAACTACATCGTCGTCTCGGTGACGGATATTGACGGCGTCCCGGTGTCCGGGCTGGGGGCGACCAACTTCAAGGTCGACCCGATGGTCGTCGGCCCGGGCGGTGCGCTGGTCGGTATCGCCGCTGTTTCGGCAGGCCGGTTGCCGGGCTTTTACTACGTCAATGTGGTGCCAATCGGGGCGGAGACATGGAAATCCGGCGCCTACATTTTTGCCGTCGCGGTGGAAAGCGGTTCCGGCTGTGGCCAAACGCTGGCAAGCGTGCTGATGGACTGAAACGCTACGAGGCGCCGGCGGCCAGTTCGCGTTCGAGGATCTCCATCGTCGCCCGGCCGACGTAGTCGTCGGCGGAGCCGCGGCTCCCGTAGGCTTCAAGATAGGCGCGGCCGATCATCCGGCCGAGCGGCGGCGGGTTGTAGAGCAGCTTTTTAATGATAAACGGGTTGAGCGTCAGCGGGTCGTAGCCGGCCGGCAGATAGCCTTCGGCAATCAGCTGGCGTTCGATCGGCGTATCGGGTTGCACGCCGATAAAAAAGATGAACGGCAGCACGTTGTCGCGGCCGAACAACTCGTACAGCTCGCGGATACGCACGATGGTCGCGCCCAAAGTGCGCGGTGTCTCGCCCGGCGCGTTGAGCGGCATGTAGAGCTTGATCTGCTGGTCGGTGTGACCAGCGTCGCGAAACATGCGGAAAGCCGCCATCTGCTGCTCCAGATCGTAGCCCAGCGTCAGACCGTCGATCACCTCCTGCGTGCCGGTAAACGACAGATCGACGCTTTCCAGCCCGGTCGCCAACATTTTGGCTGCGATGTCGGGTGTCAGGTGGTTGAGGCGCAGGTAGCCGGTCCAGCGCACCTTGACCCGGCGCGCGACCATCTCGTCGAGAATGGCTTCAACGTGCTGCGTGCTGCGCTTGGTCGAGCAAAACTGGGCGTCCGTAAACCAGATGTGCTTGACGCCATAAACCGTGCTCAACATCTCCACTTCCTTGCCCACTTCGGCCGCGTCCCGGTAGCGCTGGCGGTCGCCCTCGATCTTGTTGTAGAGGCAAAAATGGCACATGAACGGACAGCCGCGCTTGGTATGCACGCCTATCGTGCCGTCCAGATATTCGCGGAATCCGGGGAAAATCGATTCGATGTAAGGAAAATCCACCGCGGTCAGCCGCGCCAGGTCGAAGTTCTCGTCGGCCGGACGGTGGGTGATCGTGCCGGCGGCGTCCCTGTACCAGTAATGGCCGGCGGGCGGGTTGCACCCGTTGAAGCCGTCGACAACCGACAGCAAGGCCTCTTCGCCCTCGCCGATGACGACGACGGTGTCGGTCGGGCACTTGCGGACGATGGTTTTGCCGAAGATCGATACGGCGGTTCCCCCGACCACCAGGCGGGCATCGGGCAACATCCGGCGCGCCAGCCTGATGAAGCCGAAATTGCGCAGACGCGCCGCCGCGTAATCCCAGATGATCCCGGTGGCATCCAACGCCGCTCTGGCTCGGCGCCAAAGGCTGGGCGAGTGGTCGAAGGTCATCACCACTTCCAGCGCGTCGTTTTCCGGGTGCGGCCCGAAGGTTTGCATGTTGCGCCATGAAAAAGCGACGACATCCGGGCGCAATTCCACGATCCGCTCGCGCAACCTGGCACGGCGCCTGCCGGGCGCAACCAGCGCCAGATCGAGGATCTCCTGGCGCACCTCCGGCCGCTGCTTGTGGATAAAATCGGCGAGGTACACGACCCCGCCCGGCCAGATTTTCCATACCGGCAGGCGCACGTACAAAACGGTGGGCGCGATGTGTGGCATGACGGTTCCGGTGTCGGCGCGATTTCAGAAATTTAGCAATTACTGATATATCACAACCGGCATCGAAACGCGATGCCGCCAGTCGTGCGGCGTGCGCGTCGTGCGCATTATGCGCGTTGACACGGACGCGGGTACTGTTAGAGTTCGGCAGGACTGGCTCGGCCGGCCGACACGACAAAAGGAGCGGGCGATGAGCTGCGACACCAACCGGCATTACCCCGAAAAACCGCCGGCGGTTTACCTGTTCGGAACCTGTCTGATCGACCTCTTCTGCCCCGAAGCCGGCATGGACACCGTCCGCCTGCTGGAGCGCGAAGGCATCGCCGTGCATTTTCCGGCCGGCCAGACGTGTTGCGGCCAGCCGGCCTACACCAGCGGCTTTCCCGACCAAGCGCGCGCGGTGGCGCGCAGCCAGCTCGGCCTCTTTCCCGGCCCGTGGCCGGTCGTCGTGCCTTCCGGCTCGTGCGCCGGCATGATGCGCCACCACTACCCCAAGCTGTTCGCCGGAGATCCGGCGCAGCTTGCCGCAGCGGAAGCTCTGGCCGAGCGCGTTTTCGAGCTGTCGGAATTTCTGCTGCATGTGGCGAAAATCCAGTTGCAGGATAGCGGGCGTCCGGCCACCGTCGCCCTGCACACCTCGTGCTCGGCGCGCCGCGAAATGGGCACCCACCGGCATGCCCGCGCCCTGCTCGACCAGCTGCCCGACGTAAAACTCGTCACCCAGGAACACGAACCGGAATGCTGCGGGTTCGGCGGCACGTTTTCGCTCAAGCACCCGGCGATCTCGTCGGCGATGGCGGGCGACAAGATCGGCGCGCTCAAGGAATCGGGTGCCGAAGCCTTCGTCTCCGCCGACTGCGGCTGCATGCTCAACCTCAACCACACGCTGCAAAAGCGGGGCGACCCGTTTCGCGGCAGGCATCTGGCGACCTTTCTCTGGCAACGCACGGCAAGCGTCGACGAAATCGACGAAATCGGCAAAAAGACCGGAGAAGCGCCGTGAGCGCCCGCGACCACATCCTGCGACGCCTGCGCTCGGCGCCGCAAACAGACGCGCCCCAAGCGCCCGATGCGCGCGCCTTCCATGCTGCGGAACGCGCGCGCCAGCCGGTGGAAGACCGTGCCGCGCGCATCGCGCGCTTCTGCGAGAAGATGGCCTTCTGGCACGGCGAAGTCGTCAAGGTCACGCGCCGCAACTGGATCGGAAAAGTACGCGAACTCTGCGCCGCGAAAGGCGTCGCCACCCTGCTCTACGGCGCGCGGACGGCGCACGGAAAGGAGCTCGCCGCCGCAGGCGTCGCCGGACTGGCACCCTACGAGCGCCCGATCGAAGAATGGAAACAGGCGCTTTTTGAAAACATCGACGCCGGCATCACCTCGACGCGCGGCGGCATCGCCGAAACCGGCACGCTGATCGTCTGGCCGGATGCCAGCGAGCCGCGTTTGATGTCGCTCGTTCCGCCGATCCACTTTGCGCTGCTCGACGCCGGCCAGCTCTACGACACCTTGCTCGACGCGATGTTCGACCAGCGCTGGAGCGGCGCCGACGGAAATCCGCTGCCGGCCAACGCCCTGCTCGTCTCCGGGCCGTCGAAAACGGCCGACATCCAGGTCACGCTGGCCTATGGCGCGCACGGCCCCAAGGAATTGATCGTGCTCCTGCTGGTCGACGAGGAGGAGTTGCGATGAACGCCCGCGAGCGGCAATCCGCCCCCGCCGCCCAATTCGGGCAACGCGCCGCAGCGGCCGTGGCCGACGCCCACCTGCGCAAGAGCTTCCGGGGCGCAATGGATTTTTTGATCGCCCGGCGCGCCGCACAGTTTCCCGACGCCGGCGCGCTCGAACGGCAGCGCGCGCTGGCCGAGCAGATCCGCCAGTACAGCCTCGCGCGCCTGCCCGACCTGCTCGAACAGCTCGAACGCAAGCTCACCGAAAACGGCATCCGCGTCCATTGGGCGGAAGACGCCGGGGAAGCCAATGCGATCATCGTCGGCATCGCCCGGCGCCATGCGGCGAAAAGGGTGGTCAAGGGCAAGTCGATGGTCAGCGAGGAAGTCGGGCTGAACCACGCGCTGGAAGCGGCCGGCATCGAGGCTCTGGAGAGCGACATGGGCGAATACATCGTCCAGCTCGACGGCGAGAAGCCCTCGCACATCATCATGCCGGCGATCCACAAAACCAAGGAGCAGATCGCCCGCTTGTTCGCCGAGAAGGTGCCGGGCGCCCGCTACACCGAGTCGGTCGATGAGCTGATCGGCATCGGCCGCGCCGTGTTGCGCGAGAAGTTCATGCGCGCCGAGATCGGGTTGTCCGGGGTGAATTTTGCCGTCGCCGAAACCGGCACGCTGTGCCTGGTCGAGAACGAAGGCAACGGCCGCATGTGCACCACCGTGCCGGAGGTGCATATCGCCATCACCGGCATCGAAAAAGTCGTCGAAAAGCTCGAACACGTACCGCCGCTTTTTGGCCTGCTGACGCGCTCGGCGACCGGGCAGGCGACCACCACCTACCTCAACCTCATCAGCGGCCCGCGCAAACCGGGCGAAAAGGACGGCAGAAACGCCGAACTAGACGGCCCGAAGGAAGTTCACCTCGTACTGGTCGACAACGGCCGCACGCAGGCCTACGCCGACCGGCAACTGCGCGCGACGCTGCAATGCATCCGCTGCGGCGCGTGCATGAACCACTGCCCGGTGTATACGCGCATCGGCGGTCACGCCTACGGCACCACCTACCCCGGCCCGATCGGCGAAATCGTCTCGCCGCACCTGATCGGTCTCGCCGCGACGCACGCGCTGCCGACCGCGTCCACCCTGTGCGGCGCCTGCGGAGAAGTCTGCCCGGTGAAAATACCGATCCCCGACCTGCTCATCCGCCTGCGCGGTGAAGCGCAGCACGACGCCCGCCCCGGCCACGCGCCGCTGGTCGGCCAGGGCGCGGCGAGAAGCGCCTTGATGGATTTCGTCTGGGCCGGCTGGGCCGCGCTTTACACCCGCCCGGCGCTCTATCGCGCCTTCGCCTGGCTGGCGACGCGCTTTCGCGCCCTCACCCCGCCCGTGCAGCCGGGATGGACGGCAAGCCGCACCCCGCTAAAACCGGCGGCGCGCACCTTGCGGGAACAATTGCTGGAGCGTGGCGAGCGCAATTAGGGTAAATGATGTGCGATTGCCCTGGAAATCTGTGCCGCTTTTATTGACCTGTGCGGCACCAATCTGTAGAATGCGCGCTTCCTCGGGGCGTAGCGCAGCCTGGTAGCGCATCTGCTTTGGGAGCAGAGGGTCGTGAGTTCGAATCCCACCGCCCCGACCAAGGATTTAATGTCTGTAACAGGCGATACCGGCCGGATTTATTGCCCGAGTGTAGAGACTGGCGCCCGTAGCTCAACCGGATAGAGCACCGGCCTTCTAAGCCGGGGGTTGTGAGTTCGAGTCTCGCCGGGCGCACCAGTAACGGCAAGGCTTTCAGCGATTCGCGACGTTACTGAAATTTACGGCTGTGTAGCAAACTGTGCAACGGGCGGATAAAAAAGGACTCTTCGGAGTCCTTTTTTGTTGCTTACAGCCGGCTGGCGGATGCGTTCCGCGTCGCGCTCCAAGCGCTGCAATAGCGCCAGCAACCGCCGCCGCTCGGTGCCACAGGTCGATGTCGGCAGTCACGGCGACAACACTTTAGCGAGCAGGACATTGATGTGCGCAGTTACTAACTGATGTTACGCAGTCGCTCGGAACAACTGAAGCTGTTCATAGGCGGATCGAGAGGCGTTGATGAGTAGCTTGCGACAAAGCGCGAAGGGGTTGAGCTTGTTGGAGAGGCTCAAACATTCGAGTTTGAAAGCAGCGACA
>JACQYA010000199.1 GCA_016208425.1 Betaproteobacteria bacterium
CCGCCGCGCTGGGCGCCCTGCTGCTCGTCTTCGTCGCTTTCAGCCTGCTTCTGGAGCGCAGTGGATTCAGCCCGACGGTGATGCACGTCGGCGCTTACACACCGTTCATTATCGTCATCTACCTGCTGTCGATGCGTGTCGTTTATCGCTACGAGCAGCGGGTCGTCGCCGATTTTGTCGAAGAGCAGGCCGAAAAATATGCCGGCATTACCCTGCGCCGGGCGCTCGTCGGCTACGCGGTGGCGGCCAGCTTCATCGTCGCCGCCGGCTCGTGGCTGCCCTTTGTCGCCAAGGATCTCGCCGAACTCATGGGCTGGGGCCAGGGCTTCGTTGGCACGCTGCTGGTGGCCGCCATCACCTCGGCGCCGGAAGCGGCGGTGACGCTGTCGGCGCTGCGCCTGGGCGCCGTCGATATGGCGATTGCCAACCTGCTCGGCAGCAACCTGTTCAACATGGTCATTCTCGCCATCGACGACCTCGCCTTCACGCGCGGCCCGCTGCTCGCGGCGGTCGGACAGACGCATGCGCTGACCGCGATGACGGCGGCGATGATGAGCGCGCTGGTCATCGTCGGCCTGATTTTCCGCCCGCGCGGCCGCGGGCTGCTCGGGCTGACCTGGATCAGCTTCGGGCTGTTTGCCCTCTACATCGCCAACACCTGGATACTTTTCGCGCATGGACATTGAACGCCGTATCGGATGCCGCATCGGACACCACTCCTGGCATACATTTTCCGCAGCCGAGGCGGCGCAGGCGCTGGGCGTCGTTCCCGCCGCTGGCCTGAGCACGGCGACGGCGTCCGAACGGTTAGCCGAACACGGCGAGAACAGGCTGGCCGAGGCGGTTCCACGCCCGCTCTGGCGCAAGTTTCTCGACCAGTTCAGGAATTTCCTGGTCGTCGTGCTGCTGTTCGCGGCGGCGCTGGCCTGGGCGATCGGCGATCTCAAGGATGCGGCGGTCATTCTTATCGTGGTGCTGCTCAACGCCGGCCTTGGCTTCTGGCAGGAACATCGGGCGGAACGCACGCTGGCGGCGCTCAAGGAGATGCTCGCGGCGCATGCCAGGGTGCGCCGCGATGGTCGGATCTCGGAAGTGGACGCCAGCCAACTGGTGCCGGGCGACATCGTGTTGCTGGAGGCCGGCGACCGCGTGCCGGCCGACGGCCGGCTGCTCGTCGCGCACAATCTGGAGGCGGACGAAGCGGCGTTGACCGGCGAGTCGCACGCCGTTGGCAAGCACATGGCGGTACTCGACAGCGACGACCTGCCGCTGGGCGATCGCGTCAATCTGCTGTTCATGAATACCGTCGTCACGCGCGGCCGGGCCGAATTGCTGGTGACCGACACCGGCATGCGCACCGAAATGGGCAAGCTGGCCGACATGATCGCCGGTGCCGAAGAAGGCGAAGCGCCACTGCAACGCCAGCTCGATACCTTGGGCAAGAAACTCGCCGCCATTGCCGGCGGGGTCGTCACGGTAATTTTTCTGCTCGATTTCGCGCGTGGCCTGCCGTGGCAGCAGGCGGCGATGACCGCCGTCGCTTTGGCGGTCGCCGCCATTCCCGAGGGGCTGCCGGCAGTGGTCACGGTGACGCTGGCGATCGGCATGTGGCGCATGGCGAAGAATCGCGCCATCCTCAAAAAGCTGTCCGCCGTCGAAACGCTAGGCTCGACCACCGTCATCTGTTCCGACAAGACTGGCACGCTGACCCTGAACCAGATGACGGCGCGCGCCGGCTGGTTTGCCGGGCAGCGGTTTTCGGTGCTCGGCGAGGGCTATGGCGCGGAAGGCGCCATACACGCCGAGGCCGCGCCAATGCTCGATCTACGTCCATTGGCAATGCCAATGGCTTTGTGCGCCGATTCCCGCGTGCGCGACGGTCAGTTGATCGGCGACCCGACCGAGGGCGCTTTGTGGGTGCTGGCGCAGAAGTGCGGCATCGACCCGGAAGCGGAACAGGAACGCCGGCCACGCATCGCCGAAATTCCCTTCGATTCGGCGCACAAGTTCATGGCCACTTTCCACCATGCCGGCGAAACTGTGGAAATGCTCGTCAAAGGTGCGCCCGACGTATTGCTGGCGCGCGCCTCCCGCTGGCGCGCCGCCGATGGCGAACAAGCCCTCGACGGGACCGCGCGCGACCTGATCGGGCGCGAGAACGAGGCGCTGGCCGGGCAGGCGCTGCGCGTGCTGGCCGTCGCCCAACGCCTCATTCCGGCCGGCGATTTCGACCCGGCGGGCGATCTCATGGCCTGGGCCGACGGCTGGACGTTTATCGGCCTGGCCGGCCTGATGGATCCGCCAAGGCCGGAGGCCAAGGCGGCGATTGCGCTGTGCCACGCAGCCGGCATAGAGGTCAAGATGATTACCGGCGACCACAAGACGACTGCCGCCGCCATCGCCCGCGAACTCGGTCTCGTCGGCGAGGTGGTCGACGGCGGCGAACTCGATGCGCTGGATGACGCGGCCTTGATCGCCCGCGTCGATGGCATCGTCGTTTTCGCGCGCGTCTCGCCGACGCACAAGGTGCGCATCGTGCGCGCGCTCAAAGCGCTCGGCCACGTCGTCGCGATGACCGGCGACGGGGTCAACGACGCGCCCGCGCTGAAAGCCGCCGACATCGGCGTAGCCATGGGCGTCACCGGCACCGCAGTCACCCGCGAGGCGGCAACGCTGGTGCTCACCGACGACAATTTCGCGACCATCGTGCGCGCGGTCAAGGAAGGCCGCGTGGTGTACGACAACATCGTCAAGTTCGTCCGCTTTCAACTGTCGACCAACATCGGTGCCATTCTGACCGTGCTCGCCGCGACGCTGCTCGGCTGGCCGGCACCGTTCACGGCGATCCATTTGCTGTGGATCAACATCATCATGGACGGCCCGCCGGCCATGACGCTCGGCGTCGAGCCGGCGCGCCCCGGCCTGATGCGCGACCCGCCACGCCGGCAGGCGGCGCAGATTCTCGATGGCGAACGCCTGCTGCGCCTGGCGCTTTACGGGCTGACGATGATGGCCGGCACCCTGTTCATGTTCCGCCAGGGGCTTACCGAACACGGCCAGCCCTACGCGCTGACCGCCGCGTTCACCACTTTCGTGCTGTTCCAGTTCTTCAACGTCTTCAACGCCCGCGCCGAACGCGGCAGCGCCTTCAACGCCACCTTCTTCCGCAACGGAAAACTGTGGCTGGCGCTGGGCGGCGTGCTGGCGCTGCAAGTCCTGGTGGTGCATTGGGCGCCCGCGCAGGCGGTGTTCGACACCGTCGATCTGGCCGCCAAAGACTGGGGCCTGGCGGTTGCGGTGGCGGCGTCGGTGCTATTGTTGGACGAAGCGCGCAAGCTCGTGCAGCAGCTTTTTCGGAGCCGCGCGGCTGCAAACCCCGCAGAATCTGGTTAACTCAAAAAAGGAGATGGCGATGAAAAACGTTCTGTTACCGGTGGATGGCTCGGATTCCGCTTTTCAGGCGGCGATGTATGTCGCCGACTTCATCAAGAAGCACGGCCCCTTGACGGTTCATCTTGTTAACGTGCAGCCCAAGCCGCAGGAGTGGCAGACGCATGGCATGGAACCCGAGGCGATCGAGTCGCATCTGGCGGTGCACGCGCACGGTGCGTTGAAGCCGGTTCAGCATCTGCTGAACGAGGCGGGAATCGCCTA
>JACQYA010000073.1 GCA_016208425.1 Betaproteobacteria bacterium
ACGATGGCGACCACGAGAAGGGCACCATCGCGCAAAGCCGCCATCAGGTTGGCAATCGAGGTTTCAATGAAGTCGGCCTGGCGGAACAGCCGCGTTTCGATTTTCATGCCGGCCGGCAGCGATTGCTGGATGTCGGCCAGCATGCGATCCAGCACGCGCGTCAGCGCCAGCGTGTTGGCGGCGGGTTGGCGCTGGATGCCGAGCACGACGGCCGGTTTGCCGTTGGTCGAGCCAACGCCGCGCACGACGGCAGTGCCCAGCGCCACGTCGGCGATGTGGCGCACCAGCACGGGCTGGCCGTTTTTCATCGCCACCACGGCTTCGGCGATGTCCTCGCTGCCGCGCACCCGGCCGATGCCCTGGATCAGGTACTCCTGGCCGTTTTCCGCATAGAAGCCGGCCTGTGCGTTGTGGTTCGAGCCTTCGACGGCTTTTACCACCTGGTCGATGGTCAGGCCGTAGGCCGTCAGCCGATCCGGTTTCAGCGTCACCTGGAATTGCTGCAAGTCGCCGCCTGTAGTCAGCACTTCGGCAACGCCGGGCACCGCCAGCAGGCGCTTGCGCAGCACGATGTCGGCGGTATTCTTGAGCGCTGCTGCCGAGTGCCCCCCCGTTGTTTCCGAGGTCAGCGCGATGAACATGATCTCGCCCATGATCGATGTCGCCGGGGTCATCACCGGCGCTTCGACACCGGGCGGTAGTGAGGCCTTTGCCAGTTGCAGCTTCTCGGCGACGATCTGGCGGGCGAGATAGGCATCGGTGCCCCAGGCGAACTCGACGGTGACGACCGACAGGCCGATCTTGGTTGAGGAGCGCACGCGGCGCACGCCGGGCGCGCCGTTCAACGCCGTTTCGATGGGGAAAGTGACGAGCCGTTCCATATCGGCCGGTGCCATGCCGCCGGCTTCGGTGACGACGGTGACGGTGGGCGCGGTCAGGTCGGGAAAGACGTCGACCGGCGTGCGCGTCGTTTCAAGGCCGCCCCAGACGAGCAGCAGCAACGCGCCCAGTACGACGAACAGCCGGTTGCGCAGCGACCATTGGATGATGGTTCCGATCATGGTGGCGGCTCCTTAGTGCGCGTGACCGGCGGGGCCGGCTTTGGAGGTCGACAGGCGAATCAGGTAGCCGCCTTTGCTCACCACGCGCTGCCCTGCTTCGAGGCCGGCAACGATGGCGATCCGCTCACCGTCGCGCGCGCCGGTCTGCACGATGTGGCGCGCGAAGGATTCGCCGCCGCTTTGCACATAGACGACCTGCGTGCCGCTCTCGTTCTGCACGGCGCTGGCCGGCACCAGTACGGCTGGTTCGCCGTCGCCGGCAAAGATCTGCGCCCTGGCCGTCATGCCCAGACGCAACGCGCCGTCGGGATTGGCGAACTCGAAGATCACCGGCACAGTGCGCGTCACCGCATCGACCGCATTGCCGACGCCGATCAGCTTGCCGCTGTCGCCACGTTTGCCGAGTTTGACTGTATCGATAACGAAGGGCTGCGCGTAGCCATCGACCGAAAACGCTGCGCCGGTTGGTGTGCCGGGTTTGCCGAGTTTTCCAAGCTCGCTTTCCGGCACGCGCGCTTCCAGCCAGAGGCGGGCGGTATCGGCGATGTGGAAGAGCGGCGCACCTTCGGCGACAAACGCGCCGGCCGCCACCGCAACATCGGCGATTACGCCGGCAACCGGGGCGCGGATGGCAATGCCGCTGCCCCCACTACCACTCAACTGCCCTGCCCGCGCCTGCGCAGCCTTGGCTTCGGCTTGCGCCAGGCCTTCGTCGGCGCGTGCGGCGAGCAGGCGTTTTTCGGGAACCGCTTCGTCCGCGAACAGCGTTTCCATGCGCTGGCGCTCGCGCATCGCCTGCGCCAGCGCAATGCGCGCTTTGCCGGCGGCGGCCTCCAGCGTCGCCTGGTCGGTGTCGCCGCCGAGGCGCGGCGCGAGCCAGGCCAGCACTTGCCCTTTGTGTACCGTCTGGCCGACGCGCGGGAAGCTTCCGGCGGCGCGCAGCAAACCGGCGGCCGGCGCGGCCAGCCGCGCTTCGCTATCGGGATGCGCCTTGATCGTCGCGGTGGCGGCGAGCGACGGGCGGGCGACGCCCTTGACCGCTTCCGTCGTGGCGAAGTCGATCTTCCATTGCTGCTCCTTGCTGAACGGGATGCCGGCCTCTTCATGTTCATGCTCGTGCGTACCCTCGCCGTGGCTGGCGTCGGCGGCCGTGGCAAAAACGGCGACCGGGCCGAGTTCGTGCGTCAGCGTGCCGAGCGCCGATTCGACGATCAGCGTCAGCTCGCGTTCGCCGGCAACCCCGGGGGTGACTGCCGGCTTGAAGATGCCCGGTACGGCGGGGGCGTCGGCAGTAAACCGCTCGTCGGGCGCGTTGCCGCCGGCCAGCAGGACGGTGAGTTTGCCCTCGGCGAGCGGCTTGAAATCGGCAAGCTGCGTGAAATGGGCGACGAAGGTCGCTGCCTGCCCGACGACCAGCGTCGGAAATTCGACGAAGAGTTCGGTCTTCTCGCTGAAGTGGGTGATCTTTTCCCCAGCTTCAGCGTGCGTATTGGCCAGCGCTGGTGCCGTTGTCCTGTCGCCACATCCGGCGATCAGCAAGGCGGCCAGGAGTGATGTCAGTAGCGATGCCCGGAGCGACATTGCGGAGAGTTGTTTGGCGTTCATTGCGGGTGGCTTCCTGTCAGTTGGTCAAGCTCGATGTGCGCTTCGCGCGCTTTCCATTCGAGGGCGAGCGCCGTGGTTTCGGCTTCGAGCGCGCCCTTGTAGGCGTCGAGCAGTTCGAGGAGGGTGGATTCGCCGGCGCGGTAGGCGGTTTCGGCGATGCGGACGAGGTCGGCCGAGGGCGCGACGGCGTCGGCGCGGTAGCGTTCGGCGGCGGCGATCAGTTGCGTCACTTGCCGGTGCAGGCCGGCGAGTTCGCCCTCCGCGATCGTGCTTCCTCCCCCGCCGCTGTCGTCCAGGCGCTTGCTGCCGATGCCGATGGTGACGTCCGGCAGATTGCGCTGCGCGGCGGCGTTGTCGGCCTGAAAGGCTTCGGCGCGCGCCGCCAGCGCGGCCAGATCGGGCCTTTCGGCGAGTCTGGCCTGTAAGGTTGGCAGGGGTGGTGGCGCGGTGGGCGGCAGGCGTCCGACAACGCGGTTGCCGGCTTCGGAGCCGCAACACTCGCGGCCAATCAACGCGGTTAGCCGGGCGCGGCTGCGCTCCAGGTCGGCGCGCGTTTCGGCCAGCTTTGCTTCGGCGCTGCGCTGTTCGCGCACCATCCGGCGGCGGTCGTAGCCGGCCACCTCGCCGGCGCGGGCGAGCTTGTCCACGACGCCGACTATGCCGACGAAGCGCGCCGCCCAGTCGCCGACGGCGCGCAAGGTCTCCTGCTGGCGCAACACGTCGTGGAAACTGCGGCGCACGTTGGCAGCGAGCTCGTTTCGGTGGGTGAGGTTGTCGGATTCGACGGCGCGCACGCGGTGGCGCGCCGCGTCTTCGCGCAGGCCGCGCCGGCCCGAAAGATCGAAGGGTTGCGCCAGTTGCCAGCTCGTCTCGCGGCTGGCACCGGTCTTGTCGCGCGCCAGTTCCAGCGACGGGTTGGCCCAGATGCCGGCGGCCAGCGCATCGGCCTCGGCTTCGCCGGCACGGCCCCGCAACCAGTCGGAAAACGCCGGACGAGCCAGAGCAAGACGCAGCGCTTCGCTTTCGTTGAGGCCAAGGTCGGCCAGTACGGCAGGGGCGCACAGACCCAGCACCAGCGCCAGGCTGATGGCAGGCAGGCGCGGTTTAGGTAAATAAGGGGTGCGATACATCGAAATCCTCGTCTAAACGGGTGGGGATTTCGACGGGACAGGCAAACGTCAGCCCGGGTGGGCAGGCGTCGGCGAACCGGAAAAGAAGGCGGCGTCCCGTCGGCTCAGGCGACGGGAGCGGATCTCGGCGGGCGTTCGAGGCGGGGCGGGATGGCCGAGATGAAGGTTTCGGCAGCCGGGGCAAGCGGCGCATCGGGTGCGACCGGCAAGTTCAAGCCAACCGGTGCGGGCAGCATCGTGGAGAAGACCGGATGAACGTGCGAGTGGTGGTGGCCGTCCGCCTTCTGTTTTGAACCGGCGCTGCCGTCCTGCCCGACATCGCCGGCCGCGCGGCCGCTATCGTTGCTATCGTTGCCATGTTCATGATCGTGAACATGGACGTGATGGCCCGGATGCGCCGCATGCTGCAATTCGTCGCACCATCCCGCCGCAACGGCAAACGCCGCGTTGAACGGGATCGCGACGGCCAGCAGCAGGGTCAGGAAGAGACGCATGGGGCGGATTATATCGGATGCGCCGAGGGCGTTGAAATATCCTGGTCAAGGCGCGGCCTTGACCGCGAGCGGGCACTACTGCGCCCGCTTCAAATCGAAGCGAACCACCGTCCGCCCGTCCCCGGCTTTTTTCGGCGGCGCTTTCCAGGCGTGGCCGTGAACCACTTCAAACGTGGCCGGCAACCGTCCTTCCCGCGCCAGGCTTTCGTATTTTTCCCGCATCGACCGCCACGCCGAGCGCCCCGTCAGGCCGCGCCGGCGCGCCCGCATCGCGCAGGTCGCGCCGTTTTGGCGCAGGTCGAGGAAGAGGTCGTCGAGGCTGGCGTAGGTCATGGTCAGCACTTCCATGTCCATCACCGGGTCGGCGAATCCGCATTCGACGAGCATATCGCCCAGGTCGTGCATGTCGGCGAAGCGCTGCGTGTGAAGTTCGCCGTCGCCGAAGCTGGAACGCAGCTCCTTCAGCGTATCCGGCCCTAAGGTCGAAAACATCAGCAGGCCGCCCACGTCGAGCACGCGGTGCATCTCGCGCAAAGCCGGCAGCGGGTCGTCCAGCCAGTGCAGCATCAGGTTCGACCAGAGCAGATCCACCGCATCCTTGGCGAAGGGCAGCGCGGCGGCATCGGCCGCCGCCAGGGCGGTTTTGTTGCCGCGCAGGAAGGGCAGCAGCCAGCGCAAGCGGGCGTGCCCCCCGCGACCGGCACGCAGCATGGCCTCGCTCAGGTCGGCGCCGAGCAGTTGCGCTTTCGGGTAGTGTTCGTGCAGGGCGGTGAGGCTGGCGCCGGTGCCGCAACCGAGATCGAGCACGCGCTGCGGCGCGATACGCATGTAGTCGAGGCGCTCCAGCATGCGGCCGCCGACCTCGCGCTGCAAAACGGCGGCGGCGTCGTAACCTGCTGCGGCGCGCGCGAAATTGCGCCGCACCTGGCGCGGATCGACGAAGTTCACGACAACTTGCGCCGTTCCGGCCATCAGATCGGGCGCAGGCCGAGCTTCTCGAAAAGCGCTTCGTCGCTGTCGGCTTCCGGGTTGCCGGTGGTGAGCAGCCGGTCGCCGTAAAAGATCGAGTTGGCGCCGGCCAGGAAGCATAGCGCCTGGACTTCTTCGGGCATCGCCTGGCGTCCGGCCGAGAGGCGGACGAAGCTGGCCGGCATCGCGATGCGCGCGGCGGCGATGGTGCGCACGAACTCGAAATGGTCGATCGGCGCCACGCCGGCCATCGGCGTGCCGGGAACCGGCACCAGATTGTTGATCGGCACCGACTCGGGCGGCGGGTTGAGGTTGGCGAGCTGGACGATCAGCGCGGCACGGTTGCGGCGCGATTCGCCCATGCCGACGATGCCGCCCGAGCATACTTTAATCCCCGCTTCGCGCACCTGGCCCAAGGTGTCGATGCGGTCGGCGTGCTTGTGCGTGGTGATCACCTCCCCGTAGAACTCGGCGTCGGTATCCAGGTTGTGGTTGTAGTAGTCGAGGCCGGCTTCCTTCAACTGCTCTGCCTGGCCGTCTTTCAACATGCCGAGCGTGACGCAGGTCTGCATGCCGAGATCTTTTACCGCGCGGATCATCTCGGTGACCTTTTCGAGATCCTTGTCTTTCGGCTCGCGCCAGGCGGCACCCATGCAGAAGCGCGACGCGCCCTTGTCCATGGCGACCCGCGCGGCCGCGACAACTTCGGCGAGGGGCATCAGCGGCTCGCGCCCGGTCCCGGTATCGTAGCGCGCCGCCTGCGAGCAGTAGCCGCAATCTTCGGAACAGCCGCCGGTTTTGACCGACAGCAGGGTGGAGCGCTGTATCTCGCTGGCGTCGAAGTGCTCGCGGTGCACCTGCTGTGCGCGGAACATCAAATCCATGAACGGCATCTGGTAAAGCGCCTCGACTTCGGCGACAGTCCACTTTGCTGGGGTTGCCGGAGCAATGGGGGCTGCGGCTTGAAGGATGGCGTTCATCGAAGAACCTACTGAGCACGGGCGGGATGCGAATTTTAACTCAAAGCACCGGACTCGTTCGCCGCGCGCGCGACAGTCTGCTCGCGCAGGACTGCCTGCTGTGCGGCGCGGAGAGCGGGAATACGATCCTCTGCCCGGCCTGTGCCGACGATTTGCCGCGCCTGCCCGAGCAGCGCTGCCCGCGATGCGCGCTACCGTCGCCGCAAGGCGAGCATTGCGGCCGCTGTCTGAGCAAGCCACCGCACTACGACGCGACGCTGGCCGCGTTTCGCTACGATTTTCCGGCCGACAAACTGATCCAATCGTTCAAATACGCCCATCGTCTCGCTGTGGGGCGCTATTTCGGCGAACGGCTTGCCGGTCTGGCTCGGAGTTGCGACGCCGATCTGATCGTTCCCTTGCCGCTGCACGTGGAACGCCTGCGCGAACGCGGCTTCAACCAGGCGCTCGAACTCGCCCGCCCGGTCGGTAAAGCCCGCGGCTGGCCGATAGCCGCCGAGCTTTGTTCGCGTGCGCGGAATACGCCGGCGCAAGCCGGTTTGCCCTGGCGTGAAAGGGGGAAGAACATGCGCGGGGCTTTCCGCTGCAACGCGGATCTTTCCGGCAAGCGCATCGTTCTGGTCGACGACGTGATGACCACCGGCGCGTCGCTCGACGAATGCGCGGGAACGCTCAAGCTGCACGGGGCGACGAAGGTAACGCTGCTCGTCGTGGCGCGCGCGCTGCCCAAATAGATTGTCATAGCGCGCCGGAGGGTCAAAAAAACCGCGCACCGGCGCGGTTTTTTGCTATCCCGGGAACGCGGCTTACAGTTCCTTGGCGTGTGCGGCCAGATATTCGGCGACGCCTTCGGTCGATGCCTTCATCCCGGCCTTGCCCTTGTTCCAGCCGGCCGGGCAGACTTCGCCGTGCTCTTCGGTGAATTGCAGCGCGTCGACCATGCGCAGCATTTCGTCAACGTTGCGGCCGAGCGGCAGATCGTTGACCACCTGGTGGCGCACGACGCCGTTCTTATCGATCAGGAAAGAACCGCGAAACGCGACGCCGGCGGCGCCGAACTCGACATCGTAGGCGCGGCAAATCTCGTGCTTGATGTCGGCGATCAGCGGGTACTGCACTTGGCCGATGCCTCCGCTATTGACCGGCGTATTCTTCCAGGCGAGGTGGGTGAACTGCGAGTCGATGGAGACGCCGATAACGTCGACGCCGCGCTGCTTGAAGTCGGCTAGCCGGTGGTCGAAGGCGATCAGTTCGGACGGGCAGACGAAGGTGAAGTCGAGCGGATAAAAAAAGATAACGGCGTACTTGCCCTTGGTTTCTGCCGAGAGCGTGTATTGCTTCATTTCGTTGTTGCCCATCACGGCGGTTGCGGTGAAGTCAGGGGCTTGCTTGCCGACGAGAACGGCCATGGTGTATCTCCTTGAAAGGGTTATTGATTCGGGTTTGCGGTCGATGAAATCGGCCGGGCGCGATGCCCGGAGACGCTTAGTCAGGGAAACACCCCGACAAGTTCCCGCCAAATCGTAGCTAAACCCTCGGAGAACAATAGTTACTTGGCGGCAGCGGGGGCGATAGCGGTGAGTATACCCTGCATGAGCTGGAGCGGCGTGGGCGGGCAGCCGGGAACCGCCACGTCTACGGGGATGACGTTCGATACGCGGCCGCAGGAAGCGTAACTCTCGCCGAATACGCCGCCGGTGCAGCCGCAGTCGCCGACGGCAACCACCAGCTTGGGCGCCGGCGTCGCGTCGTAGGCGCGCTTGACGGCAACTTCCATGTTCTTGGCGACCGGCCCGGTCACCAGTAACAGGTCGGCATGGCGCGGGCTGGCCGCAAACTTGATGCCTATCGCCTCGAGGTTGTAGTACGGGTTGTTCAGCGCATGGATTTCCAGCTCGCAGCCGTTGCACGAACCGGCGTCGATGTGGCGGATGACCAGCGCGCGGCCGAGCTGGCGCAGCATCGCGGCGCTCAACCGCTGGCCGGTCAGGCGCAACGCTTCGTCGGCTGCCGGCGGCGCTTCGGTGACGATGCCGGCCCGGATTATCTGTCTGAGCATTGGAATCATGGTCAGAGATCCTGCCCGGCATAAGAGAGGTTGAAGGATTTGTTGATGAGCGGAAAATCGGGGACGATGTTTCCGATCACCGCGTGTTCCAGAGCCGGCCAGTTCTGCCAGGACGGGTCGTGACAGTGGCAGCGGCGGATGGCGCCCCGGCTGTCGGACTCCAGCGCGACGAGAACATCGCCGCGCCAGCCTTCGATCCACCCGCAAGCGAACGCTCCGGGCGACCCCGGCAATTCACCGCCAATCTCGATGCGGGTTTCGCCCTGCGGCATCGCGTTCACGATGTTGCGGATCAGGCGTAGCGACTCGGCGATTTCCGCGAAGCGCACGAGCACGCGAGCGGCAACGTCGCCGCTTTCGTGCACGGAAATTTTTGGCGCCAGCTTTGCGTAAGGCGCGCAGGGATGCAGGCAGCGCAAATCCCACCGCTGCCCGCTGGCCCGCCCGGCAAGCCCGATGACGCCCAATAGTTCGGCGAGTTCCGCCGTGACGCGCCCGGTTGTCAGGAATCGATCCTGCAAGCCGGCATGGTCATCGTAGATGCGCTTCAACGCCTGCACCTCGCGCTCTAGGTCGTCGCACTGGGCGAGGATGCGGCGGCTTCCCCGCGCGTCGAGATCGGTGCCGACGCCGCCGGGAACGACGCGATCCATCATCAGGCGGTGGCCGAACAGCTCGCCGTTCAGGCGAACCCAGTCCTCCTTGAGTCGCATGAACTGCATCAGGCCGAACGCCAGCGCCGCGTCGTTGCCGAGATAGCCCAGATCGCCCAGATGGTTGCCGATCCGCTCGCGCTCCAGCAGCAGCGCGCGCAGGGACAGAGCCCTCGGCGGCGGCGCGGTGGCGGTGATCGCTTCGACGGCCTGGCTGTACGCCCAAGCGTAGGCCACCGTCGAGTCGCCTGAAACCCGGCCGGCGAGCTTCGCGCCTCCGGCGAGCGACAGGCCGACAAAACGCCGCTCTATCCCCTTGTGCTTCCAGCCCAGCCGCTGTTCGAGCCGCAGCACCGTTTCGCCGACCACCGAGAAGCGGAAGTGGCCGGGTTCGATAATCCCCGCGTGAATCGGGCCGACCGGAATTTCGTGGACGCCGTCGCCTTCGACGCGGATGAAAGCGTATTCCTCGTTTTTCGTCTTGAACACGGCATCCGGCGTATCGGAGCGCAAGGGGAAGTAGTTCTCGGGCCAGTTGTCGTGCCGCAGCCAGGGCCGCTTGTCGTCGGCCATCGGGGAGGCGCCTACCATGTCGCGAACGGCACGCTGCATGCGGTTGGCCGCCGGGAAAACCGACGAAAGATCGAGAAATTCCGGCTTGGCGGTCGATAGCGGCTGCGTCAGGCAAACGAGTCCTTCGGCCAGGTCGAGCGCGACGTGCAGGGCGTACCCGTGCTGTTTGTCGCGGTCGCGGCGGTCGCTGCCCCACAGCGCCACCAGCCGGCGCCCGGCCGCGCGCGCCGCCGCACAGAAGGCATGCATTTCGCGCGCGCCCACCGTTGCCGCCCAGGCGGGCATCGCGTGGTTTGCCAGCGGATGAAGCTCGACAGACTGGTTGAGGAATTGCATGTCAGTGGTCAGCCGATCAGTTTCGCCGCCTGTCGGTACCAATCGGCGAGGTAAGGAGGAATCCAGAGGCCGAGCATGAGCACCAGCCCGAGATGGACGAAAACCGGCAGCAACGCGGGACGATGTTGCAGGCGGCGCGCGGTCGGCAGGCCGAAGACCATGCCCTGAACTTTGCCGAACATCGCGGCGAAAGCGACGCCGAGCGACACGAGCAGGAGCGGCGTGGCCCAAGGATAGTGTTTGATAGCCGTCGTGAGAATCATGAACTCGCTGGTGAATACGCCGAACGGCGGCATACCGAGAATGGCCAGCGAGCCGAGCATCAAGCCCCATCCGATGGCCGGCGAAAGCTTGATCAGCCCCTTGATGTCGTCGATCAGTTGCGTGCCGGCCGCCTGCGCCGCATGGCCGACGGCAAAAAAGATCGCCGACTTGGTCAGCGAATGCACCGTCATGTGCAACAGGCCGGCAAAGTTCGCGACCGGCCCGCCCATGCCAAAAGCGAAGGTAATCAGACCCATGTGCTCGATCGAAGAATAGCCGAACAAGCGCTTGATGTCCTTCTGCCGCGAAAGATAGAACGCGGCGACGAACACCGTGAGCAGCCCGAACCCCATCATCAGGTTGCCCGCGAAGTGGGTCGGCAGCGCGCCGTCGACCAGCACCTTGCAGCGGATGATGGCATACAGCGCGACGTTGAGCAGCAAGCCCGAAAGGACGGCCGAGACCGGCGTCGGGCCTTCGGCGTGGGCGTCGGGAAGCCAGTTGTGCAGGGGCACCAGGCCGGTCTTCGTGCCGTAGCCGACGAGCAGGAAAACAAAAGCCAGCGACAGCACGGTCGGTTCGAGCTGCGTCTTGACGCCATCCAGATGCGTCCACAGCAGCGCGCCGCCCTCCTGGCCGAGCACCTGCTCGGCGGCAAAATAGAGCAGGATGGTGCCGAACAGCGCCTGCGCGATGCCGACCCCGCACAGGATGAAGTATTTCCACGCCGCTTCCAGGCTGGCCGGCGTGCGGTAAAGTGCGACCAGCAGCACCGTGGTCAGCGTCGCCGCCTCCATCGCCACCCAGAGAATGCCCAAATTGTTGGTCGACAGCGCGGTCAGCATGGTGCACATGAACATGTGGAACATGCTGTGGTAGAGGCGCAGCCTGCTGACCGACAGGCGGCCGTGATCGTGCTCGATGCGCATGTAGGGGCGCGAAAACAGCGAGGTCGTCAGGCCGACCAAGGCGGTCAGCGTAATCAGGAAAACGTTGAGCGAGTCGACGAAAAACTGTTCGTCGTACAGGATCATCGGGCCTTCGCTGACCACGCGCGCCGTCAGAACGCTCGCCGCCACCAAGGTCAGCAAACTGCCCGCCGCGTTGATTTCCGCCGCGCCGCGCCGGTGGCCGACGAGCGCCAGCAGCAAGCTGGTAAAAAGAGGGATACCAAGAACGAAGGCCAATTCCATCACGACTCCATCATTCTTCTTTATGCCTCTATACAGTTTTCAGTTTAACTTGAGTATGCGTCAGGCAAGCGTCGAGAAGGCGGAACGGCAATTCGGACTCCCAATGCCTGCGGTTGAAGCGGTAGCAGAATTCATTGAGATACTCTTGCAAATATTTGGA
>JACQYA010000041.1 GCA_016208425.1 Betaproteobacteria bacterium
CCTTCCTTAATAGGCGATGTTGGCGCGCAGGCCGATGACCTTCACGGCGCTGGCGCCAGGATTTCCGCCGGCGCGCGTTATCAGCTGGAAGTCGGGCGTGATCTCGAACTGCGGGGAGACGCGGTAGCGGTAGAAAATTTCGACAACTTTTTCCGCGCCGCCCGGCAGGAAACTGATCTCGCCGTTCAAGCCGGCAGTTCCGCCGGCGTTGCGGTAGCCCTTGCCGGCCTGCAGCCAGCTTCCTCCAACGCCGATGGCATCCGATCCGCGCCCCCAGTAGCTGCCGTTGAACTCCGCACCGACCGAAAGCGCCTGGTTGAAGCCCAGCTCGCCTTTCACCAGCTTGCCGTAGCGGGCAAAGACGTTGATGCCGTCGCCGACGCGCTGGTCGGCCGAGGCGCCGATGCCGGTGTGCTTGCTTGTCGAACCGTCGAAGTCGCCGGCCTGGCTGCGGTTCCAGCCATAAACGCGATAGTTGCCGCTCAGGCCACCGAACAGCCTGAGCTGGGTTTCCGCCTGTGCGATCACCAGCGGTGAAGCGAGGCTCCTCTGGTAGTTGGCGCCGCGTTCGCCGGCGCCGAAAAAACCCAGCGAGACGCGCCACGGCTGCCGCTTGTCGGTCTTATCGACGTAGGCTGCGACAAAACCCGGCTGGAAGCCGTTTGCGTCGACACCGACTTCACGGCCGGCATCGAGCAGCGGGTTGTGGACGAAAACGGAGTTCAGGAACTGTTTGGACTCATCGCCGGCCGCCGTGTTCTGGTCGAAAAAGCCGAAGATGTCCATCTTGCCGAAGGTCAGTTCCAGCGTCTCGCGCGAGCGTGGCTTGAAACCGCCAAAGGGCAACGGAATCGCCGCCTGATACCACGCCTGGCCGAGTATGGCCACCGAGTCGTCGGGGTTGGCGCCGCTGGCGCGGAAGGCGACGGCGTTGGGCGCGCTGGCGAAATGGCCGAGGCTGGAGAAGGGCGCGTTCAGACCTTGTCCCTGACCCAAGCGAAAGTGCGCAAACAGCTTGTGTTCGGTATCGCCTATGGCTTTGAGCGGCAGTTCGACGGTGACGTCGGCGCGGTAGTTGAGCTGGCTGCCGGCATCCGCCGTGCCCTGCGGCAAACCGGACGCGCGCTGGGCGACGGTGGCGAGGGACGCGGTAGCCTTGATACCGTCGAGCGATTCGGCAATCTTCGACCCCTTCTTCATGTTCAGCACGTCTTTTTCGGCGGCTTTCAGGCGCGAGGTCAGCTCCGGCTCGTACTGGGAAAGACGCTCGCTGTCGAGACCCCGGGCGATCTGCTCGCTTTCGCCTTTGAGCGTTCTGACTTCCTTCTCCAGCTCGTTGTTGCGCGCCTCCAGCTTTTCCAGCCGGGCGGCGAGCTTTTCCAGCAAGGCGGCGTCCGCCGGGGCTGCGATGGCCGGCCAGGCCAGCCCCGCCGCCAGCAGTGCGGCCGTCAGTTTGGCAAGGCGCATGATTAGTACCCGCCCTTCTTGCCGATGCCGACGTAGGTGAATTCGTAATCGACTTCAAAAGGCTTGAACCACGGCCGCACTCCGGTAGCGCGGTCGGTGTGGCGGCCGAAGTGGGCGTGCTTGTTCTCGGAGGGCGGCAGGATGGTGTATTTCACCTTGTACTTGCCGGGGCCGGCCAGCTTGATGTTGTCGCCGTAATGCGGGCCGTCGTTGGCGACCATCGGCATGAAGTCGCCGGCCACCTTGAAGTCGCTGCCGATCTTGGCGACCTCGAACTTGACGACGAGGTAGGGAATCCACGCCCCCTCTTCAAAACCGTTCGGGTTGTTGGCCAGCGCGTGGATGTCGGCTTCGATATGGATGTCGGATTCCGACACCTTTTTCATCATCCCGTCCGGCTCCATTTCCACGGCTTGCAGATAGACGGCGGCGATTTCCATGCCGGCTTTTTGCTGTGGGACGCCAATCGGGTATTCGAGGGCGAGGGCGGGGGTCAGGCAGGTGAAGGTTAGGACGGCGGCAGCCGCCAGTTTTTTTGCGCAAGGCATGAGCTAACTCCTGAAAGTGCTCTGGCTGGCTGGCGCATGGGCTGGCTGGCTTGAGGCGGGTTTATAAACAGGGGAAGTGCGGGGCGGCATTAATGTTGCATAGTCCCCGGCTGGGTAACGAAGCCGATCTTGTTCAGTCCGGCGCGCCGCGCCGCACTCATCGTTTCGGCAACGAATTCGTAGCGGGTGGCTCGGTCGGCGCGCAGATGCAACTCGACGCTGGCATTCTCGGCGACCGCTTTTCGGAACGCGCTTTCCAGAACCTTGGGGTCGGCGGCGACGGAACCGACAAAAACCCGGTTTTCGGCATCGATGCTAACTTGCAGCGTCATCGGCTTTTCCGGCGTCGGCGTGCTGGAAGCGCGCGGCAGATCGACCTTGACCGAATGGGTCATCAGCGGTGCGGCGATGATGAAAATAATCAGCAGCACCAGCATTACGTCGACCAGCGGCGTAGTGTTGATTTCCGACATCGGCGCCTGCGAGCTGGAAGAATTGAAGCTGCCCATAGCCATTACGCGGACTCCATGGCGACGCGGGCACGCATCGGGTGAATCTGGGCGCTGCTGGCGGCAAAGGGTCTGCCGACGGTGAAAAAGGCGTGCAGGTCGTGGGCGAACGCATCGAGATCGCTCAGGATGACGCGATTGGCGCGGGTAAAGGCGTTGTAAGCGAAGACTGCGGGAAGCGCGACGAACAGCCCTGCAGCCGTCATGATCAGCGCCTCGCCGACCGGCCCGGCAACCTTTTCCAGCGCGGCCTGGCCGGAAAGACCGATGACCAGCAACGCATGGTAAATCCCCCAGACGGTTCCCAGAAGACCGACAAAAGGCGCGGTCGCGCCGGTGGTGGCGAGCAGGGTCAGCCCGTTCTCCATGTCGGCTTGCGTGCGGGAGAGCTGTTGGCGCAGCGCGCGCTCCATCTGTTCGGCCGGATCGAAACTGGAAGCCAGGCGACCGGTGGCCGCCTCGCAGTTGCTGTTGCAGCCGCTGGCCTGGCTGGCCAGCCGGGCGTATGGGCTGTTGCCGCCGGCCCGGCGCAGGCGCTCTATGCCCTCGGCGACGCTGCTGGCCGACCAAAAGCCGTTCAGCGCCCCGGCAGAACGGCGCAGCGCCCACCAATCCCAGGTCTTGGCCAGAATCAGATACCAGCTCGCGACGGACATGGCGGCCAGCGCGAGCGCCACAAAGTGCGAAATGCCGTCGCCACTGACCCAAAAATGGGCGAACCCGAAAGCGTTTTCCTGCATGTCAATGCTCCAGTCTGAAAACAACAGGCACCCATACCCAGCTTTGGACGTCGCTACCGCCCCGCATGGCCGGGATAAATTTCCAGTGCCTGACGGTGTTTGCCGCTGCCTCGTCCAGGCGCGGGCTGCCGGAGGAAGCCTTGATTTCCACGCTGCCTGCCGTGCCCTGCTCTGTGACCAGAACGCGCAGGATGACCTTCCCCTCTTCGCCCATACGCCGTGACAGCGGCGGATAGGCCGGCGCCGGATTCTTCAGGTAGGCGGCGTCGAAACGCGCCGGGCTGACCGGCTCGGCCGGCTCTGGCGCGGCGCCGGAGGGCGCGGCGTCGCGCGGGGAGGCAAGCGGTGCTGCGGCAGAATGCGCCGGGCTGGCGCTCGCTTCGATCAAAGGGGTTTGCGGCACCAGGATGCGTGGCTTAATCGCCTGTGGCCCGACGGCCAGCAGCGGTTTTGCTTCCGGCTTTTTCTCCGCTTCCGGCGGCCTGAGCAACTCGGCGAGCAGCGGCATTTCCACGACCTGTGGCACGGCCGTTTTTGCGGCCAGCACCGACAATAGAACCGCAATATGCAAACCGACGACGATGCTCAACAAACCGCTACGCTGGGCGGTGAAGAAGCGAGAGATGGCGTAGCTCATTGGACTGTTTCTCGGATTTTGCCTGCGCCCGCGAGCGAAAAAACCCGTTGGCTGGCTCGCTTCATGCTGGCTGGCTGCGGGAACGAGGAGTGCACCGAAAACTACTTCGTCAGGATCAGCTTGTTCTCGCGGGTAACGCGCAGGAGGTAACGCTGGCCATCGTGCACGATGTCGGCCGTGCGGTTTCCGCGCAGGATTTGCACGCTGGCAACGAGCGGGCGGGTGGCTTTGTTGTCGGCGTGACCGGGCGAAGGGGGCAAGGTTGGGGTGGGTTGAGCGTTCATCGCGATTCGCCTATAGACAGGAATGATTCTCATTGTCACGGTAATGAGAATCATTGTCAACACAATATGCGGCCTGATGGTACGAATAGGCCATCTGTTTCATCTGCGCGGAGCGTGTGCTTCTTCGGGCGGCGCTATCGGATACGCATCCGGGTTGCGCCCCTCGCTCCGCGTGTAGGCCGCGCTGACCATCCTGCCAAAGCCGGTTGCACCGGCGCTTTTGATGAACAGGCATTGCTTGCCCGTGCGCTTGCATTGCTCCTTGACGCGCCAGTAAGCGTTGTGGCTAATGCAGCCGGCCTGGCAGACGACGAGGTCGGCGGCGGTCATGGCACTGTCGATGCGGTGCAGGCTTTCTTCCAGGCCGCCGTCGTGGTGCAGAAAACAGCCTCCGCGCCGTTCGACCTCTTTGCGGTACGCATCGACCGACCCGGTACGCCCGCCGACGCAGAGAATGCGCAGGCCCGAAAGACTCGGCGTAGCATGTTCGGCAGCACCGCCCGTTTCATCGCCCATCCTTTCGGCGACGGCAAGCAGTTGCTGGATGGTTTCGTCGGCATGGCGGGCCAGCCGACGGAGGCGTTCGGCTTCTTCTTCCAGCTCGGCTGCCTTGGCCGTGAGCGCGGTGGCCCGCGCCTCGGCATCGCTGGCGCGCCGGGCCAGCGTTTGGCGCGCCTTGAGGTCGGGGACGCTTTGGCGCAGCACCTCAAGCTGTGCGGTCAAACCGGCGACCAGGGCATCCTTGCCGGCCAGCTCGGCGCGCAGGCGGTCATGGCGCAGACCAATCTCCAGCAACTCGTGCGTTTTTTCAACGCGCAGGGCGTCGGCTTCAGCGCGCGCTACCGACAATTGCAGCCGCAACTGCGCGTTTTTCACCTTCAGCGTTTTCAAGGCGTCGAGATCGGCGCGTGCGCCGCTGCCGACCTGGTGCTGGATCATGTGAATGTCGCGGTAGACCCGTATTTCCAGCGCCGCATCGCAGGCGGGATGCGTCCACGCCGCCCAGAGCGCGCCGGGAATGTCGGCACCCGTATCGCAGGCGGCGCGCCATAACGCGTAGACGCTATCGGAATCCTTGCTTCCGGCAAATTGGCGAACGGTCTGGCGGAAGCGTTTTTCCAGGCTTTTGTGCAACAAATCCGCTAGCGGGGTGCGCGATTCGCACGCGCCGACGGCGCTCGTATGCAGCACATAATCGCTCGTGTTGCGCGTGAAATCCATCACCTTGCCCATCAGCGCGCGCAGTTCATCGACCTCGAAGCAGACCCCGATCAGCGGGCAATGGCTCCTGGCCGAAATTTCCCATAGCTTGCGGCGTCTGGAACCTCGATCCTGCGCGGCGAATGCCTCAAATGGCGGCTTCTGAATAAGGGACGCTGGAAATAGCGGATCGCGAATATTCATGGCTTTGGCTCTCCCGGTATCGCCGGCATTACGGTGTAGCTAGCGTGGCAGGCGATGCACTTGTCCATCAGACCGGCCATTTGCTTTAACGTGTGATTGCGGTCGCCCAGACTTTCGGCATCGAGGGCAATCGTGTCGAGCCCCTCATGTACGCCAAAGCCCAGACGCTTGAATTCGATGGGCAACCTGGCGATCAGCGGGCCGCGAACCTCTATCGGGATGGCGAGCACCTCAGCCATGCCGTGCTTCCTGGCTTCTTCGGCAACCTGCATCATGTCGCCCGCGTTCGCGGCGGCGACGATGGCTTGTACGGCCATCAACAGATGGCGCATCTCGTTCAGCACGAAATCGCGCTCGACAGGCGTGAACAGAATTCTGGTGCGCCCGTCGGTCGATGGTGTGTCGGATATTCGGCCGGCAATACCAAAGAAGGCGATGACGCCGGCCAAGGCCAGGCTCAACAGCGCGATCAATAAAAGCTGCCAGCGCTTCCCGAGAAAGGCGCGCATCAGAATTTCCCCTTCCACACGAGGTCGATTCCCCGCCCTGCGGCAGAGATTTCCTGCCCGGAGACGCCTTCGGCCAAGTGTTCGTGGTAGCGCTTGTCGGCGAGATTTTTGATGGCGGCGCGCAACGACTGATCCTTGGCGTAGCGCCAGGTCGCGCCAAGGTCGGCTGTCGCAAAGCCGGCCGTCGCGTTCTCGGTGCCGCGCGCGAAGACCGTGGCGACGCGATCCTGGCGGGCAACCAGACGCAGCGTTGCGTCGGCCGTCCAGCCTGCCGCGACTTTGCCTTGCCAGCCAAGCGAGACCTCATCGGCCGGCATCTGGAACAGCGGCTCGTCGAGATCGTTGTTTTGACCGCGTACCCGCGAATAGCCGGCGTTGAGCCACTGGCCGGGCTGGAATTGCCAGCGGGCGTGCGCCTCGACCCCGCTAATCGTCACGCTGGCAAGGTTGACCGTCTTTTTGCAGTTGGCGGCGTTGGTCGCGCCGCAAGCCGACGAAGCTGCGGCTCCGCCGAAAACCATGCCGCTCAGATAGTTATCGATCTTGTTGTAGTACGCGGCAACGCCATAGTCGAGCGTCGCGTTTGCGCCCTTGATGCCCAGCTCGAACTGGTCTGCCGTTTCTGCCTCGACTTCCGGGCTGCCGGCATAGTAATAGCCGTCGCCGCGCAAGCCGGATTCGTAGCGCTCGCGCATGCCGGGAGCGCGGAAGGCGCGGGCTATGCTGGCGTAGGGGCGCAGCAGCGCGCCCGCTTCGTAAATTGCGCCCAGGCTGCCCGAGACGGCGCTGTCTTTGCCGGCCAGGCCGCTCGTGCGCGCGCCGTTGTTCATGCTGTCCGCGCCGGATTTTACCGTGTCGTAGCGCAGGCCTGCCAGCAGGTTGAGTTTCCCGAAACGCATGTCGTCCTGCACGTAAGCGCCGATGGCGGCGATGCTCGCGTTCTGGAACGGGTTGTTGGCGCTCAAAGTCGTGAATGGCGGGGTGGCCGCCATGTAGCGATCCGGATTGCCGGTCATTTTCCAGGCGTTGAGGCCGAAGGAAAGCAGATGCTGCGGGTGGAGCAGCCAGTCCGCTTTGGCGTCGATGCCGTCGGTCTGAAAGGTGACGCGGTTGGCGACGATGTCGCGGTTCAGCCCGTTGGCAAAGGAATGGATGGTTCGCTCCATCGCCTGGCGGTAGGCGCGCAAATCCAGGTTGAGCGGTGCTTCCCCCGCGCCCTGCCGGTTGTAGCCGATCTCGGCCAGGCGGCGCTCCTGCGTCGGCGAATGTACCGTCGTGCTGCGTATCGACGGGTTGGCGTGCGGCCGGGTAGAACCCGGATACCAAACATCTTTGTCCTGCTGTTGCTGTAGCGAAAGGCGCAATTGTTGCCGGGGATCGATGCGAAAACGGTATTGGCCGATGAACGCCCCGGAATCGTATCCTGTGCGCGCAACCGAACCTTCCGGCGACTGGTAGTCGCCGATGCGGGCCAGCGATGCGCCGGCCATCAGCGCATGGTCGCCCGCGCTGGCGTTGGCCACGACGCTGCCGCGCAGCCCGCGGCTGGCGCTGTCGTAGCCGGCGCCGGCATCGACGCCGCCGCCGGGAGCAAACTTCGCTTGCGGCAGAAGAACGTTGATCGCGCCGCCCAATGCGCCCGTGCCGTAGAGCACCGAAGCGCCGCCCTTGACGACCTCGATGCGCTCGGCCAGACCAAGCGTCATGAAGGAGGCCACGGCGCCGGCAGGTTGCGCCGAATTGAGGCGCATGCCGTCGACCAGCAGAACAGTGCTTTCCCTGGCCAGGCCGCGAATGACCGGGTTCTGGCCTTGCGCGCTATCGCTTGAAACGGCGATCCCCGGCTCGCCGCGCAAAGCGTCGCCGACATTGGCTGCGCCGCGACGGGCGATTTCGTCACGGCCCAGCGTCGTAACGGACAAAGGGGTGTCGAGGTCGGTGGCGGAGTATCCCTTGGCCGTCACGTTAACTGCGGCCAGCGCCGTTTCTTGTGCATAAAGATGGGCAAAAGGCGCTCCCAAGACGGGGAGCAGATAAAGGGAAACCGGGCGTAAGCGCAGGCGAAGCGAGACCATGGCAACCTCCATATAAATGAATGGGCTGGCTGGCGAAATGGCTGGCTTGCCGGGGATGGGATGAAAGACGATGCGGGGTTCAACTGCCTGCCACCACGAAGTGTGCCGTGGTCTCCGCACCTTGCCGCATCGCAAGAAAATCGCGTTCGAGCGAGAGGCGGATGTACTCGGCGTGCGCGGTGCACAGGGCGCTTTCGAGCATCGGTACGCGGCGGGCGGCCTCCATCAGCGCACGGTTGGCTTCGCCGAGCGAAACCAGTTTGCGGCCGAGTCCGACAATGGCCTGGCCGGATTCCAGTTCTGCCAGCCGTTGCTGCGCGCCCACATTCAGTTCCTTGAGGCGGTCGATCTCGTTGGCCTGTGCGACGAGCTGCCGGGCGGACAGCGCGGCGCTTTTGCGGTGCGCCCGGCACGACCGGCGCAGCGCAGCGCGCAAGTCGGCTATTTCTTCCTCTTCCGGACGAACAAGAGGCCGTTGCTCTGCCGAATCCACGCCATCGGGGCAGTCGCACAACTCCTGCTCCAGGATTGCCCGGTTCTTAAGCGGGGCAAGCATTTCGCGCATCCCCGATCCTGCTCAGGCGCAAACTTGCCCGCTCGCAGAGATCCCGCGTGTCGTTGTCGACACCGTCCATTTTGCCCAGGCGTTCCAGCAGGCATGCGGCGTTATGGGCGGACTGCGGGCATCCGGTTTCTTCGTGGACGAGCAGGAGACTCAACGCTCCGGCCCAGAGGTTACTCGACGGCATGGCGGCTCCCATATCGTTCAAAATGAACTGCTGGCGACAAGGAGCGAGAGAAGCAGCGCTCCGGCAAGAGTGGTGTTCACAATCAAGCTGCCCATCTCGACCTCCTTTTTGTTGAGAATGATTCCTATTGTAGGCGCGATAACTATATTTGCAAATAGGAATCGTTCGCAATTACACCAAGGGTGTTCCCGCTATTCCTGCACCGGCCATGGTTTTCGCAGTCCGTGCGCAACGTCGGGGCTCTGGTTGTGTCTCACCTCTTTCCCTCGGGCACATACACCATCGAACCATCCTTCATCCGGTAGGCGACACCTGCCTTTTCGCCTTCGCCTTGGCCGATTTCGCCGCTGGCCTTGTATTTTTCGATCTTCTCGCCCTTCTTGACGATCACTTCCATCGACGGCTTGCCGGGGTCGGTGATGACCGTCACCTCTTTTTTCGTGAAAGGATCGAGCAGCGGGTTCTGCACCACCGTGATGAGCAGTGCGGCGATGATGACGAGGAAGATGTCGATGAGGTTCACCACCGAGAGAATGGGGTCGTCGGACTCCGGTTCGTGCAGGAACTTCATTGCCCTACCCCCGGTACGGCGGTACGGTTGAGCATCAGCCAGGCCAATTCCTCGGCCAGCCAGCGGCGTTTTACCGAGACGATCCAGTACGTGATGGAGGCGGCGATCAGCGCGAGGATAACGGCGGAGAAGGCGACGGCCAGGTGGTCCGACACCTGCGCGAGGTTGCCGTCGGACAGACCCTTGAGCGCCGGCCCCATCGGAATCATGGTGGCGACCAGACCCAGCATCGGCGCTACCCGAGTAGCGATGCGGGGCAGTTCCAGCAGTTTGTGCGCCGCCACGTCCATGTCGTCGTCGCTCGCCGAGATCCGGCCATGAACCCAGGCCACCAGCGGGAAGCCGCGTGTTTCCCCGAAAGAGATCGCGGCGCGCCGCCGCTGCCACCACTGCACGGCAAAAGCCCCGAGCGCGTAGAAAGAGTAGAGAAAGAGCAGGGCGATAACGGCCAGGGTTGGGATGAGGAAGACTTGGCCGGTTTGATACATCAGGGTTTCGAGCGTTTGGGTCATGCGTTTCTCCTTGGGAAGTATTGGGACAACGGGGGCAAGCTGGGCAACGAAAGCGCGGGGCGCCACTGGCGGAATGCGCCTGTCGTCGTGGCGAGCAGGATCGGCAACAGTGCCAGCAGAAGCATGGCCGGCAGGTCGGCGGCGGCTTGCGCCTCGGCCTGCTTTTCGAGACGCTGGCCTTCGATTTGCGGCGGCTGCGCGGCGAGCTTGCCGGGCGCCGGGGCAACGAAATCGAGGCCGTAGCCGGCGCCCTTCAACTGCTCGACGAAGGGCAGCACCTTGTCGTTCATTGGATGGAAATCGTGGCGGCGCATGGCGTCCTCGACCACCTCGACCAGTTCCTTGAGCGTCGCGGCGTCGGCGCGCCAGTAGCCCTTGCGATTCGCTTCGAGCATGCGTTCGGCCATCTGCGCCAGCGCGCGCGGATTCTTGGCCTCGAACCATTCGCGCGTGCCGAGCTTGAGCTTGTCGCGCATATAGACATCGTGGAACTCCTGCCACTGGTCGTCGCGCACGGCGGTCGGGTCGACGACCTGCCAGCCCCAGAAGTTCTCGACCGAGTCGAGTACCTGGAGCGTGCCGGCGTAGCCCTGGTCGCGGTTGGCGGCAATCCACTGCGGGTGGAACTGGCGGCCCCGGAGTTCCTTCGCCATGAAGCGCGCGGTGGGCTCCATGACCGGATTGTTCGCATCGCGCAGGTTGGCGATCAGGCTGTCCGGCGACTTGCCCGAAAGGTGGCGCACGGCGAGCGAGAGCGCGCCGAAGTAGCCGAAGGGGTCGTCGGAGGTCAAGAGGCCGTAGAGGTTGGTCGAGCGCGAGAACAGCACCGCGTCGGTGCCGGCGAGGTTCTTCGCGTAGAGGTCGAGGCCGGCGCGCTTTTCGCCCCAGTGCTTCTCGTCGGCGCCGAAGTAGTAGCCGAGGCGTTCGAGGTAGTTCCTGGCGATTTTGTCGTCCTTGTCCCAGGTGTCGGAAGCCATCGCCGTGTCGGAGACGCCGTTGCCGTACTGGCCGACCTGGCTCGAAAACACGCGCACGGTCGACAGCTCTTCGGCCTCCTCGGACGCCACGCCCTGGCCGGCGAGCGTTTCGCGCAATGCCAGCACGTTGCGGCGCACGAAATTGTCGCGTTCGTCGAGCGCCGCCACTTTCTTCACCGCCTCGGCCAGCCGTTTCATCGGGCCGGGAAAGGTGTCGCGGTAAAGCCCCGTGACCGAGATCACGACGTCGATGCGTGGGCGCTTGAGTTCGCTCGCCGGAATCGCCGCCACGTCCACGATGTCGTCGCGGCCGAAGTTGCGGCTCGCCTGCATGCGCTCGATGGGCAGCTTGCCGCGCAAGCCCTCGGGCAAAAGCTTCGCCAGCTCGACGAGGCGCTCGCCGGTGACGGTGGCCGCCGCCGCGTCGGAAATGAAGGCGGGCAAAAAGCCGAGCCGGCCGCGAATCATCTCGGCGACGTTGCGGTTCAAGGCGCCTTCCTCGTTCCACACCGGTCGCACGCCCATCAGCGCCATGATCTGCGCCTCCATGACGCCGAAGTGGCGCATGGTCTCCAGCGACCAGAGGTTGAAGACGAGCTTTTCCGGGTAGCGGCCGTGCTGCTTGCGGTAGTCCTCCAACGTCTTCTCGGCGAGTTTACTGCCCGTTTCCCATGCGCTGCGAGTCGGCACCTTGGCCGGATCGAAGGCGTACATGTTGCGGCCGGTGGGCAGCAGGTCGGGATTCCTCACCACGTCGCCGCCGTAACCGGTCGGAATGTAGCGTCCTTCGAGGCCGGCGAGCAGCGCGCCGATCTCGTCGCTGGCGCGGAACTTCGCATAGTGGCCGCGTGCGGTTTCGAGATGGCCGCGCAGTGCGGCATCCCTGATCGCACCGAGGTCGGCGCCGTCGAGCACATGAGTTTCCAGCAGCTTCGCCGCGTTGGACGATTTAAACGCCTGATAGTCGCGTGCCTTCAAGGCCTCCGGCCCGTCGGCGGCCTTGAGGAAGTCCTTGCCCAGCATCAGCGCCAGCGTCGAGACCAGATGCTCGCGTTTCGGCAAGCTGCCCAGCACATGGGAACCCAGCGGCTGCGCCTGGTTCGACAGCCCCATCAGGAAGTCCTGCAACAGGGCGATGAAGCCGGCGGGGTCGGCCTTGGCGCGCGCTTCGTCCCAGCCCATGTCCTTGTGCAGATCGATCGCCACCGCCTTTTGCAGGATCGCCTGGAAGGTCTTTTCCTTCAGCGATTCGACGCCGGCCGCCTCGTATTCGTTGACGAGCCGGAAAATCTCGCTCGTCTCGTTGAAGGTGCCGGTGACGGCGAACGGTGGCGTCAGGTGCGAGATCAGCGTCGCGCGGCCGCGTCGCTTGGCCTGGATGCCTTCGGCGAGGTTGTCGGCGATATAGGGATAGAACACCGGCGTGTCGCCGACGATCAGGTAGGGGTCGTCGTAGACCGACAGGCCGCGCTCCTTGCCCTTGAGCCACTCCTGGGTGCCGTGGGTGCCCAGATGCACCAGCGCGTCGGTGCCGGATTTCTCGCGCAGCCATTGGTAGGTGGCGAGATAGGCGTGGTTCACGGGAATGTTGGTGTCGTGGTAGAGCAGCGAATCGTCCTTGTTGTTCTCGCTCTCGGAGCGGCGCGGCTGCGGCAGCACGATGGTTTTGCCCAGCACGACGCGGGGGATGACGAAATGACGCTGAGCCTTGTGCATCACCGTCATGCGGCTTTTCTCGGGCGCCCCCCACTGTTTTTCGATGCCGGTGCGAACCTCCGGCGGCAGTCGGTCGTACCAGCGGCGGTAGGCCGAAACCGAGTAGAGTTCCGCGTATCCGTCCTTCACCAGCGCGGGCGCTTCAACGGCGAGGTCATTGCTGTAGTAGGGCTTCAGCATCGCCCAGGCGTCCCTCTCGAAGAATTCCGCGTTGCGCGGCTCGGTCGCATAGCCGCGTGCCTTCATCGCCTGCGTCAGCGCGGCCAGCGATTTCGGGATATCGAGGAAGGCGGCGCCGAGGTTGGAGACGCCCGGCGGATAGTTGTAGAAGAACACCGCGACTTTTTTCTCGGCATTGGGCCGGTGCGCCAAGCGTGCGAGCCCCGCCGCCTTAGCGGCGAGCGCGTCGAGCTGCGGCGCGATTACCTCCATGCGCTTGGTCTTCGGATCCTGCGCGGCAACCACCAGCGGGTCGGCGAAACCGATGATTTCGGGCATCACCAGCGTCATCGGCAGCTCGGTGAGCTGTACGCCGGCCTTGTCCCGGCGCCAGGCGTCGGCGTCGCCCGAGCGATAGTGGAGCGCGTGCAGGATCGGCATGCCGATGCGGGCCGCCTGGGCACGCACCTTTTCAGCGTCGAGGATCATCGCCTGGTGCGTGACGATAACATCGGCGAGCGGTTTGCCGTCCTTCATCAGGAACTTCTCGCCGAGGAAGTCCTTCGCGATGTCGGTGTAGTAGGGCAGCACGGCGAGCCCCTTCGCCTCCAGCGCGCGGATCGTCGCGTCCACCGGCGCCAGCGAATCGGCGGCGAGATGGTTGCGGTGGAAGATCACCGCCACGGTCGCCTGCCCCGGCCTGGCACCGCGCCACTTGAGGTAGGACGCGGCGTCGGCGAACGTGAGGCCCGGCGCATCGGGGTGGTAGAGCGCCTCGGGCGGGAACACGAGCGGCGGATCGACCTTGCCCTCGCCGCCAAGCAGCCGTGCTTTCATGAAGCGCGCCAGCCGGCGGAAGTTCTCCTTGCCGCCGTTGTCGAGATAGGGATGCAGTTCTTTCTCGATGCCGGCGGCGGCGTTCTGCGATAGTGCCGTGCCCGGCAGCCCGGCGGCGAGCGAGACGAGCCGGGGATTCGCCGCCAGCGCCGGCCCGTATTGAGCCGCCAGCGGCAGCAGGGCGTCGGGGCCGGACAGCGCGTCGAAGACTACCGCGCGGTACTGGCCGAAGAGCCGCGCCGCCTCTTCCGGCTTCGCCTCGTCGGAGAAGCGGTAGTCGACGGCGATGCCTTCTTTTTCCGCCGCGCGCGCGACGGCGGCGTATTTCGCCTGCTGCGACTGCTTGCCCATATTGGGGGAGAAAAAGAGGACGCGGTCGGCAGCCTGGGCAACGGCGCACGCCAGGCAGAACGCGAGGGCGAGTAGGGAAGCGAGGTATCTCATGCGGTTTACTCCGTAATGTGAAACGCGGCGCGCAGAAATGCGGTCTTGACGGGATGGGACAGGAGGGCGGAACCGATGGCGTTCGCTGTGAGGCTGCAGGAAGGGCGCAGCAGGATCAGCGGAAATCCAGCGATGCCCGCCCGGATTCCGCGCCTGCGCAAACGATGGCGGTCAGAAGTCCGCGCGCAGCGTGGCGAACAAAGTTCGGCCGGGTTCGGCGTAGCCGAAGTTCGGCGATTTTTCCGCCAGGCGCACGTCGCTGAGGTTGTTGACCCCGGCACGCAGGCTGAAGGTCTTGCCGAGATGCTTGCCGATACTGGCGTTCCACAGCGAGTAGCCGGGCAGACCGAGGCCGGCGCCGGTTTGTGCGCCGACGTATTCCAGCCCGCCGCGCGCGCCCCAGCCATCGCCAATAGTCCAGTCGAGGCGCGACGCGAGCGTCGCATCGGGGCGGTCTTCGAGCGTCTTGCCGGTCGCCTTGTCTTTTGTCTTAAGCAGGGTGAGGTCGGTGTTCCACGACAAGCTGCCGCCGACATCCCATGTGAATCCTGCTTCAAAACCGCTGATGGAAGCCTTGTTTACATTGTCGTAGAGGTAGGTGCGGCGAATGCCGACGACGCTGAGCAGACGGTAGGTAATCAGGTCTTCGACTTTCGTGTGGAACAGTGTGCCGCGCAGCGAAAGCGGGCCGCGCTTCCAGTCGGCGACGATCTCAAGCGAGTCGGATTTTTCGGGCTTGACTTTCGCGTTCCCCATGAAAGTGTGCGGCCCCTCGGCACCCACGTAGCTCGGTGAGATCTGTTTGAGGGTCGGCGCTTTGAAGGCGTGACCATAGCCGCCTTTTACAACCAGAGCGGGTGCCGCTTCCCAAACCAGGTAGGCGCGCGGGCTGGCCTCGGTGCCGAAGATTTCATGGTTGTCGGCGCGCAGCCCGGCGGTTAGCGCGAGCTTGTCCGCCAGGAAAAACTCGTCCTGCACGAATAGCGCCTTGTGCGTAGCATCGTCCTTGCCCCCGATCAGGCCGCTATTTTTCAGCGTTTCCTCACGGAATTCGCCACCGGCCGTTAGCAGGTGCCCGCCCAGTTTGATGGCGGCAAAGCCGTCGACGACCTGGTCGCTAATATTTTGCGGCCGCGTTGCGGCAAGCCCGTTGGTGCGCGAATTTTTGATGTCGATTTCGCTGCGATAGGCGCGCACCTGGCTTCGCCAGCCGTCGAATTCGGCGCGCCAGGCGAGGCTGCCTTGCGAACGGTCGATGAGATAGCGCGTTTCGTACTGGCCGATGACGCCCGTTGTCGTCACGTCGTTGTAAAAACGCTCCTCGCGGCCGTCGTTCCAGCCGACATCGAGGCTTTGCCGGTCGGTCAGTTTGACGGTGCCGCCAATGCCGGCGCTGTGCGACCGGCTACCTTCGATTTCCGAATAGCGCGGATCTTCTTTTTTGGGCACGGCCGACTTCGTTGCGCTTTCGCCGGTCAGCCGCAGAGTCAGCCGCTCGCCTACCGGGCCGGCGGCAAAGACCGAGGCTCGAATGCTGTCGCCCCCGCCGTCGCCGCCGATCATGTTGGAAGCGGACGCCATCGCCGAGCCGATCCAGCGATCTTTGGGCTGACGCGCGATCAGATTGACGACACCGCCCAGAGCTTCCGACCCGTATAGCGTGGACATCGGGCCGCGAATGATCTCAACGCGCTCGATTGCCTGGATGGGTAACCATCCGTACTGGTAATCGGAATGGCCGACCACGTCATCGGACGGCGAAATCCGCCGGCCATCGATCAGCGTCAGGGTGTGCTTGCCTTCCAGCCCGCGCAGGGCTATGGTCTTGCGACCACCGACTTGGCGCGGCGAAAAAGTCATGCCCGGCGTTCCGCGAACGGCATCGAGCAGGTCGGCCGCGTTGCGGGTTTCCAGCTCCTCGCGCGTGATAATGGTGACAGATGCGGGTGCGGTGCGGGTATCGTGCTCGGACAGGGTGGCCGTTACCACCGTGTCCTTTAACGTCGCCTCGTTGGCAGCGACCGCGTTGCATGCCGCAGCAACGAGCACGGCAAGACCCTGTTTTTTGAATGGGCACATCTTCCAGCCTCCAAGAAATAGTTCAAGATTTTCTTGCTGGCTGGGTGAGCTGTTCCGTAAGAAACTCTTTCCTGGCTGGCTCTGCGTGTTTCGGCGATTTTTGGTGTGTTGCAATCGCCGTTTTGCCGCTCTGCGGCGGCTGTCACCAAAAAAATTTGGCTGGCTGGCGATTGCTAGCTGGCTGAAGCGAGAGATGGTGGTACTGACGAAACGTTTATATAGCAACTTGCGGGGCACATGCACCAACGCATATGCCGCTCCCGGCATGCTGGATACGCACGCCGGATCCGATAAAGATCCACCGCGTAGGTCGAGAATGATTCTCATTCTACGAACGCTCTGCGCGGTCGTCAAGCCATCCGTCCGATAGATGATCCTAGAAACCTCGGTTGACCGCTTATTAGTCCTCGTCAAGCCGCGTGGATGTGCGGGGGTACGCCTCCGAGGGCACTCACCCATCGGGTGGCGTCGCTATGCGCCCGAGGTTTCCAGGATAATTCCAACAACACGAAGTTCAAAAGACTTCAAATTGTCATTGTCGTCACGTATCAGCCACGATTCAACGCCCCTTGAACACCGGGCGCCGTTTGGCGAGAAAGGCGGCGATCCCTTCCCGGTAGTCCTCGGTATCGAGAAAAGCAAACGAGGCGCGCAATTCCTTGTCGGTAAGCGGGGCACCGCGTTGCAGGCGGCGTATCCACCGCTTGTGCCAGGTGGCGACGAGCGGTGCGCCCTCGCAGATGCGGACGGCGGTCGCGCGGGCTTCGTCGCGCACCTCGCGGTCGGCGACCACCCGAGTGACCAGCCCTTTGGCGCAGGCCTCGGCGGCGGTCAGGATACGTCCTTCGAGCAGTATTTCCAGCAAGGTGGCGGCGCCGACAAGGCGCGCCAGCCCTTCCATTTCGCCCGGATACATCGAGAATCCCAGCTTGTTGATCGGCGCGCCGAAACGGGACGATTCGCCGCAGATGCGCAAATCGCACTGGCCGGCGATTTCCAGGCCTCCGCCGATACACGCCCCATGGATCAGCGCGATGGTCGGATGGCGGCAAGCGGCGATCGCCTGCAATGCGGCGCCGACCCGGGCGTGGTATTCCAGAGCACGGTCGACCGTGTCGCGCCGGACGAGAAATTCCTCGATGTCGCCGCCGGCCGCGAACGCCTGCTCGCCGTCGCCGCGCAGAATGATGCAACGCGCGCTGTCATCGGCGGAAAGCGCGGCCATCGTTGCCGCGAGGCTTTCCCACATGGCGTAGTCGACGGCGTTGAGCTTGTCGGGGTTGGCCAGCGTAACGGTAACCGTCGCCCCCTCGCGGGCGCACAAAATGCGGCCGGCCATGTTCAGCGCTGAACTTTTGCCAGCGCCGCCCGCCCCGAAAGCAGGTGGTCGCGCATCGCCTGTTCCGCCAACCCGGCGTCGCGCGCGAGAATGGCTGCGGTAATGACGCGATGCTCGACCAGCGATTGCTCCAGGCGGCCTTCGATGGTCAGCGAGTGCATGCGCGTCAGTTTGAGCACCTTGCGCAAATCCTGGATGACCTGGAGCAGCCAGCGGTTTCCCGAGAGCTCCTGAACCCGGCGGTGAAATTCCTGGTTGGCTTCAAAAAAACGCTCGATCTGCCCGCTTTGCGCACAGCTCTCCAATTCGCTGTGAATCGCCTCCAGCGCGCGCAAATCTTCGGCGCGCGCGCGCCGGCTGGCCTCGTAGGCGCAACGGCCTTCGAGCATGGCCATCAGCGGGAAGATGTCGTCGAGATCCTGTTCCGAGATCTCGGTGACGTAGCAACCACGGCGCGGTTTCAGCGTGACCAGCCCTTCCGAAGCCAACACCTTCAAGGCTTCGCGTAGCGGCGTGCGGCTGATGCCGTAATCGGCGGCCAGAGCCTGCTCGTCGACCCACGTCCCCGGCGGCAACTCGTGGGCGAAAATGCGTTGCCGCAGCCTTTCGGCAACTTCCTGGTAAAGGGCTGTTTGGGCTATGCGACCGGGCATGGATGTGGATTTGGCGTGGATTATCGTTATCGGGCAAACGCCTTGTAACCGAAGTTTGCGTCGACGGCAAGGGTATTGCATTCATAATTATGGATAAAGTATTATCCGGCGTCTGTTGTGTCAATACTCCATTCGAGCAGTTGCCGCCCGGAGCGGATAGTCACCGGTTTTGTGAAAGGTCATGTCATGTCCCATGCGAACAGCGCCTCCTTGTCCGACTCATCGAATCTCAATGCATGGAGAAAGGCAGCAGCCAAATCCGCGCCGGGCGGCGATGTCGACGCACTGAACTGGGTGACGCCCGACGGCATCGTCGTCAAGCCGCTGTATACGAAACAGGATGTGGCGAACCTGCCCTACGCCGACACGCTACCCGGCTTCGCCCCCTACGTGCGCGGCCCGCAGGCGACAATGTACGCGGTACGCCCGTGGACGATCCGGCAGTACGCCGGATTTTCCACCGCCGAAGCGTCCAACGCCTTCTACCGCAAAGCGTTGGCCGCCGGCGGCCAAGGCGTTTCGGTGGCGTTCGATCTGGCGACGCACCGGGGTTATGACTCGGATCATCCGCGCGTGACCGGCGATGTCGGCAAGGCCGGCGTGGCGATTGATTCCGTCGAAGACATGAAGATCCTGTTCGACGGCATCCCGCTCGACAAGGTGTCGGTGTCGATGACGATGAACGGCGCCGTGCTGCCGATTCTCGCTGGCTACATCGTCGCCGCCGAGGAACAGGGCGTGCCGCAGGACAAGCTTTCAGGGACGATACAGAACGACATCCTGAAGGAGTTCATGGTCCGCAACACCTACATCTACCCGCCGACGCCGTCGATCAAGATCATCGCCGACATCATCGGCTACACGTCGCAACACATGCCTAAGTTCAACTCGATCTCGATCTCCGGCTACCACATCCAGGAAGCCGGCGCGACGCAGGCGCTGGAACTGGCCTTCACGCTGGCCGATGGCCGCGAGTACGTCAAGACGGCGATTGCCTCCGGTCTGGACGTCGACGAGTTCGCCGGCCGGCTGAGTTTCTTCTTCGCCATCGGCATGAATTTCTATCTGGAGGTAGCCAAGCTGCGCGCCGCTCGCCTGCTGTGGTGGAAGATCATGCAGGAGTTTTCTCCGAAGAGCGCCAAGTCGTCGATGCTGCGCACGCACTGCCAGACTTCCGGCTGGACGCTGACCGAGCAGGACCCGTACAACAACATCGTGCGCACCGCCATCGAGGCGATGGCTGCGGTATTCGGCGGCACGCAGTCGCTGCACACCAACGCGCTCGACGAGGCGATTGCGCTGCCGACCGAGTTTTCGTCGCGCATCGCGCGCAACACGCAGCTCGTCATCCAGGAAGAAACGCACATCGCCAACGTCGTCGACCCGTGGGCCGGATCGTACATGATGGAGAAACTGACGCAGGATCTCGCCGACGAAGCCTGGAAGATCATCGAGGAAGTCGGGGCGATGGGCGGCATGACGCACGCCGTCGAATCGGGCTGGGCGAAGATGCGCATCGAAGCCTGCGCGGCCGACAAGCAGGCGCGTATCGATTCGGGCAGGGACGTGATCGTCGGCGTGAACAAGTACAAGCTGGACAAGAAAGACGCCATCGACATCCTCGACATCGACAACCACGCCGTGCGCGACGCGCAGATCGCCCGCCTGAAAGCGATGCGCGACAAGCGCGACGCAGCCCAGGTTAACGCCGCGCTCGCCGATCTGACCCGTTGCGCCGAGGCGTGGCAGAACGGCGGCGGCAGAGGCGGCAACCTGCTCGACCTGGCGGTCAAGGCGGTGCGTTTGCGCGCTTCGGTCGGCGAGGTGTCGGACGCGCTGGAGAAAGTGTTCGGCCGCTTCCGTGCGAACAACCAGACCATTTCAGGAGTTTATGGAGGCGTCGTGGCCGGTATGGACAGTTGGGAAAGCATCAAGGCGGAAGTTGAAACGTTCGCGCGGGAAGAGGGCCGCCAACCACGGGTAATGATTGCCAAGCTCGGCCAGGACGGCCATGATCGCGGCGCCAAGGTCGTGGCTACCGCGTTTGCCGACCTTGGCTTCGATATCGATGTCGGCCCGCTGTTTCAGACCCCGGAGGAAGCCGCTCGCCTGGCCATCGAAAACGACGTGCACGCGATTGGCGTTTCCTCGCTGGCGGCCGGGCACAAGACTTTGCTGCCGGCGCTGGTCGACGCGCTGAGAGCACAGGGCGCCGACGACATCATCGTGTTTGCCGGTGGCGTGATTCCGGCGCAGGACTACGACTATCTCTTCAAGGCCGGCGCAAAGGCCATTTTCGGGCCGGGAACGCGCATCGAGGACTCGGCGAAAAGGGTGCTGGAAGAAATTCGCAAGGCAAAAGGCTAGCCCGCCTGCGGCGAGTTGACGAAGAAATTCGGGCACAGAAATTCGGATGCACAAGTTCGGAACACGTATGGAAAATCCCTCTCTTGGCGCGCTCGATCCGCTGGATCGGGATCTGGTCGACGGCGTTCTGGCGCCGGGCGCCGGGCAGCGCCGCGCGCTGGCGAAAACCATCACGCTGATCGAGTCGACGCGCGCCGATCACCGGCAGCGCGCGCAGCAGGTGCTGGCCGCGCTGCTGCCGCATAGCGGGCGGGCGATGCGGGTCGGTATCTCCGGCGTGCCGGGCGCAGGCAAATCGACGTTTATCGAAACGCTGGGCGTCTATCTGATCGACGCCGGCAAGCGCGTCGCGGTGCTCGCCGTCGATCCGTCGTCTTCGGTGTCCGGCGGTTCGATTCTCGGCGACAAGACGCGCATGGAACTGCTGTGCCAGCGCGAAGCGGCGTTCATCCGGCCGAGCCCGTCGGCGGGATCGCTGGGCGGCGTAGCGGATAAGACGCGCGAGGCGATGCTGGTGTGCGAAGCCGCCGGCTTCGATGTCGTGATCGTCGAGACGGTCGGTGTCGGGCAAAGCGAAACGACGGTCGCCGGCATGGTCGACATCTTCGTGCTGCTGCAATTGCCCAATGCCGGCGACGACTTACAGGCGATCAAGAAAGGCATCGTCGAGATCGCCGATCTGGTGGTCTTCAACAAGGCCGACATCGACGGCGCCGCCGCCGAACGCGGGCGCAGCCAGATGCAAACGGCGCTGACCCTGTTGCGCCCGGCCAGCCCCAACTGGCGTCCGCCGGTGCTCTGTGTCAGCGCGCTGGCGAAGCGCGGTATCCCCGAATTTTGGGCGGAAGTCGAACACTATCGCGCGACGATGAGCGAAACCGGGGAATTCGACGAAAAGCGCCGCCGGCAGTCGGTCGCCTGGATGTGGAATTTGATCGATTCCGGTTTGCACCAGCATTTCCGGCAGCATCCGGCAGTGCGCGCAGCCTTGCCCGGCCTTTCGCACGACGTTGCCGAAGCGCGCACGACGCCCGGCGCCGCTGCACAGCGGCTGTTGTCCGCCCTGATCGACCCGAGCGGTTCCGATTTACCCAAGGAGTAAACCTTATGCACGACATCATTCGCCAGCTTGAAGTGAAGCGCGCGGCGGCCTGTCTGGGCGGTGGTCAGAAGCGCATCGACAGCCAGCACGCCAAGGGCAAGCTGACCGCCCGCGAGCGCATCGACCTCTTGCTCGACGCCGATTCTTTTGAAGAATGGGACATGTTCAAGGAGCATCGCTGCACCGACTTCGGCATGGCCGAGCAATCGGTGCCCGGCGACGGCGTGGTGACCGGTTACGGCACGATCAACGGGCGCCTGATCTTCGTTTTCTCGCAGGATTTCACGGTGTTCGGCGGCTCCTTGTCCGAAGCGCACGCCGAGAAGATCTGCAAGGTGATGGATCACGCGATCAAGGTCGGCGCGCCGGTCATCGGGTTGAACGACTCGGGCGGCGCGCGTATCCAGGAGGGGGTCGCGTCGCTGGGGGGCTACGCCGACGTGTTCCAGCGCAACGTGATGGCCTCCGGCGTGATCCCGCAAATCTCGCTGATTATGGGGCCGTGCGCCGGCGGAGCGGTTTATAGCCCATCGATGACCGACTTCATTTTCATGGTCAAGGACTCGTCGTATATGTTCGTCACCGGGCCGGAAGTCGTCCGCACGGTCACGCACGAGGACGTGACGGCGGAAGAGCTGGGGGGCGCGGTGACGCATACCGGCAAATCCGGCGTCGCCGACCTGGCCTTCGAGAACGACGTGGAAGCGCTGATGATGGTGCGGCGCTTTGTCGGCTTTTTGCCGGCAAGCAACCGCCACAAGCCGCCGGTGGTGCCGTCGCAAGACCCCGCCGAACGCCTGGATTTTTCGCTCGATACGCTGGTGCCGGACAATCCGAACAAGCCTTACGACATCAAGGAACTGATCGTAAAAACCGTGGACGACGGCGATTTTTTCGAGCTGCAGCCCGATTACGCGAAGAACATCGTGATCGGCTTCGGCCGCATGGACGGTTCCCCGGTCGGCATCGTCGCCAACCAGCCGCTGGTGCTCGCGGGGTGTCTCGACATCAAGAGCGCAATCAAGGCGGCGCGTTTCGTGCGGTACTGCGACGCTTTCAATATTCCGGTGATTACCTTCGTCGACGTCCCCGGATTCATGCCCGGCACCGCACAGGAGTACGGCGGCATCATCAAGCACGGCGCCAAGCTGCTCTACGCCTACGCCGAATGCACCGTGCCCAAGATCACCGTGATTACCCGCAAGGCTTATGGCGGCGCCTACGACGTGATGTCGTCCAAGCACCTGCGCGGCGATGTCAATTTCGCCTGGCCTTCGGCCGAGATCGCGGTGATGGGGCCGAAAGGCGCCGTGGAAATCATCTTCCGCGAAGAAAAGGGCAATCCCGAGAAGCTCGCGGCGCGCGAGGCCGAATACAAGGCGAAGTTCGCCAACCCCTTCGTGGCGGGCGCGCGCGGCTACATTGACGACGTCATCATGCCGAACGAGACGCGCAAACGCATCTGCCGCTCGCTGGCCATGCTGCGCGACAAAAAACAGGAAAATCCGTGGCGCAAGCACGGCAACATTCCGCTGTAAGCGACGGAGAGGATTCCACCAAATGTTCAAGAAAATTCTGATTGCCAACCGTGGCGAGATCGCCTGCCGCGTGATGAAAACCGCCCGCCGGATGGGCATCGCGACCGTTGCTGTGTACTCCGAGGCCGACCGCGATGCGATGCACGTCGACATTGCCGACGAGGCGGTCTGTATCGGCCCGGCGCCGTCCAGGGATTCGTATCTGGCGATCGACAAGATCATCGCCGCCTGCAAGCAGACGGGGGCCGAAGCCGTGCATCCGGGCTATGGTTTCCTTTCGGAGAACCAGGAGTTCTCCAGGCGTCTGGAAGAAAGCGGCGTCGTCTTCATCGGCCCGAAACACCATTCGGTGGCCGCGATGGGCGACAAGATCGCCTCCAAGAAGCTGGCGATCGAAGCCGGGGTCAGCACGATTCCCGGTTACAACGACGCCATCGCCGACGCCAGGCACGCGGTCGAGATCGCCGGAGGGATCGGCTATCCGGTGATGATTAAAGCGTCGGCCGGCGGCGGCGGCAAGGGCTTGCGCGTCGCCTTCGACGACCGGGAAGCCTTCGAGGGTTTCGAGTCCTGCCGCAACGAAGCGCGCAACAGCTTCGGCGACGACCGCGTGTTCATCGAGAAATTCGTCGAAGGCCCGCACCACATCGAGATCCAGATCATCGCCGATGCGCACGGAAATACCGTCTACCTGCTCGAACGCGAATGTTCGATTCAGCGTCGCCACCAAAAGGTGATCGAAGAAGCGCCGTCGCCCTTCATCGACGACACGATCCGCAAGGCGATGGGCGAACAGGCGGTAGCGCTGGCCAGGGCGGTGAACTACCAGAGCGCCGGCACCGTCGAGTTCGTGGTCGGTTCCGACAAGTCCTTCTACTTCCTGGAAATGAACACCCGCTTGCAGGTCGAGCATCCGGTAACCGAAATGATAACCGGGGTCGATCTGGTCGAACTGATGATCCGCGTCGCGGCGGGTGAAAAACTACCCTTCGCGCAGGCCGACATCAAGCCCAACGGCTGGGCCGTCGAATGCCGGATCAACGCGGAAGACCCCTTCCGCAGCTTCCTGCCGTCGATTGGCCGGCTGGTGAAATATCGGCCGCCCGAGGCAATCGAAGGGCAGGTGCGGGTCGATACCGGCGTGTACGAAGGCTGCGAGATTTCGATGTATTACGACTCGATGATCGCCAAGCTGATTTGCCACGGGGCGACGCGCGATCAGGCCATCCTCCGCATGCGCGATGCGCTCAACGCTTTCGTGATTCGCGGCGTCGGCTCGAATATTCCCTTCCAGGCGGCGCTGATGCAGCATCCGCGTTTCATGTCGGGAATCTTCACGACGGCCTTTATCGCCGAGGAGTACCCCAACGGCTTTGTCGCCGCCGATGTGCCGCACGACGATCCCGGCCTGCTCGCCGCCGTCGCCGCTTTCGCCCGCCGTCGTTACATCGACTGGGCGGTGAAGATCGGCGACCAGATGCCGGGGCACGAACGCAAGGTCGGTAACCGGTGGGTGGTGGTGGCCGGGGAAACCCAGTACCCGGTCGCGGAAATGGCGATCCCGGGCGGTTATTCGGTAACGCATGGCGCAGACCGTTACGATCTGGTGTCCGACTGGAAGTTCGCCGAGCCTGTTTTTCGCGGCGCCTGCAATGGCGTCCCGATCTGCATGCAACTGGAGCGGATTGGACTGAAGTATCGGGTCGGCCACTTCGGCAAACAGATCGAGGCGATGGTGATGACCGAAGCGGCCGCCCTTCTGTTGGCGCGAATGCCGGTAAAGGCGCCGCCCGATCTTTCAAAATATCTTCTCTCGCCGATGCCCGGCCTGTTGCGCGAGGTTTCGGTACATCCGGGGCAACAGGTGAGCGCCGGGGAAAAGCTGGCGGTGATCGAGGCGATGAAAATGGAGAACATCCTCAAGGCCGAGCGCGACTGCAAGGTGAAGAAGGTCGTTGCTGTGGCCGGGGAAAGCCTCTCGGTGGATCAGGTGATCGTCGAGTTCGAGTAGGGCGGCCAGGAACCCCTCTCGCTTTACGAGCGGAGCTACGCCAGACGATGCGCTTCGCCCCCCGCCTTATCCTGCGGCCGCTATGACCTAAGTCATAGTTTGCCGTTAAACTGCTACAGCGTTTTGTGGCGGAGGATGGGGCATGAAGTACAAAGTTCAGCCGAGCGACCGCGAAAAGGTGATGCGTGAAGACGATTTCATCGTCTCCCAAACCGACCTCAAGGGGCGGATTACTTACGGCAACCGGATTTTTATCGAGTTCTCCGGCTTTTCCGAAAAGGAGTTGCTGGGCGCGCCGCACAATCTGATCCGCCACCCCGACATGCCGCGCGGCGTATTCAAGTTGCTGTGGGATACCCTGGCGGCCGAGCGGGAGTGCTTTGCCTACGTCAAGAACATGGCCAGGGACGGCAGTTTCTATTGGGTTTTTGCCAACATAACGCCCTCCTACGACGCCGGGGGACGAGTTTCTGGCTACTTGTCGGTGCGGCGTGCGCCAAGACGCTCCGCGGTCGGGGTGCTAGCCGGCGTATACCGGACGATGCTGGCCGAAGAGGAGCGCGCCGGACCGCGCGACGCCTGCGACGCTTCGCTCGCACTGTTGGGCGACATTCTCGCCGACAAGGGTTTGAGCTATGAAGAATTTATCCTTTCAGTCTAGGGGAACGTTTCTCGCCGCGTTCTATTGCGCGCTCCTTGCGATCGCACTGGTTTCGGAATGGGTGCGGCACGGCTTCGATTGGCTCCCGGCGATTTTGTTGCTTGCCGGAACCGTGACCGGCTTTGCGTTTCATTTGCGTTGGCGACAAGATGCCGCCTTGCTCGCGAAATTGCAGCGAGTGGTTGCGGAGGTGGCGGGGGGGCGCGTGGGCAGCCGCGTCGCGAATATCCATCAGGTGGACGAAATCGGGCGTCTTTGCTGGGGGATCAACGATATGCTCGATCAGCTCGAAGCCTGTTTTCGCGAACAGCAAACGGCGCTGGGCGCGGCGAGCGCCGGCAAGTTTTTCCGCAAGGCACAATTCGCGGGCTTGCACGGCGTGTTTCGCGAGTCGTTGGAGCGCGCCAACCAGTCGCTCGCCGTGCTCGAAAAAAATGCCCGGCTAGAGCAGCACAACGCGCTGTCTTCCCAGCTCGGCGAACTGAATACGGTCAACCTGATCGAGAACCTGAAAATGGCGCAGGAAGACATGCGCGGGATCACCGATGCGACGGAGGAGCTCGAACGCCTGTCGCAGCAGAACGTCACCGATTCCGAAGCGAGCCAGGATCAGGTGGTCGCCGTCGTCGACGCCTTGCGGTCGATCGGCGCCCGCATCGAGCAGACCAATGTCGGCGTGCAAGACCTGAACCTGCTCGCGGAGAAGGTCAGCCGCTCGGTGGGCGTCATTTCCGATATCGCCGACCAGACCAACCTGCTGGCGCTCAACGCCGCCATCGAAGCGGCGCGCGCCGGAGAATCCGGGCGCGGCTTCGCCGTCGTCGCCGACGAGGTGCGCAAGCTGGCCGAGAACAGCAAGAGATCTTCGACCGAAATATCCGCCGTGATGGAGAGGCTGCGGCACGACGCCGCGCACATGGCGCAGGGCGCGACGGCCATGCACGAGATGGCGGACGACTCCGTGCGGCGGGCTTCCGGCGTCGTCCAGCGCTTTCTTGCGATGGCGGGCACGGCGAGACACGCCAAGGAGCAGATTGCCTACGTCCGCGACGTGAGCTTCGTGTTACTGGCCAAGGTCGACCTGCTCTACTACAAGCAAAACGGATACGTGAGCGCCATCAACGAACACCTGTCGGAAGAGGCGGCAAACGTCGTCAAGGTCGACGACCACAATTGTCGCTTCGGGCTCTGGTATTACGCCAAAGCGGATGATGCCGTTTATTCCGGTTTGAGCGCGTACAAGGAAATCGCCGGGCCGCACCGCGTCGTCCATGAAAATTTCCGCGCCGTGATGGCGTTGGCCAAAGGGTCGTGCGAGCGCGACGAAGCGTTGCGCGCCACCATACTGGCGCATGCCCGAACGGCCGAGGCGGCGAGCGATCAGGTCTTCCGCCTGCTGGACGAAATGGTCAAACAGCGCCACCAGGAAGTGTCGGCCATCCTGTTTTGAGCGGAAGTTGTGCGCCCGTGGCGCACGGGGCTGGCGCGCAAGACCGTGAGGGGTTGGCTGAAGACGGCGGAGGGGGCGGAGTCGGCATATCGCCGGCGCGCTGCCGCACAGACCAAGATTGCGCCGTTTGCGGCGCAACTGGCCAAGGCACTGGAAACCGATGTCCGTCGCCCGAAGCGCGGCCGGCGTACCGCTCTGAAATTGTTCGGGGAACTCCAAGCCGCCGGTTTTGACGGTAGCTACAGCCGGGCCGGTGAATTTGTCCGGCGCCGGAAAGAGAACGGTGGGCAG
>JACQYA010000042.1 GCA_016208425.1 Betaproteobacteria bacterium
CACCCTCTCCGCCAGACCACCAAAAACGCTTCTCGGGGCGTTTTTTTGTTTGCGCCCGCCAGCCGGGTCATCGGAGATAAAACACTTGAAGGTTTGACCGAAGTGTATCCGACTCCGGTCAAAAATCGTGGCAGCGATGGAGCTTTGCAGCCGCGTTTCTATGGCGGCACGCGCGGCCTGAAAGGCCGGATCATCGTCGGCTCCCACGGGGTTGTCTGTATGATGAAAAGATTATAAATTGATCGTGTAGCTGAGCCGCACCGCTTTGTCCAGCAGTTCTTCCAGGTAGGCGCCGGGTTCGAGTTCGATGATGCTGTAATTGATTTTGAAGGTCGGCTCATTCTTCGCCGTTATCGCGGAAACCGCTCCACCGATTTTTGCCAATAGCAGTTCCTTCAACTGTTCGGTGTCTGCGGCGTTCTTTCCGGGCAGACAGATGACGAACTCCGCCCCTTCCAGACGGTAAATCCGGTCTTTGGCGCTCAGCGCTTGCCGCACGCTGGCAATGGCCGCCTGCAAGACCTTGTCGCCGGCACTTCGCCCCAGGTGTTTGTTGATGTCCCTGAGATCCAGATCGATGAGAAACAGGCTGTAGGCACCGCCGGTTTCCTTTTGTCGTTGCTGCTCTTCCCGCAACTCCGGCAGCAGTTGGCTCTGGTTGTATGCGCCCGTTAGCGGGTCGATATTGTGCAGCGTAAAGGCCACGCGCTCCTTCAGGTTGAGCAGCGCGGCGCGGAAAGCCGTGGCGGCTTCCAGGTAGGTGTCGTAGTCCTCGACGGCGGTTATATGACCCGTAAGCCGCTTTTCGTACAGATTGCGGACTTTGACGTGCATTTCCCGATGCATGGCCTCGATGGTTTTGAAGGCGGGGAGCGACAGCAAATGCGCGTTGCCTTTGCTGTAAAGCCAGTGCCCGAAGGCGCACTGCTCGTGCGCGCTCTCGCTCAGATCCGCCTCCGGCGGCTGCAGCTTGCAAGCGAGCGTGCGCTGGAAATTCTCTTTCCATTTTTCATGCAGCATCAGCGCGTCGCCAATCTTGGAAACGATGACCCCGAGGTCTTCTGCGGATACCTTGATCATTTCTTTTTCCCGTCGATATATTGGTCATTGGTCAAACGGAAAACGGTGCGCCGTTTTCCCCCGTGTTTCGCCGATTTACCGTGTTCTCGACACGATCTTGGAGCAGCGAAGCATACCCACCGGCACGGCACATGTCCAACCGGCCCGGCGCCGTATTCCTTTTCCCGAACACTGCTAGAATCCCTCTTTCCGTCCGCCCCCACAACGCCGCCCAAGGAGCCCCCATGAAACTGGAAACCCTCGCCGTACACGCCGGCTACAGCCCGGAGCCGACGACCAAGGCGGTCGCCGTGCCGATTTACCAGACGACTTCGTATTCCTTCGACAGCACGCAGCACGGCGCCGATCTGTTCGACCTGAAGGTGGCGGGCAACATCTACACGCGGATCATGAATCCGACGCAGGACGTGCTGGAAAAGCGCGTGGCGGCGATGGAGGGCGGCATTGCCGGTCTGGCCGTGGCGTCCGGGATGGCGGCGATCACCTACGCGATCCAGACCATCGCCGAGGCCGGCGACAACATCGTTTCGGCGTCCACGCTGTACGGCGGGACGTACAACCTCTTCGCGCACACGCTGCCGCAGTACGGCATCGCCGTGCGTTTTGCCGACTACCGCGAGCCGGCGGCATTCGAGGAACTGATCGACGAACGGACGAAGGCGATATATTGCGAGTCGGTCGGCAACCCGCTCGGCAACATTACCGGCTTCGAGACGCTCGCCGAAATCGCGCACCGCCACGGCGTGCCGCTGATTGTGGACAACACCGTGCCGTCGCCCTACCTGTGCCGGCCTTTCGAGCACGGCGCCGACATTGTCGTGCACGCGCTGACCAAGTATATCGGCGGGCACGGCAATTCGATCGGCGGCATGATCGTCGATAGCGGCCGCTTCCCGTGGGCCGAGCACAAGGCCAGGTTCAAACGCCTGAACGAGCCGGACGTTTCCTACCACGGCGTGGTGTACACCGAAGCGCTCGGGCCGGCCGCCTATATCGGCCGCGCGCGCGTCGTGCCGTTGCGCAACATGGGCGCCGCGCTTTCGCCGTTCAACGCCTTCCTGATCCTGCAAGGGCTGGAAACCTTGCCTTTGCGCATGGATCGCATCTGCGAGAACGCGCTGAAGGTCGCCGCATTCCTGCAAGGCCACGCCAAGGTTTCGTGGGTGAACTACGCCGGGCTGCCCGGCCACCGGGATCACGCGCTGGTGCAAAAGTATATGGGCGGCAAGGCGTCGGGGATTCTGACGTTTGGCGTCAAGGGCAGCAGCGGCAGCGGCTCGGAAGCCGGCGGCCGTTTCCAGGACGCGCTGCAACTGTTCACCCGCCTGGTCAATATCGGCGACTGCAAGTCGCTGGCCTGCCACCCGGCGTCGACCACGCACCGCCAGCTCGATTCGGACGAGATGCTGAAAGCCGGGGTTTCGGAAGACATGATCCGTCTGTCGGTCGGCATCGAGCATATCGACGATCTGATCGCCGATCTGGAGCAGGCGCTGGCGGCGGCCTGAACCGCTTGGTCGCGGATCATGGCATCCAAACCTCGGGCGATATTTTTTGTGGGGCGGCAGAGCAAACGGGGCGAATACCGATGGTGGGCGCCGGTCTAGCCCGACGCGCCGGCCTGTGCGTGCTGGCTTTTCTGGCGGCGTCTGCCGCAGGGGCCGAACAGGTGGTTTGCCATTACACCTACGGCGGCGAAACCCGGCAGCTCGTCGCCCCGCCCGTCGCTTCGCCGTATCGCGTGAAGAGCGTCGAGGTCGGCTCTTACTTTCACTTTCGCGTGGTATTTCAAAAGTGGCCGGCCGATCTGGCGTCGGTCAAGGTCTACACCTACGCGGATCGCGACGAGGGGTTGGTGCCCGTACACCAAGCGACTTACCCTTATCCGCCGCCGCCTTCTGCCGCCGCGCGCCACGGTTTTACCGGCCTGCACCACGTCTATGAACCGACGCGCGACGGCGAGTTGCAGTACTGGTGCGGCTTGGCGCGCGGCGCCAAGCCATCTGCGGAGGCGGCGCGATGAAACGGGTTCTGTTCGCTTTGCTGGCCTGTTGCGTGGCATGGGTCGTGCGCGCCGACCCGGTGCGCCTGATCTTTGTCGGCGATGTGATGCTCGACGACGGGCCGGGGCAGGTCATCGCTTCCGGGCGCGATCCCTTGGCGCCGTTTGCCGCGCATTTGCGCGATGCCGACTTCACGATAGGCAACCTGGAATGCCCTGTTGCCAGCGCCGGGAAACCGCTGGACAGCAAAATATTTTCCTTCCGCGCGCATCCGCGCGTCGTTCCGTTGCTCAAGGGGCGTTTCGACGCGCTGTCGGTGGCCAACAACCATTCGGGCGATTACGGCGGCGCGGCGTTTCTGGAGACGCTGGAGCATCTTGAGCGCGCCGGCATCCCGGCTTTCGGCGGCGGGCGCGATCTGGCGTCGGCGCATGCCCCTCTGTGGATAGCGCGCAAAGGGCTGCGCATCGCCGTGCTCGGCTACAACGAGTTCAAGCCGCGCGCCTTCGAGGCCGGTGCCGAACGGCCGGGGGTGGCGTGGAGCGAAGACAGCCAGGTCGTGGCGGACATCCGCGCCGCGCGCGCGGCCGGCGCCGACCTGGTGATCCCCTTCATGCACTGGGGCTGGGAGCGCGAACCGGAACCCGGCCCGCGCCAGCGGCAACTGGCGCGGGCGATGATCGACGCCGGCGCCGATGTTGTGGTCGGCGGCCACCCGCACGTGACGCAGGGCGCAGAGATGTACCGGGGCAAACTGATCGTCTACAGTCTGGGTAACTTCGTTTTCGACGGTTTCGAGCTGCCGGCGGCGAAGCGTGGCTGGATGCTGCGTCTGACGCTGGATCGCAAGGGGCTGGTAGCCTGGGACACGCTCGCCGCGCAGATGGACGAGGAAGGCACGCCGCACCCGGTCGTCGGCACCTCTACCCCTTGTGGCCGCAGGGGAGAAAATACGGTGCGCGCGTGCGTCAACCGGTGATCGAAAACAGGGTTGCCCCGGGGTGATACATCACAGTTTGACCGGCTGCATCAAGTGCGCAATGGCACCGGTAGGGTCAGCCACAATGCAAACCCGGCCAACGCCGGGAACCTCGTGAGGGAGTGCTAGAACAGTTCCACCAAGTAAGGGCGCCCGCTTCGCGCATTCATCGACGTTTTCCACAGCAATATAGGAATGCCAGAATGGCTCATTGCTTGGTGTCTCCGGTGTTGGGTTCATCATTCCGGCAACATCTTGGCCTTCCTTCTGGAACAGGGTGTAGGTACCGAATTTCCCGGCATCTACTTCCTTGCGCGTCCAGCCAAAAAGCTGGCTGAAGAATGCTCCGCTTTTCTTCTGGTCTGGAGTGACTAGGGTGCGCTGGAATGCAGAGTTCAAGTTCGTAATCGCTTGCGCCTGAAGCAATTGCAGTATCCGCACCGAATCGCAATATGTCCAGTCGATCCGTTCGGTAAAACAGGAGACCCCGACGGTTTTCGAGCAAACTGGAAAAATCGCCGCCTATCTCCAATCTCTTCGGGTCGGATTCCCCGCAGCTTGCTGCGGGGTTGTTCATTTACCGGGGAATATACGCCCCCACCCGCTACCGGGCGAGGCAACGCCCTGCGGCGAGCGGGGCGGTTCGGCGATCTGGCTGTGCGCAAACCGCCGAACCGGCGGCACGATTCTCAGTACCAGAGCACCCGGCCGTTGCTGGTGTCGTACAGCGCGCCGACGATCTTGATTTTTCCCTGATCCTCAAGCTCTTTCAGGATGGCGCTTTTCTCGCGGATATTCTTGATGACATCCTTGACGTTGAGTTCGGTGACTTCGTCGACGAAAGCGTGATTCTTGGAGTTATGCTCACCGGGTGTCGACGCGGCATTGACCGAGGGTTTGATCTTGTCGAGCAACATCGTCAGGTTGCCCATTTGCGCGCCGTCGCAAGCGCCTTTGACGGCGCCGCAACCGGTATGGCCGAGCACCACGACCAGGCGCGATCCGGCGGCCTTGGAGGCGTATTCGAGGCTGCCGAGAATGTCCTCGTTGACCACGTTGCCGGCGACGCGGGCGGTAAACAGGTCGCCTATGCCTTGGTCGAATACCAGTTCCGGCGCCGCGCGCGAGTCGATGCAGCCGAGCACGCTGGCGTAGGGATACTGGCCCAGCGCGGTTTTGCCGATTGCGGACTTGTGGTGACGGCGCAAGGTCTTGCCCGAAACGAAGCGCGCATTGCCGGCTTTGAGCACGGCAAGAGCACTGTCCGGCGTGAATCCGGCCTGCACGGACTGGGTCAATGTCTTGCCGGGAAAATAGGGCGTTGCGGCGACGGGGTCTCCGTGATCGTCGGAGGCGTGGGCAAAAGCCCCAAGAAATACGAAAGCGGCGGCGCAAGCGCTCAAACGGCGTAGTGCATTCATGGCAACATCCCCCCAAATTCCAGAATTGGAGGGCGTTAGGCTCGGGAAACGGAATTCGGTTCCCGCGCGCGAACCCTTTCTTGCGGCCGTCGGTTCAACCCAGGTGCGGCAACGCGAGATACTCGTGCGAGCGCATTTCGGCGAGCCGGCTGACGGTTCGCGCAAACTCGCCGGTTTGCGTGCCTTCCGTGTAGAGCTGCTCGGGCGCGCAATCGGCGGTGGCGATCAACTTGACCTTGTGGTCGTAGAAAATATCGATCAGCCAAGTAAAACGCCGCGCTTCGGACGCCATGCTCGCCGACATTTTCGGGATGCCCGAAACGAGTACCGTGCAGTAGGCGCGCGCCAGCTCCAGATAGTCGTTTTGCGAGCGCGGGCCGCCGCACAGCGTCCTGAAATCGAACCAGATCGCTTCGTCGGCGCGACGCAGCGTCGGGATCTCGCGGCCGAGAATGCCCACGCTGCCGCCCCGGTTTCCCTCGCCGTTGGCGATGGCGGCAAAAACCTCGCCCATCTTCCGTTCGGCGGCGGCATCGCCGGGATGGTGGAAGACCTCGACCCGCTCCAGCGTGCGCAAGCGATAGTCCACGCCGGCGTCGATCTGCAACACATCGATCTGGCGCCGGATGAGCGCGATGGCCGGCAGGAAGTTTTCGCGCTGCAGGCCGTCCGGGTAGAGCTTGTCGGGTGGGTAGTTCGAGGTCATCACAAAGACGACGCCGCGCGCGAGCAGCGCTTCGAGCAAGCGGCCGAGTATCATCGCGTCGGCGATGTCGGAGACGTGGAACTCGTCGAAGCATAGCAGGCGCACGTCCGCGGCGAGGCGGTCGGCGACTTTCAGCAAGGGATCGTCCTCGCCCTTCAGTTCGCCCAACCGGCGATGCACGTCGCGCATGAAGGCGTGGAAATGGACGCGCCGCTTGCGGCGGTAGGGCACGGCGCCGAAAAAACAGTCCATCAAAAAGCTCTTGCCGCGCCCGGCGCCGCCCCAGAAATAGACGCCGCGCGGCAGCTCGTAAAGAGAGAACATGCGGCGCAAAACGCCTTGCCGGGCGATCTTGAAGGCGAGCAGTTCCGTGGTCAGAAGTTGCAAACGTTCGGCAGCCGCCCGCTGCGCGACATCCGCCGTAAAACCGCGCGCGGCGAGCAGCGCCTCGTAGGCGTCGAGCATGCCGCGTTCGGGGACGTTCGGGATACGGTGTGGCATGGCGCGATACCGCTGCCCGTCACTCGTCCCCGCCGCCCAGCGCTTTGTAGAGCTGGGCGGCGGCCGCCAGTTGTAGGCGCCGCACTTGCAGCGCCGCCTGCTCGGCGGCAAAGGCGTCGCGCTGCGCGTCGAGCAGTTCCAGGTGGTTGGCGATCCCTGCCTTGTAGCGCGCCCCGGTGAGTTTCAAACGTTGCTCCTGCGCCTGCTGTACACGTTCCTGCGCCGCCAGTTGGGCGCCGAGCGTTTCCCGCGCAGCGAGCAGGTCGGCAACTTCCTTGAATGCGGTCTGGAGGGTCTTTTCGTATTGCGCGACGGCGATCATCTTGCGCGCTTCGGCGACATCCTGGTTGGCGCTGTTGCGGCCGGCGTCGAACAGCGGTAGCGACAGCGAGGGAGCAAAAGTCCAGGCGCCGCTGCCGGCCTTGAACAGCCCGGACAGCGCCGGGCTGGCCGAACCGAGCATGCCGACCAGCGACAGCTTCGGGAAAAAGGCGGCGCGCGCCGCGCCGATATTGGCGTTGGCCGCAATCAGAGCCTGTTCGGCGGCTTGCACGTCGGGGCGGGCGAGCAGCACGTCCGAGGGCAATCCGGGGGATAGCGCGGCGCTCCGGCCGGTGATGTCGCCCTGCTCGGCCAGCGGGCGCGAGCCGGGCAGATCCCGCGTTTGTGTGCCGACCAGCAGTTGCAGCGCGGTCCGCGCGGCGGCGTGCTGGCGTTCCAGGCTGGCCGCGTCGGCGCGCGCGGTCTCGCAGGCGCCGTCGGCTTGCAAGTCATCCAGATCCCCGGCCAGACCCACCTCGCGGCGCAAGGCGATGAACCGGCGGGTTTCTTCGCGCGAGCGCAGCGTCTTTTCGGCCAGCGCCAGACGTTCCTCCAGCTCCCGCTCGCCGAAATAGGCGCCCGCCACCTCGCCGATCAGCGACAGGCGGAAAGCGCGGCGCGCGGCATCGCTCGCCAGATAAGCGGCGAGCGCGGCATCCGAAAGGTTTTTCGCGCGTCCCCAGAAATCGATCTCGAACGAAAGCAGGTTGAGGCCGCCAGTGTAATAGCTGATTTCCAGTTCCTTGCCGCTTTGCGAGACGCCGGCCGGGGTCAGCGCGGCGGTGCGCCCGACGCTGGCGCTGATACTCGGCCAGCGGTCGGCGCGGGCGATGCCGGCCAGGCCGCGCGCTTCCTCGACGCGGCCGACCGCGACGCGCAGGTCGCGGTTGTGTTCCAGCGCCGCCGCGATCAGCGCCCGCAAGTGCGGATCGGAGAAATAGCGCTGCCAGGAGACGCTTTTTGCATTCTCAGACCCCGCCTTGGCCGGCTGCGGCCACTGCTCGGCCACCGGCGTATCCGGGCGCCGGTAGTCGGGCGCCAGCGAACAGCCGGCGAGCAGCAGGGAAAGCAGCGCGCCGGCGACGATCTTCGGTTTATTCATGGTTCTGCCCATGCCGGGTTGGTGGGTTCGACCCGGCGCGATGCCGCGCATGGCCGGGAAAAAAACGTCGCACGACGACGAAAAACACCGGCACCAGGAAGACCGCCAGCACGGTCGCGCCGATCATGCCGCCCATCACGCCGGTGCCGATCGCGTGCCGGCTTTGCGCGCCGGCGCCGCTGGAGATGGCGAGCGGCAGCACGCCAAGGATGAAGGCGATGGATGTCATCAAAATGGGCCGGAAACGCAGCCGGCAGGCTTCCAGCGTGGCGTCGATGACGCTCATGCCGCGCTCGTTCAGTTCGCGGGCGAACTCGATAATCAGAATGGCGTTTTTCGACGACAGGCCGATGATGGCGATCAGGCCGACCTTGAAGTAGACATCGTTCGGCAGCCCGCGCAGCAGTACCGCGAGCACCGCGCCGAAGATGCCGAGCGGCACGACGAGGAGGACGGCGAAGGGGATCGACCAGCTCTCGTAGAGCGCCGCCAGCGCGAGGAAGACGACAATCAGCGAGAGCGCGAAGAGGAAGGGCGCCTGGTCGCCGGAAACCTTTTCTTCCAGCGATGTGCTCGACCACTCGAAGCCGAAGCCCGCCGGCAGCCTGGTCGCCATTTCCTCCATCGCCGCCATCGCCTCGCCGGTGCTCTTGCCGGGCGCCGCGCTGCCGGAAATTTTCACCGACGGCAAGCCGTTATAGCGGTCGACCTTGGGCAAGCCGACCTGCCAGCGCGGCTTGGCGATTTCCCCGAGTTGCACCATTTCGCCGCGCGTGTTGCGCACCGGCAGGCGCAGGATGTCTTCCGGCGTTTTGCGCAGATCGGCGTCGGCCTGCATCTGCACGCGCAGGATGCGGCCCTGGCGCACGAAGTCGTTGACGTAGGCGACGCCGAGCGTGGCTTGCAGCGTGTCGTTGAGGCTGGCGAGATCGACCGAAAGGGCACGCGCCTTGGCGCGGTCGATGTCGAGCGCGATCTGCGGCGCCGGTTCCTGGCCTTCCGGGCGGACGTTGGCCAGCGCCTTGTTCTGCGCGGCCATGCCGAGCAACAGGTTGCGCGCCTCCATCAGCTTCTCGCGGCCCTGACCGGAACGATCCTGCAAGCGGAAGTCGAAGCCGCCAATGGCGCCCAGTTCGGGGATCGGCGGCACATTCACCGCCAGCACGAAAGCCTGTTTGACGGAGGACATGGCGCGGTTGCCGCGTTGCACGATGGATTGCACGGAATTTTCGGGCGCCTTGCGCTCGTTCCAGTCTTTCAGCCGGACGAAAGCGAGCGCCGCGTTCTGGCCGCGCCCGAAGAAGGAGAAACCGAGCACGCCGATCACATGCGCGACTTCCGGCTGCTTGAGGTAGAACCGTTCGACCTCCGACAGCACCTCCTGCGTGCGCTCGCGCGTCGCGCCAGGCGGCAACTGCATCATGGTGATGAAGTAGCCCTGATCCTCGTCCGGCAGAAAACTGCCGGGCAGGCGGGTAAACAGCAAACCGACCGCGCCGATGATGGCGACGTAAACCAGCAGCCAGCGCCCGGTGCGACCGAGGATACGGGCGACGGCGGCGCGGTAGCGTTCGCTGGTGCGCGCGAAGGAGCGGTTGAACCAGCCGAGGAATCCCGTCTCCGGCATGACGTGGCCAGCCGCCATCGGCTTGAGCAGCGACGCGCACATCGCCGGCGTCAGCGTCAACGCCATCAGCGCCGAGAAGAACATGGTCAGCACCAGTGTCACCGCGAACTGGCGGTAGATGGCGCCGACCGAACCGCCGAAAAAGGCCATCGGCACGAACACCGCGCAAAGCACCAGCGTAATGCCGACGATCGCGCCGATGATCTGATCCATCGCCTTGCGCGTCGCTTCGCGCGGAGCCAGACCTTCCTCGCTCATGATCCGTTCGACGTTCTCGACGACGACGATGGCGTCGTCCACGACGATGCCGATCGCCAGCACCATGGCGAACAGGGTCAGCACGTTGATCGAATAGCCGAGCAGGTAAAGCCCGGTCATCGCGCCGATCAGCGCGACCGGCACGACCACGGCGGGAATCAGCGTGGCGCGCAGGTTGCCGAGGAAGAGGTACATCACCAGGAAGACCAGCGCCATCGCTTCGAGCAAGGTCACGACGACTTCGGTGATCGAAATGTCGACGAAGCGGCTGGTGTCGTAGGGGATGTCCCAGGCGATGCCTTCGGGGAAATAGCGTTCCAGCTCCTTCATCCGCGCCTTGACCGCGCGGGCGACTTCCAGCGCGTTGCCGTCGGGCGCGACGCGCACGGCCATCGCCGCCGTCGGCTTGCCGTCGAGGCGGGCGAAGATGTCGTAGTTCTGCGCGCCAAGCTCGACGCGGGCGATGTCCTTGACCTTGACCGTCGAACCGTCGGGCTGCGTCTTGACCAGGATGTTGCCGAATTCTTCCGGCGTCGTCAGGCGGCTGCGCGCGAGAATCACGGCGTTCAACTGCTGGCCCGGAGACGCCGGGTTTTGCCCCAGCTCGCCGGTGGCGAGCTGGACGTTCTGCGCCCGGATGGCGCTCGCTACGTCGCTCGGCGCAATGTTGTAGCCGTGCAGCTTGGCCGGGTTCAGCCAGATGCGCATCGAGTATTCGGTGCCGAACAGAATCGCTTCGCCGACGCCCTTGACGCGGCGGATCTGGTCGAGCACGCCGGCCGCCGCGTAGCTGCCGAGAGCCACCGCTGTCTGGCTGTCGTTCGGCGAATAGAGGCTGACGAAGAGCAGATAGTTGCGCTGCGGCTTGGTCACCGGCACGCCGAGGCGGCGCACGTCGTCGGGCAGGCGCGCCTCGACGCGCTTGTAGCGGTTCTGCGCTTCGACCGAGGCGACGTCGACGTTGGTGCCGGCCTCGAAGGTCAGGGTCAGCGAACCGACGCCGAGTTCCGATGCGGCCTCCATGTAGAGCAGGCGCTCGATGCCGTTCATCTCCTGCTCGATGAGCGCTGTGACGGTCTCTTCGATCACCTCGGCGGAGGCGCCGGGGTAGGTGATGTTGAAGGCGATGGACGGCTGCGCGACCGGCGGATATTGCGAGACGGGCAGCTTTTTTAGCGCCAGCGAGCCGGCGAGCAGGATCACCAGCGCGATCACCCAAGCGAACACCGGCCGGTCGATAAAGAATTTGGCGAGCATCGGTCAGCCCGCCTTCTTGTCGGCGGCCGCAGTTGTTGGGTTTGCGGGAGCGGCGGGCGCGGGCGCGACGCTCGCGGGAACCGGTTTGACGACCGAGCCGGGTTTGGCCTTCTGCAAACCGTTGACGATGACCCGCTCGCCGACCTTCAAGCCGTCGGCGACGATCCAGTCGGCGCCGCTCATGCCGCCCGTCTTGACCGGCCGCACCGCGACCTTGCCGTCGTCGCCGACCACCATAACGGTGTGTCCGAGCGGCCCCATCTGCACCGCGCGCTGCGGCAAACGGATCACATTGTCCATCGTCGCCTGCGGGAAACGGATGCGGACGAACATGCCGGGCAGCAGCTCGCGCCTGGGATTGGGGAATTCGGCGCGCAGCGTGACGGCACCGGTGTTCGGGTCTATCGCCAGGTCGGAAAAGGTCAGCCTGCCTTTTTGCACATAGTTGCTGCCGTCTTCCAGCACCAGTACCAGTGCGGCGCCGGTGTCGCCGGCCGCGCGCATTCTGCCCGACTGGAAAGCGCTTTTGAGCCGCAGCAGCTCGGAACCGCTCTGCGTGAAGTTGGCGTAAATCGGGTCGAGTTGCTCGATCAAGGCCAGTTGCGTCGCCTCGCCCTTGCCGACCAGCGCGCCTTCCGTGACCAGCGCGCGACCGATGCGGCCGGAGATCGGGGCGAGGACGTTGGCGTTTTCCAGATCGAGCTCGGCTTTGGCGAGCGCCGCTTCGGCCTGTTTTTGCCGTGCGGCAGCGACATCGAATTCCTGCTGGCTCACCGCCTTCACGTCGAGCAACGGCCGGTAACGCTCGACTGTGACCCGCGCCAGCGACAGGTCGGCGCGCGCCGATTCGGCAGCCGCCCTGTAGGTGCGCGCATCGATCTGGAACAGCGGCGTCCCGGCGATAACGTCGGAACCTTCAGAAAACAAACGTTTTTCGACCACCCCTTCGACGCGCGCCCTGACTTGGGCCGAACGCACGGCCTGCAAGCGGCCCGGCAGATCCTGCGTCAGCGTTGCGCCGCCGGTTCCGGCCAGCATGACATCGACCTCGGGCGGCGGCATGCTCACCCCCGGCCCTCCCTGCCCGCCCGGCGCATCGGAACCGCAGCCGGCGAGAACCAGAAGCACGGCCAGCAGCGCCGGCCCTCCTCCGGCATGAAGCGGTCTCGGCGCGCGACGGCAAATACGCGGGGGGTGGGGCTTCTGGGTCGGCATGTCGGTTCTCCGCTGGAGGTGCGTTTGTTCGGGTCGGGGGTCGCGGCCGGAGGAAACCGGCGAGCGCGAAAGCAGCAGTTTACACCGCACGGCGCCAGCCGGTAGTTCGTGAAATGGCTTGCAACAGGTTTCCGGCGACGTGTCGATATGGCCGTCAGGCACAACAGTGTGCGCTAACCCGAAGCGGGTCGATTTGTCGCAACCGGGATACCGGATTCGGGCACGGCCAGCGCAACCCGATCCAGCAAAGCCTGCATCTCGGCAATCACCGCCGCCCGGTTCAGCGGCTCATCCAGAGCCACATCGCCTTCTTCGTGGCGGGTCGGGGCGGCAAGTACACACCACCTTCTTGTCATTCTTTCGAGGAAGCGCTGTAGGAGGTGTCGGCAAGCTGGAAGTTGAAGGGGGGCAATTGGTTTGAAATACCGGGATAAGGCGAGGCTTGGGCGGACTCGTGCGGATAGTTGGACGAGAAACGAGCAACGGCAAGGGTTTGAGGGCCGTTGCTTCCAAGCTGCCGAAAAAAGGTGGTTTGAAACGTGACCGCCGGAATTATCGAAAATCCGCCAAAAGGGTGAAATACGGACAAGGCACGAGCCTTACGCCGTTTGTTTCATATCAATAGCGGAAAGTGGGGAGCGCTATCCGCTCTCGAACACAACGGCGAAAGAAAATTGCGCGGTACGAAATTAGCCGAAGACCAGCTTGACCGCTTCCCTGACCATAGATTCGTCAATCTTGCCGCTGCTGGTTGATGCACGGCACAGCATCGCAATCACGCCGGCCTTCTTGGAGGCAGGAACTGAAACGTCATCTGGCAAAAGCGCCTCAACTTGCTCAATCACACCAGCCAATACGGCAGTGTCAAGCTGATTACCGGCAAGCTCTCGTATCAGCGGAGAGTTATCCACTAAAGGTGCGGCAACCTTTAGATATTCAGCCTCTAAAGCTATTCGCCATTTTCCAAAATTGACCAAACCTGATCGTTCAAGAGCTGCGTGATGTTCCTTCATGCGGCTCTCTACCAACTCGCTTGATTGAAGAATATCAGTCTCAGAAATACCCAAAATAGACGCAAAAGCACGACCGAAGTCACGAAACTCTTCGTTAAGCGAAGCTCGTAATAGTTGGTCCCTGCCTCTTTCAGTCAACACGTAGGCAACGTCCACACCGATAGAACTCGCGGACTCCAAATAATTGGAATCCGGGGATCGCTCATCATTTTCGTAAGTTGACTGAGCGCGTCTGCGCACACCGCACGCATTGGCAAATTGCTCCTGGGTCATCCCAAGGCGTTCGCGTTCCTGCTTTAACCTTTTTCCGATGGACATTAAAAACCCGTTGACAGTGTGTTCATTTGCGCTCACTATGTTCAAACGCGCTCACGCAATCTCGCTTGCGCTCGAATGGTAACAGGAGGCCATATGAAAGAAAAGCGACTCAAGACAAGGGGAGAAGTAACGGCGGACTTTGCCAACAAGGGAATCAGTATCAGGAGCTGGGCCATCGCCAACGGAATTGCTCCGAGCGTAGCGCGTAGCGTCCTCAGCGGCCGACTGACCGGCCGGATTGGAGAGAGCCACAAAGCCGCCGTACTGCTTGGTATCAAGCATGGAGAGATAGTCGACCAGGAGGGAAATCATGCCTGAACGCTACCTGGTGCGCTGCACCGCTGCTGACGGTTGGGCAATGGCCGGCATCTATTCGGCGGGCCTGACCGTAACCGGAATGGTTGCAACTTGGCAACAGGAGCGAGCAACCCGTTATGACTGTCCGACCGCCGCCGCTGGCGCGGCGTCTCGCCTTGCAAAGAAGTTTCGCGGTACGCAATGGTCGGCAGAGCCGGTTTTTAGCGAGTAGGTGCGAACCGTGGGCGAAAAAAACAGCGTTCAAAGTTCGCACCTGGAAGAGCCAGGTGCGAACTCACTCAAAATGAGTTCGCCCCCCAACTCAAACCCAATAGACAATGGGGTTGTAGAGATTTCCGGCATTGGTTTGAAATGCAATATCGAATCTCAGGGGTGCGAACTCGATCTGTTGGCCGGAAAGCTGTTTCTGAACGCAATTGATGTTTCCAAGCTCTTGGAAATTACCGTTCGTAGCGTTCAAAAGAACGCCGTTTCCGGCCGTTTCCCCGGCGCGCAAAAAGTCACAGAAAACGGTGTAGAAGTCTGGCGTATCCCCTTCGGTAGCCTGCCGGCAGAGGCACAGACGCGCTATCTTCAGGAGCGCGCCCCCCGGCGCACGCCAGAGGAAGAAAAATCCTACATCCGCAGCCTCAACGCCAAAACGGTTGCCGATGCGCAAGCCGACGCGATCGCGGGCCGGGCACCAGCGCGTACCAAGTTGCTTCCCGTGCCAATTCTCGACGATGCGCAAAGCGCGGCGCTTTGGAAGCGCTGGGAACCTGCATCAAACAAAGAGAAGGACAAGGCAAAACGCGCCTTGCTGCGTATGCAGGCGTGGGATCGCCACGCGAAAGCCGGCTTGGTCATCAAGTCCGAGATAGAGGCCGCGATCCGCGCTGAGTTCGGCGATGTGGAAACGTCTCATGCGACGCTGTGGCGCTATCGGCAACGCATCGAGGGGCAACCCCGAGACCTCTGGGCTGTACTGCTGTTGGCTGAATACTGCGGGGGCAAGCCAGCGATTGAACTAGAGCCGGACGCCTGGCAATGGTTTGTCTCGGAATGGGGTATCCAGTCAAAACCGCACGTTTCCGTGGTGTACCGCCGTTACAAGGCTGAGGCTGTGCAGCGGGGATGGAAGATTCCTTCGGTCGACTGGTTCGCAGATCGTATCAATACGATTCCAATCCCGGTGCAAACCTACCTGCGCGACGGTAACAAATCCCTTCAGGAAGCCTTACCGCCCATCGTCCGGGACTATGAAAAACTGCCGATGCACAGCATTTGGTGTTCGGATTTCCGCCGCCTGGACGTTTGGTGCTGGATGGATGGCGAGGTGTGTCAGCCGCATATGATCGCCTGGCAGGAATTGCGCACCCGCAAGATATTGGCCTGGCGCCTGGTCAAAAATCCGAACCCTGACGCGGTACGGCTTTGCTTCCGTGATGCCTTGCTCGCCAATGATTCCATGCCAATGAGTATCTACGTGGACAACGGCATGGAATACGCCGCCAAGTGCAACACGGGCGGCGCTACCCGGCGCAATCGCTTCAAGAAACGCGATGACGATGTTTGGGGTCTGTTCACGCTGCTTAATGTAAAGATCATTTGGTCTACACCCGGTCACGCCTGGGCGAAGCCGATTGAATCATTCTGGGCTGGCTTCAAGCAGGGACTGGAAAACCGCCGGGAATTCGAGGGCGCTTACAAGGGTGCATCGCCTGACCAGCGCCCGGAGAATGCCGCGCCGAACAAGGAAAAAGCCGCCGCCGTGGCGATTCCAGAAGCGCGCATCAAGGAATTGATCGCCGAAGAAGTGAACGGATTCCATGGACGTGGCCACCGGGGCCACGGCATGAATAGTCGTTCGCCGAACGATGTTTGGGCTGAACTCCAAGCGACGCCCGAGCTGCTGCATCGAAAACCGAACGACCAACAACTGAAGCTTTGCCTGGCACGCATGGAAGCGGTGAAGTTGGATCGTTACGGGCAATTCACTTTGCAGGGCAGTAAATACGGCTCAGAGAAGCTGGCGACCGAACGCTTGCCGAATGTGACCTATACCGTGCTGTTCGATCCAGACAACCTGAGCCGCCCTGTATCGGTGTTGCTCAATGGCGAACCGTATGGTGAAGCCGCCCCTATCGGCCCCGTGCAGTTTGGCGACACGGAGGCGGTACGCGAGCACAGCAAGCACAAAGCCCGCTACCGCAAAGCGATCAAGGCCGTTGCCGAAGCTCACGTTGGCATGACGAGAGCCAAAGTGAGCGCACCAAAACAGAAGAAAGCAGAGCCGCAGCCACTACCCGAAAAGCAAGAAATCGCCGCTATCGGCGAAGCGGAATCAGCGGACTCGTTGCTCATGCGACCCCCCGAAGGAACGCAAGACGAGAGCGAACGGCAGGCTGAAATAGACGCCGATTTTCGCGCATGGCGTGAAGCCGAGAGCAAGAAACCGTCCCCTTACTTTGATGACTGAGGAGAAAACATGAACACCCCAGAAGAGACCGCATTGCGGGAACGCCTTAAAGCCGCAATCGAAGGTGGTTTGACAATCAAGGCGGCAGCGATTGAAACAGGCAGCGACGAGAGGGCTGTTAGCTCATGGCTACAGGGAAACGATATAAACGGCATGGCGGCTCTGGTCGATACCTGGTGCGATCAAGTCGACAAAGAGCTGGCTGAATCGCTGCCCGGCCTGGTGCAGACGCCAACCTACAAAAAAATTCTCACTGCATTGCAGGCAACCCGAAGAGCGCCTGAGGTGGTTACGATATTTGGCGCACCTGGCAGTGGAAAAACTTCGACGATCAGAGATTTTGTGTGGGATGAAACTGGTTGTCGTGAAGCGGCACTTTGCTATATTGAGGCTGAAGAAGGGGCCACCATGCCACGACTACTGCAAAGCCTCACAACGGCTTTTTTTGGTCACTATGACGCGCTATGGGGCCGTAGCGAGATACCCAATAGGCTTGCAGATGGCCTGCAAAGCGCATCCGGTCGCCAATGCCCGGTAATTTTTGTGGATGAAGTGCAGCGCCTTGAGAACCGCCTGATAGCTGGCCTGGCATGGTTCTACAACCAACGGAACATATCTCTTGTGCTCTGCGGCAATGATGGAAAGCACAGCGATCTCCACGGCGGTAAAAATAAGGAATTGGCGGCATTGTCAGACCGTGCCGCCTACCGCCTGCACTTGATCGGGCCAAGCAAGGACGATGTCGACGCCATTCTCGCCGCGTGGGGTATCAAGGGAAGAAGCGAACGGGCATTCATGCAAAAGGCACGAGAACGCTTGAACAGCCTTCGCCCCCTCCTCCGTATTCTGCGCACCGCTGCCGGCTTTGCGCGGATGCGCAAGATAGCCATTGACATACACGTTCTTCGTGCCGCTGCCAATGATTTCGGCTACCAATTTGAAATGTAGCCACCCAAACCAAGCACCAGCAACCCAAACACCGATTTTATGCAGCGCAATCAGTTTTCACCTTGAGAAAGGAAATACGTTATGGCCACTCAGCAAGAGATTTACAGAAGTTTTAGCGAAGCGCGAGAAAACCTTACCGATAGAACGCTACGCGCCGGGGCGTTGTTGCGCCTGATGCAATTTCGTTTCAAGAACGGAGAGCGGTTGGCCGACTCGGAAGAGCATGATATAGGTGTGCTGGTCGACGTTTGCCTGGAATCAATGCCGCACCACTACAGCGACGTGAATGACCCGCTCGACGAAATAGAATCGCAATTCAGGCGTTCGGCCAACGGAGAGGCCCGGCGAGCTGAACGCATAGAACGCATTCTTAATGCAATGCAGATCGTTGCCCGCTTCGATACCTCTTGCGAGGAGTTGACCAAGGCTGCTGAAACTGTGTTCAACATCGCGAAAGAAGATCAGTCGTTTGAACCGGATTGGCGAACCTTGGTTGAAACGATTGAGGCAAGGGGGTTACACATTTGTGTCGAGACCATTGGTAATTTTTGCCTTGGGCCGGACGTCTACACCAAGGAAGCGCGAAAAGAAAAGCTGAAAACCAGACGAGCCATAAATAACATGCGCACCAGCATCAATAAAGAGGTCGAACTGTCGAGAGTGAAACTGAGGGCAGGGGCATAGTCAGTGCGGATTACCAGAGCCAAACCGCCAGAGTCGCTCTCTGGCGGTTTTTTTATCAAACGGTGTAGGTCGCAAAGATTGCTATACGAAGATCGAATTGGCGCGTTTTGGAGGGGCATACAGCCGCATCGCAGAAAGCCGCCTAAGGCGCTTTTTTCTCCTGCTTGACGCAATCCCCTTCGCCACTCATTAAACGCAGCTTGTAACGCGTTTAACAAACCTTGTAAAAGCATTCGCTCGGCGCAGTCAGCGCACGAACAAGTACCCAATCCTACTTTTGCACCTGGCAGCACAAAGCCTACCGAATGGCTTCCCCCTGCGTGGCGTTTGGCTTCCCCCTGAGAATGTGACGGACGCCAAGAGAGGGATTTTGAGTGACGCCGGAAAACCTTCAAGAGTTATCGACCCTCCCGAAATTCCCTGGTACAGCGGTTGAATTAATCCGCATTGCTGGCCTGGAAGCCGCAGCAGCATTGATTACAGCATGGCATGGCCAAGAGTTCCCCGTGCCATTGGGCACCCGAAATACCGAAAGTTCACAACGCCGAGTCGACCAATTGGTCGAGATCGTCGGGACTGAAGCGGCAGCCAAGATCATCGCGCATTGGGGGGGTCAAAAGCTGACCATTCCTACCTGTAAGCACGCTATTTGGATACGTGAACAAAGGCGAATCTGTGCCGATTACGACCGAATGACCAGCGCGGAAGGATTAAGCCATTCTGCGGCCATCTTCGAGATAGGCATTCAGACCGGCGTCAGTGGGCGCTGTGTCGAAATAGTGTTGAGGCGCAACGCCTAGCCATAGAAAACCGGCGGATAACATGACAGAAATCAAGCTATTCCAGATATTCCGCACAGGCACATTTACTGCCATGAACGGCCTGACTCGCGAGTACTCCGAGGAGGATGTAAATCTCATGGCAGCGGCTTACAAGCCGGAAATACGCCCCGCTCCGCTGGTTCTTGGACATCCGAAAGACCAAGACGCAGAGCCGCATATGGGTAGAGTGGAAAGCCTGATTTTCAAGAACAACGTGCTGTTCGCCCTGGCAACCTTTGCCGACTCCCTGGTCGACCTGATACGCGCCGGGAGCTATCGCCACGTATCCGCCGCATTCAGCTTGCCAGACAGCCCGGACAACCCGACGCCGGGCGCTTTCTACCTGCGTCACGTCGCTTTTTTGGGAGCCATGCCGCCCGCCGTCAAAGGGCTTGTTCCACCGTCCTTTAGCGATGGTAGCGGCCTCGTTTCATTTTCCTCAGAAATACCGGGCGCATTCATCAACGCCGATGATTTCAACCTGCCAATCGGCTACACCGTCGGCGATGCACACCGCCTGGCGCTACACCGTGCCGCCCTGCAAATACAGCGGGATTGCCCCGCCGTGTCTTACTGCGAAGCCGTCAAACTGGTTGACGGTGTCGTGGCTCTCTAACCCGAAGAAAGGACGCATCATGCAATTCAAAGTCATCTCCCCGTTGAATCACGACGGCATCAAGTACGAAGTGGGCGAAGTGCTCAACCTGAGCGATAGTGACGGGGAAGCCCTCCTGTCCTGCGAAGCCGTGGAACTGGTCGACCAGCCGTTCAGCCTGAAATTGAAGCCCCTTGCTGAAGGTGAAGCATGAGCGCCAAAGCCAGCAGCGGCGACCGCCTGAGCGCCGCACTAAAACAGGCGAACGAAGCCGCCCGTGAACTGATTGCCATTATTCAAGGTCACGATGCACGCATCGCTGAACTGTACGAGCAACGGCAGGCCATAGGCCGGGAACCCGTAACGAAAGCCGAGTTCATGGGCTACATGGGCGCGCATTTCGACGACAAGGCCGGACTTGTTGCCAAGACCATCACGCACGCCTTGAGCAAGGTCGACCTATCGTTCTTCGCCCGTGAAATGGGTGCAGGGCTGGGTATCCAATACCTGACCAGTGATCGCAACGTGCCGTCGGTTATGACTGACGACGCCGCTTATTGGTTGCTCAAGCCCCTGCTGTTACAGCGCATGGAAGAGTGCGCCGAGCAACTGGACTTTGCCGACCCAGCTACCGCCGTGCCGCTCGCCCAGCGCCGCGCCAAGATTGCCCAGATCGACGCTGAGATTGCCGAAATCCGGGCCGAGCGTACCGAGCTGTCCAGCAAGCTACAGAATGTTGGCATGGCCGTATAGAAAGCGTCTCATGTGGGCAATGATCGAGACGCAGGAAGCGCGCGCCGCTTTACTTATCCCAGAATCGCCTACCCCTCATCGGGCTGCGGGTACATAGTCACGGCGCAAGAGCCAGCCATAGCGCCGCAACTTACCATTACCCATGACTGGAAGCGCCGCCCCGGTGTTACGTCCATTACGCTGGGGCGGGGCGAACTTCAAAAAAATGACGCGGATTGCGAAAATAGAAAGGGTTGAGAATGGGACGAATATCCGCCATCGCGAAAATTCCAATTGATATACAGCGTGAGGTCGACGCGACCTTAATTAGGAATGGATTTTCCCACTATCGCGAACTGTCTATAATCCTACGAGAGCGAGGGTTCAAGATTAGCGCGAGTGCGCTTGCGTTGTATGGCAAGGCTCAAAAACAACGCCTACAGATTGCTCGTGCGGCAGAACAATTGACCACCGCAGGTATCGCCCCGGATCTCGCCGCTGAACTAGCTGGCTCGGCAACGCTGGTGATTGTCATGGATCGAAGGAATGGCCGCGCTCGCTTGGTATCCATGCCAGCGTCGTGTGCCAAGGTTATCAGCTATCTCAAGGGAATGAGAAAACCAACAGGGTCCAAAGAACACCCGTAGATACCCTCGCAATTCATTCCCGCTTAAGACTTTGTGTTTCATACATTTTGCGGATAGTTCAAACCCCAAGCTTTCTCGTTTCAAACCAATTTCCGCCTACCAGAAGTCCTGCGCTTTCCCGCGCCGCCCAGTCTGCCCGATGGATCGACAAAAAATCTACATTTAGTCAACTTATTGCTTTATACCACTACATGTAGTAGCTTTGGCATTGTCGGACTAGGGAAGCTTCTTCAATTTCCGCCGTCGCCGGGAGAGGTGCCCTCTAGTTTTTTGCTCCCATCGACAACCTGTCGAAAACCGTTTATCACGAATCATCAGAAAGACCAACATGAGCCAGCTTGTACAACAGTTATCCTTGACGGACATCCCCGACGCACCGGAGATTGGGCCGTTGCCCGAGCAAGCGATCTCGGTCGAGGTACTGGTTGAGAAATATGCCAAAGGCAACGAAATTTCGGTGCACGACGTGCGCCGCCGTGTGGCGCACGCTCTGGCTGCGAACGAAGAAGAGAAACAGCGCGCGCATTGGGAAGGCCGCTTCCTGTGGGCGCAAGAAAACGGATTTGTCCCGGCCGGCCGCATCAATTCGGCGGCCGGCACCGACCTGGCGGCGACACTCATCAACTGCTTCGTGCAACCGGTCGGCGACTCCATCGTCGAACTGGTCGACGGCAAACCGGGCATTTACAGCGCGCTGGCAGAAGCCGCCGAGACGATGCGCCGTGGCGGTGGCGTCGGCTACGATTTTTCCACGATCCGCCCGCAGGGCGCGCGCGTCAAAGGCACGCAATCGCGCGCTTCCGGCCCGGTCTCCTACATGCGCGTTTTCGACCGTTCCTGCGAGACGGTCGAATCCGCAGGCGCCCGCCGTGGCGCGCAGATGGGCGTGCTGCGCTGCGACCACCCGGATATCGAGGTCTTCATCCACGCCAAGGATCACGGTGACCTGACCAATTTCAACGTCTCGATCGCCGTCACCGACGCATTCATGGCCGCCGTCGAAGCCGATGGCGAGATCGAGCTCACGCACCGCGCCGAACCCAGCGCCGACATCAAACAAGGCGGCGCTTTCCAGCGCGAGGACGGGCAATGGGTCTATCGCAAGGTGCGCGCGCGCGACCTGTGGGATCAGGTGATGAAATCCACCTACGACCACGCCGAGCCAGGGATCCTCTTTCTCGACCGCATGAACAAGGACAACAATCTCTATTACTGCGAACTGATCGAGGCGACCAATCCCTGCGCCGAACAACCCTTGCCGCCTTATGGCTGCTGCTGCCTGGGGTCGATCAATCTGACGCTGTTCGTCAAGGACGCCTTTAGCGACCATGCCGAGTTTGACTTCGCAGCCTTTGGCGAAGTCGTCAAGGTCTCGGCCCGCATGCTCGATAACGTGCTCGACGTGACGGCTTGGCCGCTCGACCGCCAGCGCGAGGAAGCGGCCAACAAGCGCCGCGTCGGTCTCGGCTTTACCGGCCTCGGCGACGCGCTGTGCATGCTGCGCCTGCGCTACGACCGGCCGGAAGCGGCCGCGATGGGCGCCCGTATTTCCGAGACCATGCGCGACACCGCCTACCGCGCCTCGGTCGAGCTGGCCAAGGAACGCGGCGCTTTCCCGCTGTTCAACGCCGAACTCTACCTCTCCGGCGGCAATTTCGCTTCGCGCCTGCCCGCCGACGTCAAGGCGGAAATCCGCAAACACGGCCTGCGCAACTCGCACCTGCTCTCGATCGCGCCGACCGGAACGATCTCTCTGGCCTTTGCCGACAACGCCTCGAACGGCATCGAGCCGCCCTTCTCGTGGACTTACAACCGCAAAAAGCGCATGCAGGACGGCACGATCAAGGAATACGCGGTCGAAGATTACGCCTGGCGCCTTTACAAACACCTGGGGGGCGACGTCGACAAGCTGCCCGGCTATTTCGTCACCGCGCTCGAAATTTCCGCCCAGGCGCACAAGGATATGGTCGCCGCCGTCGCGCCCTATATCGATACCTCGATCTCGAAGACGGTCAACGTCCCCGCCGACTACCCCTACGATGACTTTCAGGATCTCTACATGAGCGCCTGGAAGGCCGGCCTCAAGGGGTTGGCCACCTACCGCCCGAACAGCGTGCTCGGCTCGGTGCTGTCGGTCGAAACACAAAAGCAGGCCGAGGAGAAAAAACAGCCGCAGGACTTCGTCAGTGGCGACGCCAACCGCCGCCTGACGATCAAGAACCTGCCCGCGCCGGTGCTCTCCAGCCTGCGCTGGCCCAACCGCCCAGACCTGCCGGAAGGCAACATGGCGTGGACGTACATGATCGAGCACGGATCCTCAAAATTCGCGCTTTTCGTCGGTCAAGTCGATCAGGAAGGGCGCTCCTGGCCGTTTGAAGCGTGGGTCAACGGCCCGTCGCAACCGCGCGGCCTGGGCGCCGTCGCCAAGACGCTGTCGATGGACATGCGCGCCAACGATCACGGCTGGCTGGCGCTCAAACTCGAATCTCTGGCCAAGACCGCCGGCGACGAAGGTTTCGACATGGCCTTCCCGCCGCACGGCGAGAAGAAGCGCATGCCGTCCATCGTTGCCGCAGTGGCGCAACTGATCCAGTTCCGTGTCGAACAGAGCGGCGCATTCAAGAATCAAGGCCCGACGCCGGTGCTCGACGCCATGTTCAGCCTGAAGGAACCGAAAACCGGCACCGACGGCACGCTGTCCTGGACGGTCGACATTTTCAACCCGGCGACCGGCGAGGATTTTGTTCTCGGCCTCAAGGAAATCACGCTGCCCGACGGCGTGACGCGCCCCTACTCGGTCTGGCTCTCCGGCAACTATCCGCGCGCGCTGGACGGCCTGACCAAGCTGCTCTCCTTCGACATGCGCGTGCTCGACCCGGCGTGGATCGGCATGAAGCTGCGCAAGCTGCTCGACTACCCGGAACCGCTCGGCGACTTCATGGCCTTCATCCCCGGCACCCGGCGGCAGACCAACTACCCGTCGACCGTCGCCTACCTCGCGCAGCTCATCATCCACCGTTACGCGATGCTCGGCATCCTCGACGAAACCGGTCTGCCGCTACAGCAAATGGGCATTCTCGAAGTCCCGGACGGCAGCACGGCGGCCAAACTGACCGCCGGCAAACTGTGCGGCGAGTGTGGCAACCACACGATGATCCGCAAGGATGGCTGCGATTTCTGTACGGCGTGCGGGGCGGTGGGAAGCTGTGGGTAAGATCTGAGAGGCACCCCGTAAAAACCTCGCGAAAATGTTCGCGAGGTTTTTTATGGTTACCCCGGCGACGAACCTACTTGATACGCTGGAGCTTGGGGCGGCCTGCTGGCGGGGTGGCGGGCGGTTCGGGTTGCGGTTCATCTTCGCCGAAGTTCCCCGACAACACCTCCGACGCCGGGGGAGCCTCCGGCTCGAAAACCATACCCGCACCGTTTTCCCGCGCGTAGATGGCCGCCACATTATCGATGGGCACCAGCAGATCGCGCGCGACGCCGCCAAAACGAGCCTTAAAGGTGATTTGGTCGTTACCGATGGTCAGGTTGCTGGAGGCGTCGTACCCGACGTTGAGCACGATCTGCCCATCGCGCACGAATTCGCGCGGTACCCGTGTGCGCGCGTCCACCGTGACGGCGATGTAGGGCGTAAAGCCGTTGTCGCAACACCATTCGTGAATAGCCCGAATCAGGTACGGTTTGGTAGACGGTAGATCCACATACACTCCCGGAACGAATCTCTGGAACCGAAACAGAGCCTACCGGCGCATTGCCTTTTCGGACGGCGTCAGCGCGTCGATGAAACCCTGGCGGCTGAAAATCCGTTCGGCGTATTTCATCAGCGGTGCAGCAGCTTTCGACAACTCGATGCCGTAGTGGTCGAGACGCCATAAGAGCGGGGCAATCGCCACATCCAGCATCGAGAAGTCCTCGCCGAGCATGTGCTTCTGCTTGACGAACACGGGCGCCATTTCGGTCAGGCGGTCGCGTATCTGTTGCCGGGACTTGTCGGCCGTTTTCAGATTCTTCTCCAGCGCGTCGAGGTAGGAAAAAACCTCGCGTTCCATCGTTATCAGGAGTTGGCGTGCCCTCGCGCGCATGATCGGATCGGCGGGCATCAACTGCGGATGCGGAAAGCGCTCGTCGATATACTCGTTGATGATGTTCGGCTCGTACAGAACGAGATCGCGTTCGACCAGCACCGGCACTCGGTTGTACGGGTTGATGATGGCAATGTCTTCAGGCTTGCTGAAAAGATCGACGTCGATCACCTGAAAATCCATCCCCTTTTCGTACAGCACGATGCGGCAACGGTGGCTGAACGGGCAGGTGGTGCCCGAATAGAGGTTCATCATAATCAATACCCTCAAAAGCGAACCGGCATCGCGGCGGCAAGGAGGGCTACCCTTGCCGGCGATGCCGTGACCTGAAATCAGGCAACTACGGTATTACTTGATATCCTTCCAGTATTCCTTCTTCAGCGCATAAGAGACGCCAAAGAGAATAAACAGGAAGACCAAGACGCCAAACCCAAGTTGTTTGCGCAGCCCGGCGGTCGGTTCGGCCATCCACACCAGAAAACCGACGAGATCCGCCACCTGTTTGTCGTACTCGGCGGCCGGCAGCTTGCCGGGAACAGAGAGTTCGAGCTTGTGCGTTTCGTGATTCAGAACCTGCTGCCCTTGCAGTTCCCAAAGAATGTGCGGCATGCCGACATTCTCGTAGACGGTGTTGTTCCAGCCGGTCGGGCGTTTGTCGTCGCGGTAGAAGGAGCGCAGGTAGGTGTACAGCCAGTCGGCGCCGCTGCCGTCCTCCGAGGCGCGCGCGCGGGCGATCAGCGAGAGATCGGGCGGCGTCGCGCCGAACCACTGTTTCTGCTCGGCCGGGCGAGCCGCAACGCGCATCTGCTCACCGATCTTCTCGGCGGTGAACATCAGGTTTTCCTTGACCTGCTGTTCGCTCAGGCCGAGTTCGGTCAGGCGGTTGTAACGGACGTAGCTTGCGCCGTGGCAGTTCAGACAGTAGTTTACAAAGGTCTTGGCGCCGTTTTGCAGCGCCGCCTGGTCGCCCTGAACGTCGGGCGCCTTGTCCAGATGCAGCGTAGCGCCGCTGGCGAAGGCGGTTATCGGAGCAAACAGGAGCGCCAGCAGGAATTTCTTCATGTTGTTCGCTTTCATTTGAACGTCACCCTTTCCGGTTCGGGTTTGTACTTGTCGATCTTCGACCACCAGGGCATGGTCAGGAAGTAAAGAAAATAATAGGCGGTAAGGAGTTGTGCGATAGGCGCACCCGGAATCACCCCAAAGAAGGCGTAAGACGGCGACTTCGTCCCCAGAAAGCCAAGAATGAAGAAAGCGATCACGAAGAGGGTCAGCAACGTCTTGTAGATCGAACCACGATAGCGGATCGATTTGACCGGGCTACGATCAAGCCAAGGCAAGAAGGCGAAGATCAGCACCCCTGCGCCCATCGCTACCACGCCCCAGAACTTCGCGTCGATGCCGAACAGTGGGTAGGTCACGGCGCGCAACAGTGAGTAGTACGGCGTGAAATACCAAACCGGCGCAATGTGCGACGGGGTTACCATCGGATCGGCGGGAATGAAATTGTTGTACTCCAAGAGATAACCGCCACCCTCGGGAGCAAAGAAGACAATAATCGAGAACACCATCAGGAAGACAACCACACCGACAATGTCTTTCACCGAGTAATAAGGGTGGAAAGGGATGCCGTCGAGCGGAATACCGTGTTCGTCCTTCTTGCTCTTGATTTCGACGCCGTCCGGGTTGTTTGAACCGACCTCGTGCAGCGCGAGAATGTGCGCCGCCACCAAGCCCAGCAGCGCCAAGGGAATAGCGATCACATGGAAGGAGAACATGCGGTTCAACGTCGCGTCGCCGATCACAAAGTCGCCGCGAATCCAGATCGCCAGATCGTTACCTATCAACGGGATAGCCGAGAACAGGTTGAGAATCACCTGTGCGCCCCAGTAGGACATCTGCCCCCAAGGTAGCAGATAGCCCGCGAACCCTTCAGCCATCAGCGCCAAGAAGATCATCACGCCGAACACCCAGATCAGCTCGCGCGGTTGCCGGTAAGAGCCATACAGCATGCCACGGAACATATGTAGATAGACGACGATGAAAAATGCCGACGCGCCGGTGGAATGCATGTAGCGGATCAACCAGCCCCAAGAGACATCGCGCATGATGTACTCGACGCTGGCAAAGGCGACCGGAACGCCGTTCGCGTTCAGCGACGCATCCGGCTTGTAGTGCATGACCAGGAAGATGCCGGTAACGATCTGGATGACCAGCACCAGCATCGCCAGCGAACCGAAGAAATACCAGAAGTTGAAGTTCTTCGGCGCGTAGTACTCGGACAAATGGCCGCGCCACATGGATGTCGCCGGGAAACGGGCGTCAAACCATTCGAGCGCGTTTCCCTGGATGGAACCGTCGGATTTGTACTTTTCGTAGTGTGTATCGGATGCCATTGCTTACGCCCCCTTCTTGTCTTCGCCGATCAGAATGCGCGTATCGGTAAGATACGTGTGCGGCGGCACTTCAAGGTTGGTCGGCGCCGGCATGCTCTTGTAAACCCGGCCGGCGAAATCGAACTTGGAACCGTGGCAGGGGCACAGGAAGCCGCCCAGCCAATCGTCCGCCATACCTTCTTCGGCGCCGGGCTTGAACTTCGACGACGGCGAACAACCGAGGTGGGTACAGATACCGACGGCGACCATGATGTTCGGCTTGATCGAGCGCGTATCGTTGGCGCAGTAATCGGGTTGCATTTTTTCTCCCGACTTGGGATCGGCCACCGCATCGGCGAGCTTCGGCAAAGTGTCGAGCATCTCCTTGTTGCGGTTGATGATCCACACCGGCTTGCCGCGCCACTCGACAGTCATCATCTGGCCTGGCTGAAGCGCGCCGATATCGACTTCGACCGGCGCGCCGGCCGCCTTGGCGCGTTCGGAAGGAAGCATACTGGAGAGGAAAGGCACGAGCGCAACTACCGCCCCCACCCCGCCGACCGCCGCAGTCGCGACAACCAGTCGCCGCCTGCCGCAGTCTACTTTGCAATCATTGCTCATAGCGCTGATCCCTAGGACAAAATAAAAATAGGTAGAAACTTAACCGAAACATTATACGCTAATCTTGTTTCCCATTAAACGGCTCGCCGGGAAAAAAGCTATTCGGCAAACGTGCGGCGTTCGCGGAAAGCCTGCGCGAGCGTCCCGGAATCGACATATTCCAGTTCGCCGCCCACGGGCACCCCGCGCGCGATGCGGGAAACGCGGACGCTGCGGGTCTTCAGCATTTCGGACAAGTAATGCGCGGTCGCCTCGCCCTCGTTGGTGAAATTGGTGGCGATAATCACTTCTTCCACGATGCCGTCAGAGGCGCGCGCCAGCAGGCGCTCAAGCTGCAATTCGCGCGACCCCACGCCGTCGAGCGGCGATACGCGACCCATCAGCACATAGTAGAGACCCGAATAGGCGTGGGTCTGCTCCATCATGTTCATATCGACCGGCGTCTCGACCACGCAGAGCAAGGATGCGTCGCGCTTGGGCGAGGCGCAACGCTCGCACAGCTCGATCTCGGTAAACGTATTGCAGCGCCCGCAATGGCGGATCGCGGCCAGAGCCCCCCGCAACGAATCGGCGAGCCGCAGAGCGCCGGTGCGGTCGTGCTGCATCAGGGCGTAAGCCATGCGTTGCGCCGATTTCGGCCCGACGCCCGGCAGGCAGCGCAAGGCCTCGACCAGCGATTCGAGGCTGGACGGCGTCGACATCAGAACGGCAGCTTGAATCCCGGCGGCAGATTCAGTCCCGAGGTAAAACCGGCCATTTTTTCCTGGCTGACCTCCTCCGCGCGCCTTACGGCAGCGTTGAAAGCGGCGGCGATCAGATCCTCCAGCATTTCCTTATCGTCCATCACCGAAGGGTCGATGGCGACGCGGCGCACGTCGTGGCCGCAGGTCATCAGCACCTTGACCATGCCGGCACCCGACTGGCCCTCGACCTCGATTTGCGCCAGTTGCTCCTGCGCTTTTTTCATGTTGTCCTGCATCTGCTGCGCCTGTTTCATCAGGCCGCCGATTCCGCCTTTCATCATCTTTGTCTGCCTCTGGTGTCATTAAACGGGTTTGATGGAGGATTCGATCAGGGTTGCGTCGAACATTTCGATGATGTCGCGCACAAAACCATCTTTTTCGATGGCGGCGACCGCGCGATCCTGAAGCTCCCTGCGGCCGATCCGTGCTTCCGCCGCCGGAGTCAGGCGCTCGACATCGGCCAGCTCGATGCGCAGCTGAACCGGGTGTCCGAGATGCTCGGAGAGCGCCTGCTGGAGCTTGTCCTGCGCCGGTTTCATCTGCAAGTGACGATGCGCCGGTGCCAACCTGAGGTTGACTTGCCCGCCATCGGAATCGCGCAGCTCGCAATGCTGCGCCAGCTCGCGCGCCATGCCGCCGAGTTTGAGGGCGGGCAACACGTCGCGCCACTCGCCCAGCGGCGATGCCGGCCGGAATAATGCCGGCGACTCCATCACAGACTCGGCACGGGCGGCGGGCACGGCGTCAGGATACGCCGCAGCCGGGCCGCTCTCCGCCGCGATCGCCGTACCCCCCTTCGCCGCGTGCCGCAGCGGTGCGCCAGAATCAAAATCGGCCGGCCGAAAGCTGTGCAAGCGCAGCAAGGTCATCGCAAACCCGCTCTCCTCGTCGGGCGCCAGCGGCAATTCCTTGCGGCCATGCACCGCGATCTGATAGGCCAGCTGCACGAATTCCGGGTCCATCCTGCCGGCCAGCGCGAGCAAGCGGGCGCGCTCGGGCACGTCTTCCGCCACGGCCTGCGGCGCCAGTTGCGCCACCTGTATCCGCGTCAGCAGACCCGCCATCTCCTGCAAGGCCAGATCGCACGACAGGCTGCGCGCCGCCATATCATCCGCCACCAGCAACATCGCCGCCGCGTCTCCGGCCAGCAGCGCATCGAGAATCGAAAACAGGTAATCGAGATCGACCGTGCCCAGCATGTCGCGCACTTGCGCTTCTTCCACCCTGCCGGAACCGTGCGCGATGGCCTGATCGAGCAGCGACAGCGCGTCGCGCATGCTGCCCGACGCCGAGCGTGCGAGCAGATTTAGCGCGCCGGGTTCGGCGGCGATGGCTTCGGCTTCCAGAATATGTTTGAGGTGCCCGGAGATCGAAGCCGGCGTCATCTGCTTCAGGTTGAACTGCAAACAGCGCGAAAGGACGGTGACCGGAATTTTCTGCGGATCGGTCGTCGCCAGGATGAACTTGACGTGCTCCGGCGGTTCCTCCAGCGTCTTCAACATGGCGTTGAAGGCCGAATTCGAGAGCATGTGCACTTCGTCGATCACATAGACCTTGAAGCGTCCCCGGGTGGGCGCGTAGACGGCATTTTCGAGCAACTGCCGCATCTCGTCGACGCGCGTATTGGTCGCCGCGTCGACTTCCAGCAAATCGATGAAGCGCCCGGAATCGATTTCCGTGCACGCGGAACACACGCAACAAGGGGTAGCGCTAACGCCTTTTTCGCAATTGAGCGATTTGGAGAGGATGCGAGCCAGGGTTGTCTTGCCGACTCCGCGCGTCCCGGTGAACAGGTAAGCGTGATGCAGGCGCCGCTCGGTCAAGGCGTGGGTCAGCGCTCTGACGACGTGCTCCTGTCCGACCAGCGTCTGAAACGTTTTCGGCCGCCACTTGCGCGCCAAGACCTGATAGCTCATGCCGCGAATTCTAGCAGATGCCGACCCGGCAGCAGAAAGAGAAGAGGCGGAAGAAGGGGGAGTAAGCAGAAGTGGCGAGCCTTACCCCCGGCACTTGCAGATAACGGCTGTGGCTGCTTCCTTCCAGACCTGACCAGGTTCACCGTCCTGCAATGCGGGGAGACCCGCCGGTGCGAATACTATCACAGCGAACACGTCCGGCTGATCACGATTATCACGCCAACACGGCAATCGCACGCGTATGCGTCATGGCGTCAGCGTGAATTCATTGCTGTCGATAAGTTCGACGCGGTATCCGGCTCATCCTCCGATCCTCGTACCGTTTTGCCGCCGAACGCCACTACGCCTTTGGCAATGCCGACAATGCTGACAACCCACTGCCGGAAGCAATCCTCGAACACCTGCGCGTCCAGAACCCGAAACACTGCGCCAAACATGTCGTGCGAAGGGGTTCACTTCGCCAGAACCAAGAAAGTCCTCAGCCGGCCTTCCTCTTCTTCGCGCCAGTCCACAACATCGACCCGGTCGTCGCAACCACACGATACCGCGCAGATCGCCATGACGGTCATTTTCTTCCTCTCATACCGCACCGCCGGCTCCCGGCGATGACCACTACCTTCCGAAAAAGCCTCCTGCAACGTCATCTCCGTCTTCCGACAAAAATCGGGAGCAGGCGCTATTTTACGGCCGTTCACAAGCCTTTGCCATACTCCGTTGACTGTGAACCATTTTTTCGGTGGGTTTACGATGTTTGTGCAGGCGATTGCCGTGATCACGCCAAGTGGCGCAACGCCTGTTTTCTACGAATTCTTCACGAATTTTTTTGTGGGTAAACCCCGAGTTCAACCAATATTGTCCGACCACGGATTCAGCGGTAACTCAACGGCGGAACCGTAGCCTTCGTCAGCATTCTTCCCTCAAAAGTGAATCCCGCGCATGATTTGCGAAAAAGCGATCTGGTCGGCGCTCGGCATGGACGGCAGCGCACCCTCTTTCTTGTGCGCTGCGGCGCTCGAATCGGGGAACATGCGGAAGCTGGTGTTCATGACGATCTGCGCTACCTTGGGCATCAGCGAGTGGAGGAGTGCCCCGAAAATCCCCAGCCGGGTGGCGATGCGCACCGGTTTGTGGATGATCGCACCCACCACGAGATCGGCGGCCTCTTCCGGAGACAGCGTCGGCACGTTGTCGTAAAACCGGGTCGGCGCAATCATCGGCGTTTTGACCAGCGGCATGTTGATCGTCGTGAATTCGATGCCGCGGTCGGCGAATTCCGACGCCGCGCAGCGTGTCCATGCGTCCATTGCCGCCTTGGACGCGACATAGGCCGAAAAGCGCGGCGCGTTGGTCAGCACGCCGATCGACGAGATGTTGACCACCTGCCCCTTGCGCTTGGCGATCATCGCCGGCAGCAACCCCATCGTCAGGCGCAGCGCGCCGAAGTAATTGACCTCCATCGTCCGCTCGAAGTCGTGGAAACGGTCGAAGGAATTTTCGATGCCCCGGCGGATCGAGCGCCCGGCGTTGTTGACCAAGATGTCGACGCCGCCGTATTGCCCAATCATCAGCTTGACGAAGGCATTGCATTGTTCTTCGTCGGCGATGTCGACCGTATGTGTTATCAGTTTCAGCCCGTCGGCTTCAAATTCCTTGCGCGTTTCTTCCAGTTGCCCGGCGTCGCGCGCGATCGTCACGGCGATGGCACCCGCCTCGGCAATCTTGCGGATGGTGGCCTTGCCAATGCCGGAAGAGCCGCCGGTGAGCAGCACCACCTTACCGGCAACCTGGCCGCGCAACGTGCGGTCGACGAACAGGTCGGGGTCGAGGTAGCGCTCCCAGTAATCCCATAACCGCCAGGCGTAGCTGTCGAGCGGCGGCACGGCGATGCCGCCGCCTTTGAGCGCGCGCAGCGTCTCGCGGCAATCGAAGCGGGTCGGGTAGTTGATGAATTCCAAGATGTCGTCGGGCAGGCCGAGATCCTTCATCACCGCGTGGCGGATGCGCCGCACCGGGTTGAGCGCGAACAGCGACTTGCGCACCGAGCGCGGGATGAAGCCGAACAGCGCCGCGTTGATGCGCATCGTCATTTCCGGCGCATGCGCGGCGCGGGCGAAAGTGTTGAGCAAATCGCCGACGCGCATCGGTGTCGGATCGGTGAGGTGGAAACACTTGCCGTCCTCGCCTTTCAGGTGCGCAATATGATCCATCGCGGCGGCGACGAAGTCGACCGGCACGACGTTGATGCGCCCGCCTTCCAGCCCTATCGCCGGCATCCACGACGGCAGAATCTTGCGCATCTTCTGGATCAGCTTGAAGAAATAGTAGGGGCCGTCGACCTTGTCCATCTCGCCGCTACGCGAGTCGCCTACCACGATGGCCGGACGGTAGATGCGCCACGGCAGTTTGCACTCCTTGCGCACGATACCTTCCGAATCGTGCTTGGTGCGGAAATAGGGGTTATCGAGATTTTCCGCTTCGTCGAACATGTCTTCGCGGAATAGCCCATCGAACAGGCCGGCCGAGGCAATCGAGCTGACCAGGTGGAAATGCTTGGCGGCAATCTTCTCGGCCAGCAGCACGGTATTGCGCGTCCCGTCGACGTTGGCTTTCTGCTGGTCTTCGGCGCTCGCCTTCAGGTCGTAGATCGCCGCCAGGTGGAAGAAATGCGCGATCTTGCCCTTTAGCTTGCGGACATCGCCGTCGGAAACGCCGAGCTGTGGCCGCGTCAGGTCGCCGACGATGGCGATCGCGCGGCTGTTGTCGACACCCCAGTACTCGACCAGCGTTTCGAGTTTCGGCAATTCCATCTCGCGGGTCAGGAAGTAGACCACGCTGCCGGGGCGTTCCAGCAGTTTGGCGACGAGTCGTTTGCCGATGAAGCCCGTGGCGCCGGTCACGAAATAGCTCATGCCTGTCTCCTCAAAGCAAAATTTTCTGGTCGCGGTAGGGACAGAGGTTACCCCCTGCCCCCCGCACAGATCCCTGCGAGCGGCATTCCCGCACAAGGCTCCTGCCTCGGGTGAGTGACGCCAAATCGCTGTTCGGGATACGGATGAGTATGACGGTACGGCGGTATGGTGCGTTTCTCCAGCCTGCTGAA
>JACQYA010000043.1 GCA_016208425.1 Betaproteobacteria bacterium
GTGCGCACGAAGGGCACCATCAGCTCGACGTTGGCCAGGCCCATCTCCTCGCGCACCTTCTTCATGGCGCGGCATTCCATCTCGAAGCAGTCGCGGAAGGTGCTGGCGATGTAGCGCGACGCGCCACGGAAACCGAGCATGCGGATCGTTTATCCGTAAAAATCTACGAATATGGGCTTACAGCAGCAACGACTTGAGCTTCGAGAAAGCATCATTTAAACTTATGAGTGAATTAACTCAATAAAGTAAATATGTCTTTCGAGCGTAGCCAAATCAGCATCTTGCGACAACGCTTGTCCGAGTCGCCACGTTTCATGATCGTCGTCGCCGGGCCACGTCAGATTGGAAAAACAACGCTGGTCAGGCAGGCACTATCCTCACACGCATCAACTTTTGTCGCGGCAGACCAGCCGATACCTGAAGCGGTTGATCCTTTCGGCGTGCAGTTCAGTGCAGTCATCACACAAGCGCTGGCCGGTTCAGTACCCACGGCTGAGTGGCTGGTGCGACAATGGGCACTAGCGCGTACCAAGGCAAGAATGCGGCAGGACGGGATATGTCACGTTCTTGCTATAGACGAAATTCAAAAGGTTCCACGCTGGTCGGAAATCGTCAAAGGCCTTTGGGACGCTGACCGCGCCGAGAACTTGCCACTCCACGTTATTTTGCTCGGCTCTTCGCCCTGGCTGATGCAGAAAGGCCTGACCGAAAGTCTGGCCGGCCGCTATGAACCGATCCGCATGGCGCATTGGTCTTACGGCGAGATGCAGGCGGCTTTCGATTTTTCGCTCGACGAATACATCTATTTTGGCGGCTATCCCGGTAGCGCCAGCCTCGTCCGCGATGAAGGCCGCTGGCGACAATACGTGCGCAGCGCCCTGATTCACCCGAACATCGAGAAGGATATTCTGCAGATGACGCGGGTAGACAAGCCTGCCTTGCTGAAAACCCTGTTTGAGCTGGGATGCGGCGGCTATTCCGGGCAGATCATTTCCTACACCAAGCTGCAAGGGCAACTGCAGGATGCTGGCAACACCGTAACGCTGGCCCACTATCTGGATCTGCTCTCGCACGCCGGATTGTTGTCCGGATTGGCCAAATACGCCGGACAGAAACACCGGCAACGCGCCTCCAGCCCGAAGCTCAATGCGCACAACACCGCGCTGATTTCCGCCCTGGGCGGCTATACCTTTGCCAATGCCTGCGGCGACCGCAGCTATTGGGGGCGACTGGTGGAAAGCTGCGTTGGCGCGCATCTGATCAACACCGCTCCCGACGACTGCGAGGTTCAGTACTGGCGAGAAAGCCCGGATGAAGTCGATTTCGTCTTGAGCCAAGGGCAGAAACTCGTCGCCATCGAAGTCAAGAGCGGAGCCAAATATGCCGCACCGAAGGGGCTGGCGGTATTTGGTGGGAAGTACAGGGATGCCCGACAGTTGATCGTCGGCGAGGGCGGCGTTTCGCTCCCGGAGTTTCTCTCCCGCACGGCCGCAGACTGGCTGGAGTAAGGCGATGCTGTTCGTGCCCCGTCGCGTGCGCAAACTGCGGGAACCAGACGATTCGCTGGGCGATGGCGGGAGCTACAGCTTGTCGGACTTTCGCACGCAAGCCGCATGGGTATTGTTGGGCGAGCCGGGCGCGGGAAAATCTTGCGCGCTGGAAGAAGAATCAAAGGCAAGCGGTGGTGTCTTCCTCTCCATTGCCGAATTTCTGATCGATGACCCCACCGAGGAACGGCGAGGTAAAACCCTATTTCTGGACGGCCTCGACGAGAGCCGAGCCGGCGGCAGCGGCGAGAACATCCTCTGGCAGGCTCGCTTGCGCCTGAAGAAACTGGGCTGTCCGCCGTTCCGCATCGCCTGCCGTGCCGCTGATTGGTTTGGCTCGTCGGATAGCGTAACCCTTGCGGCAGCGGCAACGGACGGCAAGATCGCCGTGCTGGTACTCGAACCGTTGAGCGAAAGGGATGTTCTCGACATTCTGCGCGATAACTATGCGGTGCCATCCCCAGAAAGCTTTATTGAGAAAGCAAGAAAACAGGGTGTCGCCGATCTGCTGATGAACCCGCAGACACTGGGTTTGCTCGCCCAAGCTATTCGTGGCAATCAGCGGCCTGAAACACGACAGCAAACGTTTGAACTTGCTTGCGAAAAACTGGCCGCAGAAGCCAACAGGACGCATCGCGACAAACAGCGCAACCGACCGCTGCCGGTTGAAAAACTGCTTGATGCCTCTGGTCAACTGTGTGCCGCATTGCTCCTCTCCGATAAAACCGGCATTGCGCTGGACGTAACAAGCGCCGACGAGCGCTTTCCACTCCTGGAGCACTTCTCCCCGCCCGATCTGGAAATCGCCCAAAGCGCTGTGCGAAGCAAGCTTTTTAAGCTATCCAGTGCTGGCGAAGAGCGCTTTATCCCAAGCCACCGCAGCGTCGCCGAATTTCTCGCCGCGCGTTGGCTGGCACAGCAAATCGATCACAACGGCCTGCCCCTGGCCCGCATCCTGAATCTGCTCCTTGGCACCGATGAGCGAACCGTCGCCGGCTTGCGCGGGCTCTATGGCTGGCTGGCGCTGCACTGCCAGGTGGCGCGCACCCGCTTGATCGCGGCCGACCCGCTGACCGTGGTCATCTACGGCGACGTAAAGCCGATGCCCGGCAGCGACAAACGAGCCATCCTCGCCGGACTGCGGCGCGAAGCCGAACGATATTCTGCCTTTCGCTGGGAAATCCCCACAGTCAGCCCACTGGGTGCCCTTGCCGATCCCGAGCTGCGAGACGATTTCATCGCCGCGTTGGAGTCGCCTGCACGCGATGCCGCCACTCAGGCTTTTGCCGACTGTGTTTTGGACATTCTGGTCGAGGGCGAACGCTTGCCAAGCCTGGCTGCAACGGCCAAGAACGTGGCATTGGACGCTACGCGCTGGAGCAAAGTCAGAACCAACGCCCTGCAAGCCTGGTTGCGGTTGGGAGCACAACCCGATGAGGCACTGACCGTGCTCGACGCCGTCAACGATGGCCGCATCGCCGACGCCGACGATGAAATAGCAGGGGTACTGTTGCGTCACCTCTACCCGGAACACATGGCACCGGAAGCCTTGCTGCGTTATCTGCACGCCCCGAAGCAGCGCAATTTAACGGGAAACTATTCCTGGTTCTGGGATCACGAGTTGCCGAAAGCTGCGCCGGCATCCCATTTCCCCATCATCCTCGACCAGCTCGCCGCGCGAACCGATCTGCCTTTGTCCGATGTCGACGAATTCCACCTCCGCCGAATGAGTAGTCGCTTGATCGCACTAGGCGTCACAACCGGCGGGAACGCCGTAGCCGACGACAGACTTTTCCTGTGGCTGGGAATCGGTGCCGACGAATACGGCAATTTTTTCCGGGAAAAAACGGATCAAAAAGCGATTGCTGACTGGCTGGAAGCCCATCCAGGGCGCCATAAGGATTTACTGGCGTTTTGTTTCGCACAATGTGGCGAACACGAAATTCCGCGCTGGTGCCTCAACATTTTTGAACATCGCCTGCATGGTGCCGCTCCGCCGGAAGACATCGGTGTATGGCACCTTGAGCAAGCATCCCTGACTTCCAGCGATGTGCTGGCACAACTCCATTTATCACGCGCAGTAGATACGCTAATGCGCCAGCAAGGCAACTACGGGCTGTCGCTGGAGCAAATCGAGATATGGGCGGCTGCCCGTCCTGAGCGACAAGTCTGGCTGGATCCCTTGCTCACCTGGAAAATTCCAGATGGGCAGAAAGAAGAAGTTGCGAGAAACAAAGCCTACGAGGAGCGCTGGATCGCGATCAGACGAGAACGAAGCACTCGTTTGCTGGCGCACATGGACGCCATTCGCACAGGAACGGCAAACCTGACCCTGATGCATGAACTTGCAGCCGTCTGGATGAACTTTTTCGCGGATGTGCACGGCAATACACCCCTCGAACGGTTTGAAAGCTATTGCGATAACGGTAGCGAGGTTGTGGCCGCCGCCGAATCGGGGCTATGCCGTTATCCGGAGCGGACAGATTTGCCGACCGTAGCCGAAATCGTCGATCTCAATATCCAGCAGCAAGAGCATATCGTTCGCCTCCCGTGCCTGGTCGGCATGGAATTGCGCTGGAACGAAAGCAGCGCTGCCGTCGATTCTCTTTCGGACGATGCCCTCCGGCGCATGATCGCCTTCCGCCTGACGTTTTCTGCCGACCGCGCGCCCGACTGGTTCACCCATCTCGTGCGCGAGCGCTCGGCGCTTGTTGCAGAAGTTCTCATCGACTACGCCAGCGCCACGTTGAAGGCGAAGCGCGATTACGTCGACACGATTTCCCTGCTGCAACACGATGCCGACTATCGAGCAGTCGCCTGCGCGGCAGTACCGGCGCTGCTGGAAAACTTCCCGCTACGTGCCGCATCGGGAAAATTTCCCTACCTCGAATCTCTGTTGAAATCCGCCTTGCGCTACTCCCAGGAGTCACTCCCGACACTGATCGAAAAAAAGCTCTCGACCAAGAGCATGGATGCGGCGCAGAAGGTGTACTGGCTTACCGCCGCCACGCTGCTGGATCCAACAAAATATGAAGCCACGCTCTGGCGTTATATCGGCAATTCGCAAAGCAAGGCCAACCACCTTTCCGGGTTTCTCGGCGATCCGTTCAGGGGTCTGAGCGACGATTACGAACTCTCTGCCAATAGCATCGGCAAGCTCATCGAGTTGCTGGCACCGCACGCCGAGATGGAATGGTCACGCGATGGTGGCCGGGTCAATGAAGCCATGCGGCGCGGCGGCCACATCAGCAGCATGATTACGCGCCTCGGCAATCTGGCAACGGGCGAGGCCGCGCAGGAAATCGAACGACTGCTTGCGCAACCGACGCTCGGAAAACTGAAGTTCGCGCTCGAAAACAACCGCTACCAGTTACGCCTGAAGCAACGCGAAAACACATTCCGCTTCCCCGCGCTACGCGAAGTGGCCAAAATTCTGGCGAACCGCGAACCGACCAGCGCAGCCGACCTTGCTGCCTTGACGCTAGCCCATCTGGACGATATTGCTCGCAACATCCGCCAAGACAACAGCGATCTATTCCGCCATTTCTGGACGGAGGCGAAGGACAACGCTCCAAAACCCGAAAACAGTTGCCGCGACTTCCTGCTTGACCAGCTTAAGGTGCGCCTTTCTTCGTTCGGAATCGATTGTCAGCCGGAAGGCGATTACTTCAACGATAAACGCGCCGACATTCGCCTCTCTTTTCGCAATGAATTTGCACTCCCCATTGAGATCAAGCGGGAAGGGAACGATACGCTGTGGTCTGCCCTGCGTAGCCAGCTCATCGCGCAATACGCCATCGATCCCAAAGCGTCAGGTTACGGCATCTATCTGGTGCTGTGGTTTGGTGGAGAACGGCAAAAAGTGGCCGGGGATGGTGGAAGCAAGCCACGGTCAGCGGTAGAGCTACAGTCACGCCTCGAAGCCCTGCTTGACCCAGAAGAGCGAACAAGAATCTTTGTCCGGGTTCTGGATGTCAGTTGGCCAACAAAACGCCACCATTAACTGTTGCCAAACGGGCTGCTCGCACTACGAAACGCCGAGAGAACATGGGGTATGCTTCTCCAACCGTGCCCAAAAAAATGTTGCAAAAAAACCTGCCGGTATTCAAACCCGGCAGGGGTTTTAGATCTTCGGCGCGAATCAGGCCTTGTGCGCGGCCAGCCTCGTCCACGTGTCGACCACCGTATCCGGGTTCAGCGAGATGCTGCCGATACCCTGATCCATCAGCCATTCGGCCAGATCGGGGTGATCGGATGGGCCTTGGCCGCAGATACCGACATACTTGCCGTGCTTGCGGCAGGCGGCGATGGCCATGGCGAGCAAGGTTTTGACCGCCGGATCGCGCTCGTCGAACAATGCGGCGACCAGACCGGAGTCGCGATCCAGGCCCAGCGTGAGCTGCGTCAGGTCGTTCGAACCGATGGACATGCCGTCGAAGTGATCGAGGAAGTCTTCGGCGAGCAGCGCGTTGGAGGGTATCTCGCACATCATGATGAGACGCAGGCCGTTCTCGCCGCGCTTCAGGCCGTGTTCGGCGAGCAACTTCTCGACGGCGGCGCCCTCGCCCACCGCAGCGATGGTGGCGACACCTTCGACCAGCTTTTCGACGAAGAATGCTTTCGGGCTGGCGTAACCACGGGCGCGGCGCTCGATTTCTTCGCGGTGCGAGGCGGTCTGCCGGTCGATGTCGAGAATCGCTTTGGGGTGCACACCGATCACGTTGTTGATGATGAATTCGACGCGCGCCAGGCCGACGCCGGCGTTCGGCAGTTGCGAGAACTCGAAAGCGAGTTCCGGGTTGCCGACGTTCATCATGATCTTGACCGGGATCTCGGGCATCGCCGCGATCTCGCGCGACGTGATTTCGTACTCCAGCTTGCCGCGATAGACGTGGCCGGTGTCGCCCTCGGCGCAGGAGGCGGTGACGATCTCGCCTTCGTTCAGCGCGCCGGTCGCGTCGCCGCAACCGACGATGGCCGGAATACCGAGTTCGCGCGCGATGATCGCCGCGTGGCAGGTACGACCGCCGCGATTGGTGACGATGGCCGAAGCGCGCTTCATCACCGGCTCCCAGTTCGGGTCGGTCATGTCGGCCACCAGCACGTCGCCAGGCTGCACCTTGTCCATCTCGCGCGGGTCGTGCACGACGCGCACCGGGCCGACGCCGATTTTCTGGCCGATGGCGCGGCCGGACGCCAGCACCTTGGAATAGGTCTTCAGCTTGAATTTCTGCACGCTGCCGCCGTGGCTCTCTTGCGATTTGACCGTCTCCGGGCGCGCCTGCAGCACGTAGAGATTGCCGTCGCGGCCGTCCTTGCCCCACTCGATGTCCATCGGGCGGCCGTAGTGCTGCTCGATGGTCATCGCGTAGAAAGCCAGTTCCTGGACTTCGGCATCGTTCAACGAAAAACGGTTGCGCTCGGCTTCGGCGACATCGACCGTCGTCACCGACTTGCCGGCCACCTTCTCGGCCGAAAACACCATCTTGATGAGCTTGGAGCCTAGGTTGCGCCGGATCACAGCCTGCTTGCCGGCGGCCAGCATGGGCTTGTGCACGTAGAACTCGTCGGGATTGACGGCGCCCTGCACCACCGTTTCGCCCAGACCGTAGGACGAGGTGACGAAGACGGCGTCGCGGAAGCCGGATTCGGTGTCCAGCGTAAACATCACACCGGCCGCCCCGGTGTCGGAACGCACCATGCGCTGCACGCCGGCCGACAGCGCGACATCGGCGTGGATGAAACCCTTGTGCACGCGGTAAGAGATGGCGCGGTCGTTGTACAGCGAGGCGAAAACTTCCTTCATCGCGTGCAGGATGTTGGGCAAGCCCTCTATGTTCAGGAAGGTTTCCTGCTGGCCGGCAAAAGAGGCGTCGGGCAAATCTTCGGCGGTGGCCGAGGAGCGCACGGCGAAAGACATGTCGGTCGTGGAGTCGGCGACGAGTTGCCGGTAAGCCGCTTCGATCTCGTCGTTCAGCTTGGCCGGAAACGGCGTGTCGATGATCCATTGCCGGATCTGCGCGCCGCAAGCGGCCAGCGCGTTCACATCGTCGATATCGAGATGTTCGAGTGCCGCCGCGATACGTTCGGCCAACCCGTCGTGTGCGAGGAAATCGCGATAAGCTTGCGCCGTGGTCGCAAAACCGCCCGGGACGCGCACCCCGGAGTGCGCCAGTTGGCTAATCATCTCGCCGAGCGAGGCGTTCTTGCCGCCCACCTGATCGACATCGGTCATGCGCAACCGGTCGAAACCGATCACATAATTGTTCATCGCATTCATCGCCTCAACCTTCCCCCTGACATTGAAAGACAGCCCGCCGCAGTGGCCCCAAAAAAACCGGCAAATTCTAGCACCAACCGCCGCCGTTTTGCTGCACCGCATCAAATATTGCCGGGTAAAAGACACGCAGGCCGGCCGAACGGACATACCTCTGAACCCCCCGCTTTCAGCGTTGTTCCGGGAAACCCGAAATGACAGTGCCGGCGAATCCGATTAAGATAACAACTGGCGACAATAAAACTTGGAAACGTCGATTGAATACGCTGGTTCCAACCGATGAACTCAAACTCGGCATGTTTGTCGCCGAACTGGATCGCCCGTGGCTCGGAACCCCGTTTCTGATACAGGGTTTCCTGATTTCCGAGAACGAAGAGATCGCGCTTCTCCAACGGTACTGCCGCACCGTGCAAATCGACCGCAGCCGCTCGATCGGGGGTCACTACGCCGCGCCCCCCGCGCACGGGCGCGACGCGCCCCTGCGTAGCGGGCGTTTGATGGCAAGCGATTTATGCACCGAAACGAAGCAGGATTTTCTGGAGATCGCGCGCATTCTGCGCAAACAGCCCGTCCGGCGCCGGGACGAGCTGCTTCCGCCGGTCGTGCGCGACGGCCAGAGCGACCTCGAGAGCGAGCTGTTATATTCCGCCCCGATCATCGACGATATTCAGAAGACTTTGCAAAATATCCAGGAAGCGATCAACAACAGCAACCCTATCGACGTCACCGATGCGGCGAAACTGGTTCAGGAAGTCGCTTCGGGCGTCGAGCGCAACCCCGATGCGCTGATCTGGCTGACGCGGCTGAAGAGAACCGACCAATATTCTTACGACCATGCGGTGGACGTGTCGGTACACCTGATGATTTTCGGTCGATTTCTCGGGCTGGCCGGGAAAACCATCGAAACGCTCGGGCTCGCCGGCTTGATGCAGGACATCGGCAAAACCCTGCTCGACCCGGAACTTCTCTCCCGGCCATCGGCACTGACCAAAGAGGAGTACGAGCTGACCAAATCGCATGTCGCCAGTTCGCTCGACCTCCTGGTCGGCCAGCGCGAAGTTCCGATGGAGGTCTTGAGCCTGGTTGCCGCCCACCACGAACGGCTGGACGGCAGCGGCTACCCGCGACGCATCGCCGGCGAAAAGCTGAAGTTCCCCGCAGAACTGCCGGGGCTGATCGACACCTATTGCGCGATGACCCGGCGCCGCGTCTACAGCCCGCCGGTATCCAACCAGCAAGCGCTCGAAGCGCTCATCAAGCTGCGCGGAACGAAGTTCAGGGAGCCCCTCATCGACCAGTTTGTCCAGTGCATCGGCCTCTACCCGATCGGCACCCTGCTCGAACTGAACACCGGCGAAGTCGCCGTGGTGATCCAGCAGAACCAGGTCAGGCGGCTCAAACCCCGGCTATTGATCCTGCTCGCCGAAGACAAATCCGTCGAATCGCATCCGCGCAACCTGGATCTGGTTTTCGACCCGGCAACCCCCACCGGCGAACCCTACCGCATCCGCCACGCGCTTCCGTCGAACGCATACGGGATCGACCCGGCCGAATTTTTCCTCAACTGATGAACGCCAGGACACCCCAGGGGTTCCCCGCCGCTCTGGCCGACATCGCCGCGCTGACCCGGCATCGACAAGACACGCTGTTCGGGGTGATCGCCCTGTCCGTCACCCTCGACGCGACGCTGATCCGCCTCCCGCCCGAGTCGACACAACGCCTGCGGGCGGAAATATCGCGCCGCCTGAGCAACCGGTTGCGCGCGGCCGATGTTCTCTATTCGGTCGGCAGCTGGGAATGGTTGATCCTGTTGCCCGAAATACGCAGCACCGCAGTTCTCACGCTGGCGATGGTCAAGCTGCGCGCCGCCTTCGACGAGCACTCGCTGGCCGTGGACGGCGTCGAACTGTCCCTGCGCGCCGCGTGCGGCGCGGCGGTTCACCCCGACAACGGCGAAGACGCGCTGCATCTCGTCCAATCCGCGCGCATCGCCTGCCTACAGGCGGAAAAATCGGACCAGGGCAGCCTTTTTTACAACCGAAGCATGGAAAATACCGGCCAGAACCTACAGGCGCTGGATAGAGAACTGACGGCCGCTTTCAACTCTGGAGACAGCTTGGAACTCTATCTCCAGCCGCAGATAGACGTTGCCAGCCAGCGTTGTGGGAGCGCCGAAGCGCTGTTGCGCTGGCGGCGAAACAGCGGCGAATGGGTCGCCCCGCCCACGATACTGGCGGCCATCGAGCGTCTTGGCCTGCGCCATCGATTCAACCGCTGGCTTTTCCAGCGTGCCAGCGAAACCTGCGACAGGCTGGTGCATGCCGGCATCCACATAATGATCGCCATCAACCTCTCGGCCAACGACCTGCATGACCCGGAAATTCCGGATCTGCTCCAGCAGGCGCTGGCCACCTGGGAAATCAAACCCCATCTGATGCAGGTCGAAATCACCGAAACGGTGATGATTGCCGAAACCCGGGAGGTGATCGAAGTGCTCCGGCGCATCCGGGAACTGGGCGTCAAACTCTCCATCGACGATTTTGGAACCGGTTTTTCCAGCATGAGCTACCTGAAAAGCCTCCCCGTGCAGGAAGTCAAGATCGACCAGATGTTCATACGGAATATTGCCGCTTCGGCCAAAGACAGGGAAATTGCCGACTCCATCATCCAGCTCGCGCACCGGCTGGGGATGGATGTCGTCGCCGAAGGCGTAGAAACCGCCGAAGCGGCTACCGTCGTCGGCAACATGGGATGCGACCGGCTGCAAGGCTGGCTCTACTCGAAAGCCTTGGCGCTGCCCGACTTCATTGCCTGGCACCAGGCCAGGCACCCCGCGCAGGCGTAATTCCGGCAAATCGGCGCCACGGAGCACTTTTCCCCCATGAACACAGAAACCCTTATTGCCGGCAAGGACGCCTCGCTCGAATCGTCGGTCGGCACGATGCGATCACGGTTGGAGCGGCTCGGCTTCCACGTCGAGGAACGCTCCTGGCTCAACCCGGTGCAGGACATCTGGTCGGTGCATGTGCGCGACCGCGACTGCCCGCTGCTGTTCACCAACGGCAAAGGCGCGTCCAGGCTGGCCGCGCTGGCCAGCGCGCTCGGCGAATTCTTCGAGCGTCTCGCCTGCAACTACTTCTGGACGCATTACTACTTGGGAGAAGGGATCGCCGCCGGCCGGCATCGCTCCTTCGTCCACTACCCCCAGGAACGCTGGTTCGAGGTGCCCGACGACGGGTGTTGGCCGGCCGGGCTGCTCACCCCCGAACTGCGCCAGTTCTATAACCCGGAAGGCAGCATCGGCGCGGCGATGCTGGTCGAACACAATTCCGGCAACGTCGGGCGCGGCATCTGCGCCCTGCCCTACCGGCGCGAACGCGACGGCGAAAATGTCTGGTTCCCGGTCAACATCGTCGGCAACCTCTACGTCAGCAACGGCATGTCGGCCGGCAACACGGCCGCCGAGGCGCGCGCGCAGGCGCTGTCGGAAATCTTCGAGCGTCACGTCAAGTTCCGCATCATCGCCGAAGGCATCTGCCTGCCGGATGTCCCCGCAGAAATCATCGCCCGCACCCCGCGTATCGAGGCCGGCGTCCGGGCGCTGCGCGAGGCCGGCTTCGGCGTTCTCGTCAAGGACGCCTCGCTCGGCGGCGCGTACCCGGTGATGAACGTCACCCTACTGCACCCCGAAGATCAAGGCTGCTTCTCCAGCTTTGGCGCACACCCGCGCTTCGAGATCGCGCTCGAACGCGCGCTCACCGAACTCCTGCAAGGCCGCGCGCTCGACGCGCTAGCCGGCTTTCCCGAGCCGGGTTTCGATCCCGAAGAAATCGCCGGCGCGCCCAACCTCGAAATCCATTTCGTCGATTCGAGCGGCGTCATCGGCTGGAATTTCCTCGGCGAAACGCCGGATCACGCCTTCTGCGACTGGAATTTCAGCACGACGACCGCCGAAGACACCGCCTGGCTGGTCGACCGCATACACCGGATGGGGCGCGACATCTACATCGCCGACTACACCCACCTCGGCGTCTACGCCTGCCGCATCATCGTTCCCGGCATGTCGGAAATCTACCCCGTCGACGACCTGGAGTGGGAAAACAACAGCTTCGGCAACGACATCCGCGAAGCGATCCTGCACCTGCCGGATCTCGGCGACGACGAATGCGCCGACCTGCTCGAAACGCTGAACCGGTCTGGCCTCGCCGACGAACGCCCGGTCGCCGCTCTGATCGGCCTGGCGCCAGACGCCGGCTCGTTGTGGGGCGACCTGCGCGTCGGCGAGCTGAAAACCCTGCTCGGGCTGGCGGCCGGCGACGCCGGAGCGGCCCGCGACGGCTGCGACTGGATACGCCACTTCGCGCAGATCGACCCCGGCCGCCGCCGGGTCTATCGCTGCATCGAAAGCCTGCTGAAACTCCAGGAATCGGGCGCTTCCGGCGACGGCACCCCCTTCCGCAACGCGCTCTCCAGCCTTTACGGGCACGAAGCGCTACGGCGGGCGGAAGCGTTGCTCAAGCGCGAAGAACGGTTTTTCGGCATATCGGCGCCCGGTATGGCGCTCGGCGGCTGCGACATGCACCGGCACCTGCTGGCGGCTTACGCCAAGCTACATCCGGCGGAAGGAGAGACCCGTGACTTATGAAGAGTATCTCGACGAAGTCACCACACTCATCACCGAGATCTACTCGCTGAACGATGAGGCCGCGATCCAAAGGGTGATGCGCGCGCAAGCCGATGGGTTTTTCAGCGCGCACGACGACGATCCCTCGATGCGCACCCAGGAACGAGCCGAACAAGACGCCAGAACAACCTTCAAAAAATACAAGAAGTAGCGGGGAAACCCGCGCCAACCGCCGGTTTTCCCGCTATTCACCGCTATTCTCCCCTCTTCACCACCCCATCCGGCCGCACACCCTACCGGATACGGCTCACAGGATGAGGCTACCCGCGAAAACTGTAATACTTCCCCGACAAGTTTTGTCCCCGGTTCGCGCTAACCGCATGATAGGCCACCTGTCTCATGACCGTTAACAGCGGATCGAACGTATGCACGGAATCGGAATATTGCGCGCAATCGCCATTGTCGGCGACGACCTGCAAACCTCTCGGACATTGGAGCCCTGGCTGACCTCGGCCGGCATCGGCATCTCCGCGCACCCGTCGGCCGAAAAAATGGTCGCCGCCTTGCGCCGCAGCGGCAACCAGCCGACCGTGCGCGTCGGGCAACTGAACCCGCACCCGTGCCGTCTGGTCGGCGCACTTATCGATCTGAACCTCCCCGGCATCAACGGCATCGACCTTGCCCGCGCACTAAAACGCTGGTACCCGGAACTTCCGCTGATCCTCGTAGCCGAACGAGACCATGAAACGGACAAACTCCTTGCCGACTTGCCGTCTGGAGTCCCCAGCATCGACAAGCGGGAGATTTCCATCGATACGATCAAAGCTTCGATGTCTTCCATGCTGGTCTAGCGCTTCCGCTTCCCCGATCCGGAAAATGGCCGACCGATGCCGAGAAACCGCCACGATTCCAAGCTTCTGAGCCGGGCGCTGTCGGACAATGAGCTGGTGCTCCGTTACCAGCCCAAGGTCGATATGAGGAACGGCCAGGCAATCGGCGCCGACGCGCTGATCTGCTGGCCCCACCCCGAACGCGGCCTGTTGATGCCCGCCGAGTTCCTTCACCTGGCGCGCGGGACGGAGCTGGAAGCGGCGCTCGACGGGTGGGCGATCGCCGGCGCGCTGGCGCAGATGGAAAGCTGGGCCAACGAGGGCATCCTGCTTCCGGTCGGCGTCAATATCTCGGCACGTTACCTGGAGCGGCCGGACTTTGCGCCACGTCTGTCGGATCTGCTGCAACACTATCCGGCGGTATCCGGCGGCGATCTGGAGCTGGAAATCCTGGAATCGGGGACGGGCGGCAACATCGCCGGGATCGCCGGGGCAATCGGCGCTTGCCGGGCTTTGGGGGTGCGTTTCTCGCTTGCCGGTTTCCGGCGCCAACACGCATCGCTCCACGATTTCAGCAGCCTGCCGGCCGACATGCTGAAAATCGGCCGGAGCGTTGTCGGCGACATGTTCGATACCCCGGAAAACCTGTTCATCGTCGAAGCGATTGTCGGGCTAGGCAAAACCTTGAAGCGCCAGATCGTCGCCGAAGGCGTGGACAGCATCGAGCACGGCGCGCTGCTCATTCACATGGGCTGCCACCTGGGTCGCGGCGACGCCATCGCCCGCCCGATGCCGGCCGGGCAAGTACCCCTGTGGCTCCAGCAATGGCAGGGATACGCCTCGTGGAAAATGATCGCCTCCCTGCCCGTGGCGCGCGAAGATGTGGCGCTGGTGGTCGCCGAAGACAGTTTTCGCCACTGGTTTAATCGCGTGGGCGCGTACCTTGACGCCAGCGCGCATTCCCCGGACAACGAACGGCACCGTGTCGGCCGCCAAAAGCTCAACCTCGGTCAAGAACGTTACGGGACGCTGCACCGGTTCCTGTCCACCCACCCGACCCTCACGCTCCACGAACGCTTCCAGGAGTCGGCCGAACAAATGATCGCCCTGATCGCCGCCGGAAAGACGGATGAAGCGCGAGCCCGCTTGCCCGAACTGCTGCGGCTGAGCGATACGCTGCTGCCGCAGATCCGGCAAGTGCTGGCGCAACGCTGGTGGATGAACACCGACTTCACCCGCTGATTCCGATCCGCGGTGGAGCAATTACAGTTCGCGGTAGACATGTGGAAAATCCCGCGACCCGTAGGAGCGGGCTTGCCCGCGAAATGGATGTGATCGCGGGCAAGCCCGCCCCACAAAATTACGGTTTCTTTCGCGGATTGAAATAACGTTTGGCGGGGCAAAGCCACGACTGCCGCCACTAACCGGCCGACCGCTTCAATCTCACCCAGAACCTGACGCCCATCCCCTCGCCCGGCGCCGCCCCGGCGCAGTCGACCCCCACGCTCCCGCCGTGTCTTTCGGCCACGATGCGCACAAAGTACAAGCCCAGACCCGTGCTGCCGGCGCGGTTTGCGTTCTCCGCTCTTTCCTCCGCTTTTTCCTCATTTCCACGGCTGAACCGCTGAAACAGGCCGGCGATCTGTTCGCGGCGCAAACACGCCCCCCGGTTGTGCACCCAGAACCTCGCTTCTTCGGCCTGCAAGTCCAGCCCGAACGTCACGGGCGCACCCGGCGGCGAATGCGTCAGGGCGTTTTGCAGCAGATTGATCGCCATGCGCTCCAGCAAATCGAAATCTCCCACGACCCACACGGGATCGTCGGGCAATTGCCTGACCACCGTCACGCCGAGCTTGCGCGCAAAGGGATATAGCTCGTCTGCGGCCTGATGCAGGACTGCGCCGAGATCGAGATCGCGCATCTGGCGGGCTTCGAGCATTTCGGCGCGCGCCAGCGACACAAAGGATTGCGCCATATTGTGGGCGCGCCGCAACGACTGCAACAGGCGCTCGGACTGAGCGGAATGGGAACAATGAGCGCAATGAGAATCCGGGCTGCTCTCCAGTTCGAGAACCGCGCCGGCCAGCGGGGCGCGCAAATCGTGCGAGATAAACGCCAGCGCTTCGTTGCGCCGTACCTCAAGATCCCGCATCGTGCGCTGCGCCTCTTGCACCCAGGCGATACGCTGCTCGAAGCCCATGCGCCGCACCCCGGCCGGTGCCGTGCCGGCCGTGCCGGTTGACGCGCCGTTTGGTACACCGTTCAACAAACTCGCCGGCAAAATCGCTTGCAAACGCATCAGTTCACTGTCCAGATGCCGCCGCGCCGCTTCCAGCCGGCGCCAGCTCCACAGCGGAAAAGCGGACAAACCGGCGATCAGCGCGCCGGTCGGCGGAAACCAGAGTCGCGCCAGCACCGGCAGGAAGATGCACGCACCGCCCAGCAAAAAGACCCAGGCGACGCTGGCCAGCAGCCCCGGCAACGGCATCAGGCGCGGCAGCCAGAGCAAGGGAACCAGCGCCAGCAAAGCGCCGAGCGCCAGCGTCGCGGGCAGCGGCAGGATTCGTATCAGGCGCCCATCGCGCATGGCCAGCAGGAGATTGGCCTGAACCTCGACGCCGGGCATCGGATGACCCTGCGCCGAAACGGGGGTCGGGAAAAAATCGCTCAAACCGACGGCCGTTGCGCCCACCAGAACAATTTTTCCGGCAAAAGTCTCCGGGGGCATCTTGCCGTTCAAGACCTGCGCGAACGAGATGCGCGCCACGCTGCCCGCCGGGCCGATGAAGTTGAGCCGCCGGTTCCCGTCGCGCGCCAGCAGATCGCCCGCTTCGCCCGCACCGTCGACGGGGGGCGGCGGCGCATCCGCCGGAAGCTGTCCGGCCAGGCGCAGCAATTCCCGTGCCATAAGCGGCCAGGCGGGTCTCCCGACGCCTTCCCAGGTATCCACCGAACGGGCGATGCCGTCCTCGTCGAGATTGACGCCGACGCGCCCGAGCGCCGCCGCCGCCCGCGCCAACGGGGGGATCGGCCCCGATTCCAGCACCTGCCCGCCCATCCTCGGGTTTTCGATCACCAAGGGCAACACGACATTACCGCAAGCCGCGACGGCGGCGCCGAGCATCGCGTCGGCCGCAGCGTCCTCGCCCGGTTCGGAAAAGGCGATATCGAAACCGATGGCTTTCGGGCGACCCGCGCACACGGTCGCCAGCAACCGGCTGTGGACATCGCGCGACCACGGCCATCGGCCCAGACGATCCAGGCTGTCCTGGTCGATGGCGACAATCAGCACGTCGTCCGGCGCGGCGCGCCAGTCCAGACGCTGCCCCACGTCGAACAGGAGGTGATCGACACGCACCAGCAACCCGCTGGCGCTCACGGCCCAAACCAACAGCAGCAGCCCGAGCGCGGCATACAAGATCTCGTTCCTACGCCACATGGCAGGAACGGCCAGGATATTCGTGATGAAAATGTCGGCTGCGTAGCGCGTAGCGCGTAGCGCGTAGCGCGTAGCGCGTAGCCGTAGATTGTGCCTGTCGGCACAATCTACGGCTACGGATGAAATACGCACGCACTTTTGTAGAAGCTACCTTGGCTGGGATCGACGGGCTAATCCGTAGGATGTGGTGAGGAACGAACCGCATCCTACGGCGTGCCGCGTCACATCAGTCAATCACTGTGCCCTGTTTCGCTTATCAAAGCATCAACGGCAACAACACCAGCAGCCACCACAAACGGCTCGCCGGAACCTCGATTTTCTGTATCGCGGCAGGGCCGGGCGTATTGTCGCTCTTGTCGACCAGGCGCACGCCCAAAGTGTAACTCCCGTGACCGGGGCTGGCGAACTCGATCTGGCCGTCGGCCGACTGTGTTTGCGCCAACACCTGCGCCAACTCCGTGTCCGCGGCCAGCATCGCCTCGTAGGCCATGCCGTCCGGCGGCGACGGCAGATTGAGCGCGATCCGGTCGGTGTCGATCTTCAGCGCCGCCCGCCCGAGATCGGCCGCGCCCGGCGCCGCGCTATAGGAAAAGGCGCCCGTCGCGCCCCACGGCCCCTGCTCCGCGCCAGCGGAAATACTGGCGACGCGCCAGTAGAGCTTGCCTTCCGGCAGAGCGGCAGGCGGCTGCCAGGCGCCGCCTTCGACCACGCTATCGTGCAGCGGCCGGGAGAAATCCGCCTGGCGGGCGACTTGCAGCCGATAGCGCGCCGCCGCCCGAACCGGCGTCCAGGCGAACGGCGGTTGCGCCGCCCGCACCTTTGCCGCTTGGCCGGGGCTGTCGAGCCCGGGCGGAAACGGCCGGGCGAACACCGTAAAGCGATGCAGCGCGTCCCTCCCCTGCAAGCCGTTGCCGTCGAGGGCGCGCAGGCGCAGCACATAGTCGCCGTTCGGCAAATCGGAAAAAGCGAGCGCCGCAGCACTCGTCGTCTTCTGCAACAAAATGCGGTCGAAGCGCTCGTCGGGCGCCACCTGCCCCACCCAGCTTTGTGCGCCAGCCATCGCGGGGAGCGGAAAACGCAGGGGCAACTGCTCGAAACGCCCGGGCAAAGAAGATACATCGGCGGCGGCGAGCAAGGCCACGGGCGGCAAAGGCGCTTCTCCGGCCCGCGCCAGCGTGCCCCGGCCGCCCGGCACATTGACGCTCGTTCCGGCAGCGGCAACGCCGACCGCGCCCTCCAGCGTCTCTTCCCGCGTGGTATCGGTCTCGAACCCGACGCGGAAACGCGTGCCGCGCACGACCGCCTGCGCCGAAGGGGTGAGTATCCGCAGATGCCGGTTGCCGCGCTTGGCCGGGTTGGCCGAAATTTCCGCCTGGCCGCGCTGCAAGCGTAGCCGCGTGTCGGCCATCAGCCCGCCGGCATAAAGCGTCAGCGCATCGAGGAGCACGGTCGAACCGGGTGTCAGCGCCAGGCGCGAACCGTCCGCCAAGCGCAGCACGGCGCTGGCGTTTTCGGCGGTTTCCAGTTCCGTGCCCGAATCCAGCTTCTGGCCGGTGCCGGCCTCCTGCCAGGCGCCATCGCCGGCACGCCAGCGCACGGCGCCGCTCGCCGCCTCCAGCGTTGCTTGCGCCGGCGCCCGGCGCAACACCGACACGGGAATGCGCAAAACCGTACCGGGAACCAGGCGATGCGGATCGGCAATCCGGTTGTCTCTCTGCACCTTTTGAATGGTGCGCCATGCTTGCGGCTGGGCGAAATAATGCTCGCCGATACCGATCAGCGTGTCTCCCGGCCGAACGGTGTACAGCCAGTCCGGGGATTTATCATCGACCTTCTCGGAATCGACCGCGCGCGCCGCATCCGGGAGAATGGCGACAAAAAATGCGGCAAAAAACGCCGGCGCGAAAAACCGGCGCAACTGTCTGGCAAGCTTCATGGGATATCTTTCTGACGCTCCAGACGGTATCCCTGCCGATAGATGGAGACCAGGCGCCAGCCGGACTCCGGGGTCAGGCTCAGTTTCCGGCGCAGGGCGCTGATGTGTACGTCCACCGTTCGCGTGTCGACCTCGGGCACCAGCCGCCAGACAACCTGGATCAGATGATCGCGCGTAAGGAGCCGTCCGACATGCTGAAAAATGTAAAGAGCGAGGTCGGTCTCGCGTTCGTTCAGGGCGACGATACGGTTGTCCAGCGCCACCTGGCGCTTCGTATAGTCCACCGTCAAGCGCCCGAAATTTTGCGTCGGCGCGGCCGCCTGGGCGCCCGACCGCCTCAGGACGGCTTGCAGGCGAGCCAGCAATATGGCGCGCGACAAGGGTTTGACGATGTAGTCGTCGGCGCCTGCAGCCAAAACACTGACCACGTCCTCTTCGCTGTCGCGACCCGTGGTAAAAATCACCGGAGGCGTCGCCTGGCGGAGCTTGATCTGAATCCGCGACAGCACTTCGGTGCCCGGCAAATCGGGTACCATCCAGTCCAGCAAACACGCATCGAAGCGTTCGCTCTCGACAGCGCGCGCGCAATCCACGCCGCGCGCGAACCAGACAACCTCGTAACCCGCTTCGCGCAGCCAGTCGCACACGGTAGTAGCGGAAACGGGTTCGTCTTCCAGAAAAGCGATTCTCATTGTTCCGACACAGAAAAAAACCATGGTAAAAATTGACCGCAACAAATACGGTAGCACAGTTTGAACTGCGGCGCTCTGTCACAACGCAAAAAGGCCAATCCTGAGATTGGCCCAAGTTCGCCGTGCTTCACCCCCTCTACGTGCGCCGCGTTACCTCAGTAGGGATCGCGGGAGAGCCTACCGAAAGTTACATTGACGGAATACGGCGGCTTGCCGCTCCAGTCCGACAGATTAAAGACGCCGTCGTCGGCGAGCTTGCGGATTTCCATGCCGCTGACCGTCAGCGGCCGTTCGGGGGCGCAAACCTCGGGCGCTTGCAGGGGACGCACGAAGTACACCGCGCTTTCCGTGGTCGTTGAAGGATTGGTCGCCCGCCGGCCGGTAAAGGGAGTATTCCGCCCGTCGCCCTGAACCAGCAGCGCCGTTTCGACGCCGACCCCGATGCCGCGCGCGCCCGCCGTCGCCGAAGTGCCTGCCGCGAGAATACCGCCCGGGCAGCCACCGCTGCCATCCGGGACCACCAGGCGCGATACAAAGGTCAGCAGGCGGCCCATCCGGTCGCGCGTATCGAGGTGGCTGTCGAGAATCGTGTTCCTGAAGGCCGGCGGGGTCAGGAAGCCGCCCGCCAAGCGTAGCGGATCGGGGTCTAGCGTCATGAATTCGTTATAGGGATCGGACAGCGCTTCTTCCGAGTAGACGGTATCGGCCATCGCCGAAAAATCGAACTGTCCGAGAACCGCCAGCCCGGCGCTGGTTCCCCCCACCGGTACGTTTTGCCGCATCAGACGGACCAGCGTCGAGTGCAGCGCGGTCGCCTTCCAGTACTTGATGTAGTCGCTCTGGTCGCCGCCGGCGATGAACACGGCCTGCGCCCGCCCGACCAGGAAGTTGACAAACGGATCGTCGGCCGCCCGGCGGTCGGGTATGACCAGCGTTTCGACCGAAGTCAGACCCATCGCCGCGCCGCCGACCCAATCCGGCAAGACGGTGAGCGAGGTGCCCGCATTCTCGTCGCTGTAATAGAGGTAGGGGTTGTAGGCATCGGTGCCCGAAGCGCGGATCACCACGAAGCGACCGCCGATCCAGGGGCGGACGCCGCCGCGCTCGATCATCCAGCGAAAGGCGCTGTCCACATCGGGGCCGCCGCCCATGATGACCAGCGACGGCTCTGTCGGCGGGTTCACAAACACCTCGGCAAGGGTGTTGCCGACCGCGAAATACTGGTAAACGGCCTGCGTCACTTCGTCGCTCAGCGGGTAGTTCAGGTCGGAATCGTCTCCGCTCGCTTCGTCGGCATGAGCCAGCCCAAACCAGAACACCGCCACCAGCAATGCCATCAAATGGCGCACGAATGCCTCCGCAAGAAATACCGAACCGGGACAGTCTTGCCGCAGACCCGCGCGCGACGACCGGACTGTCATTCCCGAGAACGGCGGGAACCGCAGGCATGGTAATCAAACCCCGGCCATCGCGCAACGCCCGGGATCACGGGATCAATGGGGTCGGAACGGATTAGTCCGCGCGCGGCAGAATAATGTCTTTGGGTTAACACGAGCAAATCATCACGTTGCGAGCAGGCTGGAACGCGGCCTTAAGCGCCGCCGTGAAGACCGCACCGGGCGCCAGCGATCAGGGTGAAACACTCGACTTCCCGACCCCTGCAGCCTTTTTTCCCGCTTGACCGAGCGGCTCTGGGACATCGTAAACGCGGTGCGGCAAGCGGGTCTTATGGGGGTGCGCGAAGACGCGCAAGCTTTAGTGGAACTGGGTTTGTTGGAGCGTACCGGGCGAGGGGGGTTACGGTGCCCCTTTGCCGATATTCACGTCGACATGCGTATCGCCCCCGTCAAACAGGCCGCGTAACTGTTGTGCGGTTCAATGTTCCCCCGCGATTTCAGCGCGACATCCACCCCCCCTTCCGGGGCATCTGTTCTGGTTGCCCCGACGTGACGCACTGCCCTTGAAAAACACGAAAAGCGCAGGTAATGATCCGGTGCCCAGCACCTGCAAAACCCCGCCACATCCCCCGGAAGCCGCGCCAACGGCCGTTCTACAGCCCGTAGGGCGCGGGGGAAGAACCCGCGCGGCGCTTGACGATGCGGTTCGCTTTGCTCACCCCATTTTGCGCGGTGCCGCGTAACGTCGATAATTGCCGTTTGCTCGCGAAATGAAACCACGTCTGTCCGAACCAGGTGCCACAATGCCCGTCTCTTTCCCCTCTTTCACTTCTCCCCCCGCGTTGCTCTCGCGCTTAAGTGTCGCTCCGGTCGCGCTCGCCCTGTTAATCGCCTACCTGCTGCCAGGCTTGGTCGGCCACGACCCCTGGAAGTCGGACGAGGCCTATATTTTCGGGCTCGTATACAGCATGCTGGAAAGCGGTGATTGGGTCGTGCCCATGCTGGCCGGAGAGCCTTTCGTTGAAAAACCGCCGCTGTACTATTGGCTGGCGGCGGGGACGGCGCATTGGTCGTCGCCCTGGTTGAGTTTGCATGACGGCGCACGGCTGGCCAGCGGGGTGTTTAGCGCGCTGGCGCTGGCGTCGACCGGTTTGGCTGGCCGCGCGCTGTGGGGTTCCGGCACGGGCTGGACCGCAGCGCTCGTTTTGGCGGCTTGTCTGGGCTTTTTGCTGCACGCTCGTACGATGCTGACGGATCTTGCCTTGCTGGCGGGTTTCGCTGTCGCGTTTCTGGGCCTGGCATTGGCCTGCCGGAGCCGGGCGCGTCATTTCTGGTTGCCGGGCGTCCTGTTGGGCGCAGGCGCAGGCATGGCGTTCCTCGGCAAGGGGTTGCTCGGCCCCGGCTTGCTGGGCCTGGTAGCCATCGTCCTTCCGGTATTCCCGGAATGGCGCACCTCAAGCTATCGCCGTACCCTGCTTATCGCCGCGCTGACCTCCGTGCCGTGGCTAACGGTATGGCCCATCGCCCTCTATCTGCGCTCGCCGGAATTGTTCGACGAATGGCTCTGGCGAAACAATATCGGGCGCTTCTTCGGTTTTGCCGACCTGGGTGCCGCGAATGATCGGGGTTTCTGGTGGAGCACGTTGCCGTGGTTTACTTTTCCGGCACTTCCTCTCGCGGTTTTGTGGCTGGGTGCGGGTTTCCGGCACAAGCAGGCACAGCCGCAAACCCGGTTGTGCCTGGTGGTGATTGCGGTAGTCCTTGCCGTGCTCGGTGTTTCGGCCTCGGCGCGGGCTTACTACGGGTTGCCGCTGCTGGTTCCGCTGGCAGTGCTCGGCACACCCGCTATCGCGCTCATCTCGGACCGGCTGGACAAGCGCTTGGCGTCGGCCATAGCGGCAGTCTTCCTGGCGCTTTCCTGCTGCTTGAGCGGTGTCTGGCTGATTATGCGTCTCGGGCTTGACCGAGGCCCCATACAGTGGCTTTCAAAATGGTTGCCGTTCGATTTCAACATGCCCCAGCAACCCTGGGCACCGGTCTTCGTGGGCATGGGGTGCATCGTCTGGCTGACGCTGATCCGCTTTGGGCCACGCCACTTCAAACGTGTGGTGACCGCGTGGGTCGGGGGACTGGCGCTGCTGATGGGCGTCACGTTTACGCTCTTGCTGCCCTGGCTGGATGCCGCCAAGAGCTACCGCGAAACATTCACCGCTTTACAACATCAGTTGCCGCGAAAGCCGTTCTGTGTTTCGAGTAGCGGCCTCGGCGAGTCGGAAAGAGCCCAGTTGCACTACGTCGCGGGCATCAAAACCGAACGCCTCGAAA
>JACQYA010000016.1 GCA_016208425.1 Betaproteobacteria bacterium
GCCTTCGCGGGCTGGCAGGCGCAGGGTTTTATCCCACTTTGAAAAAGGGGGTCAGGGGGGGGTTGGATTTGCCAACACCCGTTCCATCACTATTTCATCGATCACTGCCAGCACCGCACCGGTCTCCAGCAACACCTGCCGATTATCAAAACGCAATACGCGCAAACCCGATCTCGCCAACGCTGCGTCGCGTTCTTGATCTTCGATCTGATGCGCTTCTTCAAAATGTTGGCCGCCATCAAGTTCAATCACCAGCTTCGCCTCCGGGCAATAAAAATCCACAATGAAGGCGAGCAACGGTTTCTGCCGATAGAACTGCATGCCACGTATCTGCTTGCGGCGAATGCGATGCCACAACACTTGCTCGGCATCGGTCATGTTGCTTCTGAGTGTGCGGGCGTGTTTCTTAAGTGTTGGGTTGTAGCGCTCCATAAATCCCCCTCAATCCCCCTTTTTCTAAGGGTGAAGACTGGCCCCCTCCTCTTGCCCCTGCCGTATCCCCCCTTTGAAAAAGGGGGGTCAGGGGGGATTTGCCCCTGCGCCTTTCTCCTCGCCCTCCATCCTTGCCGAGAACAGGCTGGCGGCGACGATCATCGCGCCGCCAGCCCATTCGCGCGGCGCCATCGCTTCTCCGGCGAGCAGCCACGACGAGATCGCCGCGAAGCCGATTTCCGAGAGCATGATGACGATGGCCCGGTTGGCGGCGACGTGCGCCAATCCGAACTGCACGACGAAATTGACCGCCATCAGCACCGCGCCGACCAGCCCGAGCAGCAGCCAGGCGGTGCCGGCGGCGTGCACATCGACGCTGCCGAAGCCGGCCAGCGACAACACGCCGCCGAGCGCGACCACCCCGGCAAAGGCGGCGACCGACTTGATTTCGATGGAGACGTGCGCGGCGCGGCGCGACAGCACGTTGAACAGCGCAAACGAAAAGCCGGCGCCCAGCCCCAGCCAGTCGGCGCCATCCTGCGGCAGCGGCAGGCCGCTACCGGGAGGCCGGAGCATGGTCGCCGCGCCGGCCAGCGACAACGCCACGACGAAAGCGCCGATGCGGCTCAAACGCTCGCCGAGCAGCGCGCGGGCGAGCAACACCGTCCACAGCGGCGCCAGGTAAAACAGCAGCAGCACGCGCATCACCTCGCCGTGCAGCATGGCGAGGACATAGCCGAGGTTGCATGCGCCGGCGGCCAACGCCAGCCAGGCCAGCATCCACGACGGCGAAAACCTGCCGAGCGAACGGCGGAAGAAGAGCAGGCCGAGCAGGAGCGCGACGAAGTAGGTCGCCGTGGTGGAGAAGATGCCGTCGATACCCGCTTCGCGCAACGCGCGGTAGGGATACCAGATCAAGCCCCAGACCAGCGCGCCGCCGAACAGCGCGAGCGGCGCGGCGCGCGTTTCCCGCGCCGCCGCGCGCGCCGGAGTTTCTTTCGCGGCCAAGCGATGCCCCTTATAATCCTTCGTTTATCGAACCGCCCGCATAGCGTGAATCCGTGAACCCGAATCTCGACAAGCTGCAACCCTACCCCTTTGAAAAACTGCGGCACCTGTTTTCGGGCGTTGTCCCCAATCCGGCGTTCCGGGAAATCAAGTTATCGATCGGCGAGCCGCAGCACGAAACACCCGTATTTATCAAGGAGGCGCTAACCGCCGGCCTCGGCGGGCTGGCCAGCTATCCTACCACCCTGGGCAACGCCGGCCTGCGGCGCGCGATTGCCGCCTGGATCGGGCGCCGTTACGGCCTGTCCGGGATCGACCCCGAAACGCAGGTCATCCCGGTCAACGGTTCGCGCGAGGCGCTGTTCTCTTTTGCCCAGACGGTGGTCGACCCCGCCGCGCCCGGCCTTGGCGGCGACCTTCCGCTGGTCGTCTGCCCGAATCCCTTCTACCAGATCTACGAAGGCGCGGCCTACCTCGCCGGCGCCGAACCGCGTTTCCTGAACACGCTGCCGGAGAACGGTTTCGCGTTTGACTACGATTCCCTGTCCGAAGCCGAGTGGGGGCGGGTGCAACTGCTCTACGTCTGCTCGCCGGGCAATCCGACCGGCAAGGTGCTCGGCCTCGACGACTGGAAACGGCTGTTCGCGCTCTCCGACCAGCACGGCTTCATCATCGCTTCCGACGAGTGTTATTCGGAGATTTTTTTCGACGAAGCGAACCCGCCGCTCGGCGGCCTACAGGCTGCGAAACGGCTTGGCCGCAACTTCGACCGACTGGTGATGTTCTCCAGCCTGTCCAAGCGTTCCAACGTGCCGGGCATGCGCTCGGGCTTTGTCGCCGGCGACGCCGCCGCGCTGAAGCGCATGTGCGCGACAATCGCCGGCAGTACAAGGAGAAATTCGAGGCGGTCACGCCGCTGCTGGCCGAAGGGCTGGGGGCGGTGTTGCCCGATGCCGGTTTTTATCTGTGGGTGCGCACCCCCATCGCCGACACCGACTTCGCCCGGCGTCTGTTCGCTGACTACAATGTCGTGGTTCTGCCGGGCAGCTATCTCGCCCGCGCGGCGGCCGGCGTCAATCCCGGCGCGGGCTTCGTGCGCATCGCGCTGGTCGCCTCGCTGGCCGACTGCCTGGACGCCGCCGGGCGCATTCTTTCGTTCCGTTCAATTATCGCAACACCCTAAAACCTACAACCTACAACCCCGTGGAGCATCCAATGCAGGAAATTCAGAAGATCATCGAAGAGGCGTGGGAAATTCGCGCCACGTTGCAACCGAATACCGCGCCGGCAAAAATTGGCGGGGCGGTCGACACTGTCATCGGCCTGCTCGACGAGGGCAAACTGCGCGTCGCCGAGAAAATCGATGGCCCCAACGGCAAAGACTGGTTCACGCACCAGTGGATCAAGAAAGCGGTGCTGCTGTCCTTCCGCCTCGAAGACAACAAGCTGATGGACGGCGGCCCGATGCGCTATTTCGACAAGGTGCCGACCAAATACGCCAGTTACGACACGGAAAAATTCGAGCGTGCCGGCGTTCGCGTCGTGCCGCCCGCGACCGCCCGTCGCGGCTCGTATCAGGCCAGGAACGTCGTGCTGATGCCGTCCTACGTCAACATCGGCGCCTACGTCGATGAGGGCACGATGGTCGACACCTGGGTGACGGTCGGCTCCTGCGCGCAGATCGGCAAGAACGTGCATCTTTCCGGCGGCGTCGGCATCGGCGGCGTGCTCGAACCCTTGCAGGCCAACCCGACGATCATCGAAGACAACTGCTTTGTCGGCGCCCGCTCCGAAGTCGTCGAAGGCGTCATCGTCGGCGAAGGCTCGGTCATTTCGATGGGCGTCTATATCGGCCAGTCGACCAAGATTTTCGACCGCGAAACCGGCGAGGTCAGCTACGGCCGCATCCCGCCAGGATCGGTCGTCGTCTCCGGCAACCTACCCTCCAAGGACGGCAGCTACAGCCTGTATTGCGCGGTGATCGTCAAGAAGGTCGACGCCAAGACGCGCGCCAAGACCAGCATCAACGAACTGTTGCGCGGCGATTGATCGCTGCGCGCAATTATTCGTCGAACCGGTGGAGATGGTTTGAATGATCCTCGACAAACTTTTCCAGGTGATGGCGGAAAAGCAGGCGTCGGACATTTTTATCTCCGCCGGCACGCCGATCCACATCAAGATCCAGGGCAACACGCTGCCGGTCAACCAGCAGGTGATGGACCCGGCGATGATCGAGAAAATCGCTTTCGAGCTGATGACGCCGGAGCAGATCAAAACCTTCGAGGCGACCAAGGAGATGAATCTCTCCTTCGGCGTCGCCAAGCTCGGCAATTTCCGCATCAACCTCTTCCGCCAGCGCGGCTCGATCACCGTCGTCGTGCGCTATGTGCTGGGCAACATCCCGGCGCTCGAATCGCTGCTGCTGCCGCCGGTGCTGGCGGAACTCATCATGGAAAAGCGCGGCCTGATCCTGGTCGTCGGATCGACCGGTTCCGGCAAGTCGACCACCATCGCGTCGATGCTCGATTACCGGAACATCAATCACAGCGGCCACATCCTGACCATCGAAGACCCGATCGAATTTCTCTTCAAACACAAGAAGTCCATCGTCAACCAGCGCGAAATCGGCATGGACACGCTGGGCTGGGAAGCGGCGCTAAAGAACGCCATGCGCCAGGCGCCGGACTGCATCCTGATCGGCGAAATCCGCGACCGGGAAACGATGGAAGCCGCCATCGCCTACGCGCAAACCGGCCACCTGTGCCTCGCCACGCTGCACGCGAACAACAGCTATCACGCGCTGAACCGCGTCATCAACTTCTTTCCGCTGGAAAGCCGCACGACGCTTTACCTCGACCTCGCGGCCAGCCTGAAGGCGATCGTTTCGCAGCGCCTGGTCAAGAAGCCGGATGGCAAGAGGAGGCCCGCCACCGAAGTGCTGCTCAATACCATGCACATCCAAGACCTGATCGAGCAGGGCGAGATCATCGCCATCAAAGAAGCGATGGAACAAAGCCTGGCGCCAGGCTCCCAAACCTTCGAGCAGGATCTGTTCCGTCTCTATCGGGAAGGGCATATCACGATGGACGAAGCGCTGGGCAACGCCGACTCGGCGACCAACCTGTCTTGGCTCATCAACAACTCCAACATCGGCGCCAACGCCCACAAGGTGGAAAAAGAGCGCCAGGCATCGCAGTTCGATCTGGTCACACCCAACGCCGACGGCGCTTCGTTTGAAGAATTCAAACTCAGTCTCGGCGATCCCGGCGACAAATAACATGCCCCACTCCTCCGACGCCACCCTGGAACTGGCCGAGCAACTGATCCGGCGACGCTCGCTGACGCCCGACGACGACGGTTGCCTGCCCCTCATCGCCGGACGCCTGCAACGCATCGGCTTCACCTGCGAAACCGTGGCGCGCGGCGGCGTGACCAACCTCTGGGCGCGGCGGAACATGGCCCGCCCGCTGCTCTGTTTTGCCGGCCATACCGACGTCGTCCCGACCGGCCCGCTCGCCCAATGGCACAGCGACCCTTTCGTGCCGACGCGGCGCGACGGCATGCTCTACGGGCGCGGCGCGGCGGACATGAAAAGCTCGCTCGCCGCTTTCGTCACCGCGGCCGAAGCTTTCGTCGCCGAGCACCCCGAACACCGGGGTTCGATCGCCTTTCTGCTGACTTCGGACGAGGAAGGCGACGCCGTCGACGGCACGGTCGCCGTCACCGAAACGCTGCAAGCGCGCGGCGAAGCGATGGATTACTGCATCGTCGGCGAACCCACCGCCGCCGCCCGCCTCGGCGATACGATCAAGAACGGCCGGCGCGGCTCGCTTTCGGGCAAGCTCGCGATCAAAGGGCTGCAGGGCCACATCGCCTACCCGCACCTGGCAAGAAACCCCATCCACCTCGCCGCGCCGGCGATTGCCGAGCTGGCGCAAACGGTCTGGGACGAAGGCAACGAGTTTTTCCCGCCGACCACCTGGCAGATTTCCAATATCCACGCCGGCACCGGCGCCAACAACGTGATTCCCGGCGCGCTGGAGATATTGTTCAATTTCCGCTTCGCCACGGCGAGCACGCCGGAAGGGCTGAAAGCGCGCCTGACAGCGATCCTGCGGCGGCACGGACTCGAATTCGACATCGGCTGGACGCTGGGCGCAAAACCCTTCCTCACCGGGCGCGGCGCGCTGGTCGATGCGACGCTGGCGGCGATCCGCGAAGAAACCGGCCTCACCGCCGGGCTGTCGACCACCGGCGGCACCTCGGACGGGCGCTTTATCGCGGAAATCTGCCCGCAGGTGATCGAAATTGGCCCGGTCAACGAAACCATCCACAAAATCGACGAATGCGTCGACATGGCCTCCCTCCCCAAGCTCTCGGCCATCTATCGCCGAGTGCTGGAAAAACTGCTGCTTGAAAATATTCTGCCGGAAAATACGCCGAACGACCATGTTTGAACACGCCCGCCACGAACTCTCCACGCTGCGCGACCTGCTGCGTTTTTCGGTCAGCCGCTTCAACGAGGCCGGCCTGTTTTTCGGGCACGGTTCCGACAACGCCTGGGACGAAGCCGCCTACCTGCTGCTGCACGCGCTGCACCTGCCGCCCGACCGCCTAGAGCCGTTTCTCGACGCGCGGCTGACCGCCGCCGAGCGCGACATCGCGCTGGAGGTCATCGGACGCCGTATCGTCGAACGCCTGCCGGCGGCTTATCTGACGCGCGAAGCCTGGCTCGGCGACCACCGTTTTTATGTGGACGAGCGCGTCATCGTGCCGCGCTCTTTCATCGCCGAACTGCTCGCCGAACAGCTCTCGCCGTGGGTCGAAGACCCGTGGGCGGTCGGCAGCGTGCTCGACCTGTGCACCGGTTCCGGCTGTCTCGCCATTTTGGCGGCGCTCGCCTTCCCGAACGCCAGCGTCGATGCGGCCGACCTCTCGGCCGACGCGCTGGCGGTGGCGCGAAAAAACGTCGGCGACTATGGCCTGGACGCTCGCCTACGGCTGGTCGAGTCGGACGTTTTCGCCGCACTCGGCGACGCGCGCTACGATGTGATCGTTTCCAACCCGCCCTATGTCGGCGCCGAATCGATGTCTGCCTTGCCGGAAGAATACCGGCGGGAACCGCAACTCGCGCTCGCCGGCGGCGAAGACGGGCTGGATCTGGTGCGCCGCATCCTGCAGGACGCGAAGCGCCACCTGAAACCCGGCGGCCTGTTGATCGTCGAGGTCGGGCACAACCGCGACGCGCTCGAAGCCGCTTTTCCCGATACCCCGTTCACCTGGCTGGACACGGCGGCCGGAGACCAGTACGTCTTCCTGCTGCAAGATCGGTGGCTGTAGGCGGATCGGCCCGTTCGCGCCCTATGGTTCCCACCTACTGGCAGCAGGCATCATCGGAGCTGGCGCAAGGCGACCCGGTCATGGCCGGCCTGGTGCGGCGTTATCCGAACACATCTCTCGCCTCGCGCGGTGACCCTTTCGCCACGCTGGCGCGCTCCATCGTCGGGCAGCAAATCTCAGTCAAGGCGGCCGACAGCGTGTGGGCGCGCCTGAGTGCCGCCCTGGCGGCCGTCGCGCCGCCCGAAATCCTTGCCACCTCCGCCGAAGCGTTGCGCGGCTGCGGGCTTTCGGCGCGCAAGGTCGAGTACCTCGGCGATCTGGCCCGCCATTTCGGCGACGGCGAGATCCGCATCGACCGCTGGTCGGCGATGAGCGATGGCGAGATCGTCGCGGAATTGACCGCCGTGCGCGGCATCGGCGTGTGGACGGCCGAGATGTTCCTGATCTTCAACCAGTTGCGTCCCGACGTTTTTCCGCTCGACGACATCGGCCTGCAAAAAGCCGTCGCCCTCCACTATTATCGGGGCGAGCGCCCGGCCCGGCGGCGTCTCGCGGAGCTCGGCGAAAGCTGGCGGCCGTGGCGCTCGGTCGCCACCTGGTATTTGTGGCGCAGCCTCGACCCTTTGCCGGTGGAGTATTGAGCGCGGCTCTGGCACCATAGGCCGCAATGAGCGACCATCTGCGGCCTGTCCCCGGCCAGAGAAGACTGAACTGGTATCTGACGCTGCCCAAGGTGGCGGTCGGCCTGTTGCTGGTGCTGCTCGTCGCCCTGCTCTGGTTGCTGCGCGAGCACGAAGTCGAGGAACAGCGTTCGACGCTGATCGCCGACGTGCTTTGGCTTGAGCAGAATTTCCGCTTTCATCTGGACGGCAACGCGGAACAGATGAAACAGCTCGCGCTCGATCTGTCGGCCGAGCACGACGGGCGCGCGACCTTCCTGACGCGCGCCCGGCACCTCCTGAAAATCAGCCCGGAACTGGCGCAGATCGTCTGGTTCGACGCGCGCGGCAAACTCCGGGGCGCCCTGCCGACACCGGTTCCGGCGAGGCTGGCGGATGGCTCGCCGGGCGACCCGGACGGCAACCCCGCCGCCGAACGCGGCTTCGAGCTGGCGAGCAAGCTCGGCAAACCGGTCTATACCGATCCCTTTTCCACGTCTCAAGGCGCCCAGTTCGCGCTTTACGTTCCCGTCTTTCACGGGCTGGAGTTGCGCGGCATGCTGATCGCCGCCTATTCGCTGAACGACCTTTTGCAGCAGCTTGTCCCCTGGTGGTTCGCCGAAAAATACCGGGTCAGTGTGCTCGACGACAATGGCGCGGTGCTGTTGCGGAAATCAAAGGTGGACGCAGGGTTCCTCTCGCTCAGCCACGAGGTGCTGCTCGAACCGCCCGGACGCGGGCTGGTGCTCCAGGCAACGGCCTACCACGGCGCGGGAAACCCGGTGCAGACGCTGATAACGGTCGTTATCGTCAGCCTGGCGGCGGCCGTCATGTGGAGCTTGTGGGCGATTCGCGGCCTGATCCGGCGCCGCCTCGACGCCGAGCGCGCGCTGCGCTCCGAACACGCTTTTCGCAAGGCGATGGAAGACTCGCTCACGGTCGGCATGCGGGCGCGCGATCCCGGTGGGCGGATCACTTATGTCAACCCGGCCTTTTGCCGGATGGTCGGCCTATCCCCCGTCGAACTGATCGGACAAACGCCGCCGATGACTTACTGGGCGCCCGAGGAAATGGAAAAAACGGTGGCGCTGCACGACGCGGTGATGGAGGGCAAGGCGCCGCCCGGGGGATTCGAGCTGCGCTTCATGCGCAAGGACGGCTCCCGCTTCGACGCGCTGGTATACGAAGCGCCGCTGATCGACGCCGACGGCCAGCATACCGGATGGATGGGATCGGTGCGCGATGTGACCGAGCGCAAGCACACTGCGGAACTGGCCCGCCAACAGTTCGAGAAACTACAATTCACCTCGCGCCTGGTGACGATGGGCGAAATGGCCTCGACGCTGGCACACGAACTCAACCAGCCGCTGGCGGCGATCGCCAGCTACAACACCGGCTGTCTGAACAAGCTCGATTCGGGCGACTACACGCGCGAAGAGCTGTCCGGCGCGCTCACCAAACTCGGCGTTCAGGCCCAACGCGCCGGACACATCATCCGCCGGGTGCACGATTTCGTGCGCAAGAGCGAACCGAAACGCGCTCCCTGCGATCTTGCCGAGGTGATCGACGACAGCATCGGCTTCCTCGGTTCGGCGGCAAAAGCGCGCAATATCCCTATCGTCCGCGAGATACAAGGGATGTGCCCAAAATTGATGGCCGACCAGGTGATGCTCGAACAGGTGCTGGTCAACCTGATGCGTAACGCGATAGATGCGATGGAAAATATCGCCCCCGAACGGCGACGGCTGACGATAAAACTCGGCCGCCTGGAGAACCAGATGGAGATCCGCGTCGTCGACCGCGGCCCGGGTATCTCGCCGACGGTGCAGGAAAAGCTGTTTACCCCCTTCTTTTCGACCAAGCCTGATGGCATGGGCATGGGGCTGAACATCTGCCGCTCAATCATCGAATTTCACCACGGGCGCTTGTGGACTGAAGCGAACCCCGAGGGCGGCAGCATTTTCGTCATCACGCTGCCGGTCGATCCATGACTACCGTGCCTTCTTGCGTCTATCTCGTCGACGACGACGAGGCGATCCGCGACTCGTTGGGCTGGCTGCTGCAATCGCGCGGTGTCGCCTGCCGGCCTTACGCCGCCGCCGAAGATTTTCTCGCCGCCTGGAGTTTGTCCATAACCGGCTGCCTGTTGCTCGACATACGGATGGACGGCATGAGCGGCCCGGAACTGTTCGACGAACTGCGCCAGCGTGGCAGCCGTTTGCCGGTGATTTTCCTGACCGGCCACGGCGACGTGGCAATGGCTGTATCGGCGCTAAAAAAAGGGGCGTTCGACTTCGTGGAAAAGCCCTGCAACGAAAACGAGCTGGTCAACCGCGTCATCGAAGCGCTGCAACTCGACGAAAACCAGCGCGCAACCGCCTTGTCGGCGGAATCGGTCAACGCCCGGCTCGCCGCGCTCTCTTCCCGAGAACGTCAGGTCATGGAGCTCGTGCTGGCCGGAAAACTGAACAAGATCATCGCTGACACGCTACAAATCAGCATGCGCACGGTCGAAGTGCACCGCTCCAACCTGTTTGAAAAAATGGGCGTCAAGACGGCTGTCGATCTGGCGCAATTGCTGCGCAAGCGGTGATTCGAACTGCTATCAGCCGGCTTCGGCTGCATCCTGCGCGACCGGCGTGTTGCGCCACCTTGCCAGCAACATTCCCGCCTCGCTGCCGGGCGCGCCACCGCCGGCAGCCACTTCTTCGAGCAGCGCGCATGCGGCGCTATCGCGACTCAGTTCGAGATACGCCTTGGCGATCTTGAGCTTCATTTGCGCGTCATCGCCCGCTGCGGCAGGGTCTGGGGTCGGCGGTTCGGGGTTGCCACAAGCGACGACCTGACGGGTGATCTCCAGGTTTTCCAGCGCCCGCAAAGTTTCTATGCCGGCCATCGAGTACGCGACGGCGGCACCCGTCGGGACGCTGGCCGAACCGGCTGCCGGCCGGTTCGCGGCAACCCCTTTGCGCCGGCCGCGCAAGAGGAACGTCAAGGCGCCCAAAACGGCCGCGAGTCCCGCGCCGTAGGCCAGATAGCCGCCCCCGGACTGCGCTTCGGGCGGCGCGACCGGCACGGCCGCCGGGGCAACGGAAGCGGCTGCCGGAACGGCCGGCACCCCCGTTGCCGGAACGGCGGCTGGCGGCGGCTCTACGGGTTTGACGGGGACGGGCGCCGGCGGTGCGACGGCACGCTCTTTATTTTCAGCCTCTTGTCCGGGAGCGGGCGTTTCGGCGCGAGGTGCGCCTGGCAAGGCCTTTCCGGGCGCCTTGCGCGCATCTTTCCAGGCTTGCTCGTGATCGGCCAACAGGGCGTCTGCCTTGAGCAAATCTTCGGCGCGAATTTCCTTCAGACCCGGTATCGTCAACACGACGCCCTGACGCAGATAAAATGCGTTGCCGTTGAAAAAGGCATCGGGGTTGCGGCGCAGGATGGCGGCCATCACCCTTTTGTGGTTGATGCTGACATCGTCGGGCATGACGTCGCTAGAGATCGCCCACAGGGTATCGTTCTTGACCGTCTCGCCGTAGACAAACTCCATTTCGCCCACCGTCTTTCCGCTATTGCCGGGCGCGGCAGCGCTACCGGAGACGGCGATGAGAACCAGTGAGGTGGCGAGCGGCAGGTGTCGTAAGTGTGTCATGGCGGAATAGGTCTATAAAATCAAGGCGCGAAAAAAGGGGAACCCTCACTCTTGCAGCGTATCCATCAGATCGATCATGAACTGCGTATCTTCCTCGCCCAGGCTTTCCCACCCGGAAAAACCCAGGCTTTCGAGGACGCCCGGGCCTTGCGGCAGATCGCCCGGCATGCCGAGCAGCAAGCGCCGGAGAGACTCGCCGTGTTCGGCGAAACGCGGCCCGACCAGCAGCGCGTGGCGTACCACATGGATTTCGCTGGTCACCAGCACGCGCAGATTCTTGCGTATCACCTGGCTGAGGTCGTAAAAAGCTTCTTTCAGGAAGAAGCCGATATCCGCCCTGCCCTGGATCAGGTGCTTGGCCACCAGAACATAGGTCGATGCCGCCTGGGCAACCGTATTCTCCAGGCTCAGATCGGCAGGCTCCAGCAGTATCATCCCGATCAGGTTGATGTCGGGATCCTGGGTCTTGGCGATCCTGACGCCGGGCTGCAAGTCCTCGACCCGCCGAACCGGCGAATCCGCCGCGACGGCGATCACCACCTCGTCGCGCTGCCCTTCGGCCGTGGCGACCGCCGTGAACCCCTTGTCGCGCACCAGCATGGCGGCATCGAATGGATTGGCGAAAACGATGTCGATCTTGCCGTCGGCGATGGCTTGGCGCTGGGTTTCAAAATCGTCGTACAGATCGACGTGTATCCGGTAGCCCAGCTTGCGCTGTAGCCAGGTATTGAACACGTACCAGCCGGCGATGTGCTCGGGCGAGAAGTCGGGGCTCACCGTCAGGTTATAGACCATGGCCGGTCTCCTTGGCGCGCAGCTCGGCATACAGCGGAACACACTCGTTAACCCGTTTGCGCGACGGTTTGCGCCGCACCGAGGTGTACCCTTCGACGACGCCGTTGCGCACGTTCGGGACGGCCGACGCGAACACCCAATAGTAAGCGCCATCCTTGCGCAGGTTCTTGACGTACCCCTTCCATTTTTTTCCCTGCGCCAAGGTATCCCAGACATCCTTGAAGGCGATGGCCGGCATGTCGGGATGCCGCAGTATGGAATGCGGCTGGCCGATCAGCTCCGCCTCGCTGTATCCCGACATTTCGACAAACGCCTGGTTGGCGTGGGTAATGATGCCTTTCGTGTCGGTCCGGGAGACGATGAGCTTCCCGTCGGGATAAGATTTTTCTATGTCGAGCACCAGAACGCGCCGGCTGAAGCCTTCGAAATACGTCAGCGTGTATTCCCGGTAATCCGTACCGGCAAGCTGCGAGGGATGCATGTCGTCCATCGTCCACCTTTGGTCTTGGGTTGGAACTCGTTGGAAACGGTTGGAAACGGGTCCAGGCAGGGAAACCTGCCCGGCGAGGTCGGTCAGATGATTTTGGCGAGGCTTTCCGCGGCGCGCTTGACGTCGAGGAAAATCAGGCCGAGCCTGGCGTTGGGCTTGCACAGCGTGGTCAACACCGCCTCGCTCCCGGCGTAGGTGAGCAGCACGTAACCGCTGTTGCCCTTGACCAGAACCTGTTCCAGCTTGCCGCGAGCCAGTTCCTTCGACGTGCGGTCGCCGAGCGAAAGCATGGCGGCGCTCATCGCGCCGACGCGATCTTCGTCCATTCCGGTCGGCAGCATGGAGGCCATGACCAGGCCATCGGTGGACAGCACGGCGGATGCCTCGATGTCCGCGGTGGAGCCGTTGAGTTCGCTCAGAATGGAAGCCAGCATATCAGCGCGCATGAAAATTCTCCTTGAAAGAAAGACAAACGTTAAACGGCATGCCCGTAACGGACGCCGAGAGACCAAATCAAAGTTGTAAAGGCCGGCTGGTTGAAGCGCGGCATACCACCGAGCACCAAAATAAAATATTCGCTGCCGAAATACAAAGGCCAGAAACCGATCTCGCTATAGCCGCTGGCGTTGACAATACCCCAGCCGTCGGCGCGAAGTCGCAGATTGTTGTGCAACAGGCGCGCGTGGCGCTCCTGGACGCTGGCCAGATCGGCGCCCAGCGCGGCGAGCTCTTCGGTCACTTCGTGCGTGTAACCGGCAGCGCCCAGCTGAAAGCCGCGCTGTTCGGCGAGCACGGCTTTCCCGTCGTCGGAAAGCTTGGCCAGCAGCGGGGGCAAAATCGATTCGATGCTGTCCATCGGCGCGCGCAGCGGCGTCGGCAAGCCTTGGATGAACCCGGAAGTTTGCAGGCGATAAATGAATTCCAGCCCGTCGTGCTCGTCGAGCCCGGTCCACTCCTTCAGCATGCCGACGGTCAGTGCCGGCGTTTCCGGTTCGTGCAGCAGGCGGTGGAGGAAGCTGCGCGCCACTTCCTTGACAGGGCGACAGGTGGCGTAATAGGCGCCGCCGGGCGTCGGGTGGAGATAGTATTCTCCGGTGAGTGTATAACGATCCATTGTTCTCAGATCCCTGGGTCATGTGATAGCAACAAAGCCTGAATGAGCATCGACACATCCTCCCGCCTGCGCGAGTCGATCTCGAAAACAGGCGCCAATACATCCATTTCGTGCAGCTTGTCGATATATTCGTCCAAGGTCGGCATCGCCTTCATGTCCATTTGCGTCACCCCCACCACCAGGCGCGTATCGTCGATGAACTCGCGGAAAGCATTGATGTAGAACTTCATGTCCTGGAACGGCGTCGGGCGCGTGTTGTCGAGCAACAGGACGAGACCGATTCCACCTTTGGTGAGGATGTCCCACATGAAATCGAAGCGCTCCTGCCCCGGCGTCCCGTACAGGTGGACTTTCTCCCGCTCGCCCAGCCTGATCATCCCGTAATCCATCGCCACCGTGGTGGCAGGCTTGCGGCTGTTGGTCATGTCCGACGCGATTTCGTCAGTCCTTAACGGTTCGATATCGCTGATGGACGCGATAGCCGTAGTCTTTCCCGACCCCACGGGGCCGGCGAAGATGATTTTGTGGTCGATCTGGCTCATTGTCTGTCTGTCGATTCTCTTTGCCGCACGCCGGTTATCCACGCAACCATTTGAACAGGTTCATGAACCTGCCTTGATTCCGGCTCGTTCTGTGGAAAGAGCGTTTGACCGCCGCACCGTCGTCGGTCACGATATCTGTTGCCAGAGCGGCGTTGTAAAAGGCGAATACATAACGCTGAGGAATTTCGAGAATGCGCGCCGTTTCCAGCAGCGAAGCGCCCCGCGTTGCCCACAACGCGGCGATGCGCAAGCTGTAGGGCGAGCGCTGAAACCGGGTCATGTTAGGCCACGACTTCAGGAAGAACACCTTGTTCACGTCCGTCCCCGCCGGCAAACGCCCCTTGGCCGTCGTCATGCCAAGCTTCCACAACGTCGCGTCGAAACGATCAAGCCGCGTCAGGCTGGCAAGCCTCTGTTGCAAATCTGCAAATTCCTGAACCCCGACCATCCGTACCTTGTGGCGCCTCGGCTGCTTTACGACCCGCCGATCGGCAAGCCGCTGTCGCAAATCCGCAAATAATTCTTGCACCCCCGCACCCCGCACCTCGCGGCGCCTCGGCTGGCTGACGACCCGACGATCAAATAGCGCTTCTTCCGGGAAATCCAGATAAGCGCAGTTTTCCGCCGGGACGAAGATCAGGCAGCCCAGATCCAGATCGAGGCGGGTCGGCGACCGCCACTTGGCGCCCACCATATAGGCCTCGCGCAAAGCCGAAACCAGATGACGGTCATAGGGATAATACCGATCGGCGGCACGCGGGAACTCGGCGGCGGGAATATCGTCCGACACGCCGCAATAGCGGGCCACATCCGCCATTTCTGCGGGACTCGGCGCCGCCTTGAGCTTGGGTGCCGGCCCGGGAGGCGCTTCAATGTTGGCGTCGCTGCCTGCCTCGTCCTCCGGCGCAGGCGCTTCGGGCATAGCGGAGGCTTCGGGCACCGGATACGGCGCGCTTGGCGCGGGTGCCGCGTTATCGTCGGCGACATTCGCCTGCCGCCCGGACGCATCCGCTGCCATCGCGTCCGGGCAGAAATCGGCGCCATCCGCCGCAACGCCGCCACCGTCTGGAGCGGGGGCGGATACGGCCTGGGATAGAGCCGGGGATTCGGCCGGCAACAAGGGCTGCGATCCGGCCAGAGATTCTGGCAAAGATTCGGGCTGCGATTCGGTCACTCGCGGTTTCATCGCCCGAAAGATCGTCTCGAGCAAACGCGACAGCCAGCCGCACTTGGGCGGCTGCACGTCGGAAACCCGGGCTTCTGCGGGCGGCAGCACCGGGGGCAGCGCAATCTCGCCACCCGTCGCCGCAACCGGTTTCACTGCCTCGGAAACCGGCGCAGAGCTCGCGTCAACCGATACAGCGCCCGGCCGGGCCAAAACGGGAGCTGCGAGAACCGGCTCGCGCTTGGGCGCCAGTGCCGGCTCTGGAGTCGGCTCGGGCGTTGGCGTCGGAGCCGGCCCGGGTGTCGGCGCCGTTTTTACCTCGGGTTTAGGCGCTGCAACAGTTTCCGCAACCGCTGGCTCGGGCGATGCGATACACCAGGCACCGGCCTTGATCCTGGCCGCAGCCTCCAGCATGCTGCCCGTCGTCACGGGCTTTTGCACCCATACGGTCATCGGCACTTGCTGGCCGACGATGGACAACAAAATTCCCGGTCTGCCTAGCTGGGCGTGGTAGCGCTCCCAGCGGTGTCGCGAATCGGGGTTGTCGAAGTCGAAAACCGCCGCGTCCGATTGCTGCTCGTCTGGAGACAGCACGAAATCGCCCTGCCCGGTACTGGCGATGAAATACTCCAGCACCGCATGCGTACGCTGTGGCAGACTCAGGAACGCAACTTTGAGCCGGCTGTCTGGCATGGGCTACAGCTCGTCCCATTCGGCGCCGAGCGACGCGCCCGAGGCTTCCAAGCGCTGCCGCATCGCAAGGAAACCCGCCTCATCCCGGCTGCGCCGGTAGATCTCCAGCAGTTCGGCTTCCACCGCGACATTGCTCGAATCGCCCGACAGTGCAGTTTCCAGAACGCTGCAAGCCCCCTTGATATCGCCGCTTTCGAGGTGCATGGCGGCGATGTCGACCGCGTTCATGTCGCGAGGGGTTTCCGAACGCTGGCGTTCGACGAGATGGCTGTTGCCGATCAGCGCCCTATCGAGCACCGAACCGGTCGTAATCGGCATCGCATCGGCCCGTTGCAGCCCGCTCACCAAGCGCTGGGCGAGAAAATAATAGTCGTCGTCGTGCAGCGCGGGACGCGCAAGTTTCAGCACCGACTCGCGCAATTCATGCCCCTTGCCGCCCAAGGCCAAGAAGAGATCGACCAGAGCGCCAAAAATCGCCTCTTCCGAATCGCCGGCGTCGAGCGCCAGATGAATGCGCTGGACGTGCGCGCGCAAATCCCAGTGGTCGCGGGCCACCCGCGAAACGAAATAACGGCGACCGCCCGGGGTATTGAAGCGCGACGCCGGACGCAAACTCCGGCTGTCCGTCAAGCCAAATGCCGGATCGCTATCGATATTGAGCGAAGCAAAGCTTTCATCAACCATGTTCTGCATCTCGACAACCCCGAAATAGTGCGAACGAAAACCCAAGAGATGTCAGAACGGCATCAAGCGCCAAGCCTGGTCTCGGCCTCCACATGCACCAAGTGGCCCTCGATCACCGCGCCCATCTGCATTTCCAGCGACCCGTAATGGACGTCGCCGACGATGCGCGCCGACGGTCGCAATTCCACGAGATCCGTCACGTATACCGATCCGGTAATCGTGCCATAAACCACCAGATGCGTAACGCGAACATTCCCCTCGACGATGCCTTTTTCGCCCATCATGAGAATCCCGGCTCCCGCGTGGGAAACGCAGACATCGCCCTTGACTTCACCTTCGATACGCAAACCACCGACAAAATTGACATCGCCGTCCACCGCCGTATCCGGGCCGATCAGACTGTCGATCCGGCTGGGTCGAGCCTCCGACTTGACATTTTTCCAGAACAAATTGCCCTCCCACACTGTGATCGGTCTTGGTTCAGCGACGCGGAAACGGGATAAACCGCTTTTGGCGACACTGGCAGAACTGCACCCGGAGCGACGCGCGCGCCAACCTTGACCGCTAACCGGGCAGTTGAACCGCGCTATTCTTTTTCTTCGAGCACGTTGTACTAAACGCGGCTTGAGAGTTTACCTGAAATTTGGAGGCTTGTGCTACTGGACTTTGCAGAACTTGGGTAGCGCTCTGGAGATTTTTGCCCGGATCCCGGAAAACAAAAAAGCCGCACGGGGCGGCCTTTTCGTAAGTCTCTGATTCTATTGGTCGGGGCGGCGGGATTCGAACTCGCGACCCCTTGCACCCCATGCAAGTGCGCTACCAGGCTGCGCTACGCCCCGACGAAGGACGCATTATATCCGAAATCGGTGGCTTGGCTCAAACTCTGAGGATTTCGACGATTCTGAGCAGCTCTTCCCGCAACAGTTCCGGCGACAGGGATGTCGGTTTGCCCTCTCCGATGCTGTCGCCAAGCCGGTTGCGCGCGCCGCTGATCGTAAAGCCCTGGCTATAAAGCAGTTCCCGGATACGCCGGACGAGCAATACTTCATGATGCTGATAATATCTGCGGTTACCGCGTCGTTTGACCGGTTTGAGCTGCGTAAACTCCTGCTCCCAATAACGCAGCACATGTGGCTTCACCCCGCACAGCTCGCTGACTTCTCCGATGGTGAAGTAGCGTTTGGCGGGAATGGGGGGCAGAGGCTCGGCGCCGCTTTCTTTATGATTCGGTTCCATTGTATGACAGCTCCACCTCGGCCTTCAGCTTCTGGCTGGCATGGAAGGTGACGACACGGCGCGCGGTGATCGGAATTTCTTCGCCGGTCTTCGGGTTGCGGCCAGGACGCTGGGGTTTGTCGCGTAACTGGAAATTGCCAAACCCCGAGAGTTTGACGCCGTCGCCCCGCTCCAGAGCATTGCGGATCTCTTCAAAAAACGCTTCCACCATGTCTTTGGCCTCGCGCTTGTTGAGGCCGACTTTTTCAAACAACAGATCGGCGAGTTCGGCTTTAGTAAGCGTCATTATTCTTTCCCTGTCAGACGCGGAGTTGGGCGGAGAATGCCTGCTGCAAATATCCTACCAGCGCGACCATCGCTGCGTCGACCTCCGCATCCTGCAAAGTTTTTTGAGTATCTTGCATAACTATACGGAACGCAAGGCTTTTTTTGCCGGCCACCACACCTTTTCCGGTGTATACGTCGAATAAATGGATGCCTTGAACGATCGCCGGGCGGTTCGCCTGCATGCCATCCAGAAGCTGCTGCAATTCGAGTTTCTGGTCGACGACAACCGCCAGGTCGCGAATCGCCGGGGGCTGGCGCGAGACTTCGGCGTACTGCGGCAGGCGGGCCAGCTTCAAGGTATCGAGTTCGAGCTCGAAAACCACCGGCGCCAGCGGAAGATCGTATTTCTGTACCCACTGCGGGTGAAGTTCGCCGATATGGCCGACCGCTTCCCCGCCGATCAGCACGGATGCGCTGCGCCCCGGATGCAGCGCGGGATGCGCGGCCTTCTCGAAACGCACCATCGCCGGCGCGAGAAGCATCTCGACATCGGCTTTCAGATCGTAGAAATCAACATTGCGCGCAGCCGTCCCCCATTGTTCGGGAAGAGCGTTGCCATAGGCCAGTCCCGCCAGTTTCCACGGTTGATGGAAGCCTGCAACCGGTGCGCCCCGCGCATCGCGCGAGAAACAGCGGCCGGTCTCGAAAACGCGGACGCGGCTCTGTTTGCGCTTGAGATTGACGACGGCGTTGGCGACCAGGCCACCGAGCAAGGTCGAGCGCATCACGCTCATCTGGCTGGCAATCGGATTGGCGAGACGGATCAGGTCGGCATTGCCGGCAAAGTCCGCTTCCCAGGCTTCTTCGACGAAAGCGAAGTTGATGACTTCCTGAAAACCGCAGTCCGCCAGAATCTGGCGGATACGCGACAGCGAACGCGCATCTTCGCTCTGCGGCAACATCGCCAGCGCGCCGCGCGGCGCCGGAGAAGGGATATTGTCGTAGCCGTGCAGGCGGACGATTTCCTCGATCAGGTCTTCCTCGATTTCAATATCGAAACGGTAACTCGGCGGCGTCACCAGAAAATCGTCGCCATCCCGTGCGAACGCGAAATCGAGGCGCGCGAACAACTCGGCGATTCGCTCGGCCGAGAACACGACACCGAGTACCCGGGCGACACGCGGTGGGCGTAACCGGACGACCTGGCGTTGCGGCAACGCCGCAAGCGCTTCGCTGACTGGCCCGGCTCCACCGCCACAGATGTCGAGCACCAGTTGCGTCGCGCGTTCCAGCGCGCGGCGCGTGACGCCAAAGTCCACGCCACGCTCGAAACGATGCGAGGCATCCGAGACGAATCCATAATGGCGCGCGCGACCGGCGATCGCTTTCGGCGCAAAGAAGGCCGATTCGAGAAACAGCTCGCCGGTATCCAGGGTGATGCCGCTCTCCTCGCCGCCCATGATGCCGGCCATCGCCACCGGGCCGGCTTCGTCGGCGATCAGCAGTACGTCGTCCCCGAGTTCCAGCGTCTGTTCGTTGAGCAGCAGCAGCTCTTCGCCGGGTCTTGCCATGCGCGCGTGGATGGCGCCGCTCAGCTTCGCGTTGTCGAAGGCGTGCAGCGGTTGGCCGAGTTCCATCATGACGTAATTGGTGATGTCGACCAGCGCGGAAATCGGGCGGATTCCGCTGCGCTCAAGGCGACGCTTCATCCATTCCGGCGAGCTGGCGCGGGCGTTGACGCCAGATATGACGCGGCCGCAGTAGCGCGGGCAGGCATCCGGCGCATCGAGCACCACCTGACGCGCCGCTGCAATCGTCACGGGCGTATCGACGACTTCCGGGTACTTGGCCGGGGCGCCGGTCAGCGCCGAAACTTCGCGCGCCACGCCGGTCAAGGACAGGCAGTCGGCGCGGTTGGGTGTCAGCTTGAGCGTCAACAGGCGATCGTCGAGATCGAGATAGCGGCGGATGTCGGTTCCCGCCGGCGCATCTGCCGGAAGCACCAGCAGGCCGGAAGATTCTTCCGCAATGCCCAACTCTTTGGCAGAACACAACATGCCGGAAGATTCGATGCCGCGCACCTTGGCGACCTTGATTTTGAAGTCGCCGGGCAATTCGGCGCCCGGTAGCGCGCACGGTACTTTGAGTCCGGGAGCGACATTCGGCGCGCCGCAGACGATCTGTTGCGGTTCGCTGCGGCCGACATCGACGCGGCAAACGTTCAGGCGGTCGGCGTCGGGGTGTTTGCTCACTTCAAGCACATGCGCGACGACGACGTCGGCGAAAAATGGCGCTACGGCATCTTCCTCTTCGACTTCAAGGCCGGACATGGTCAGGAGGTGCGAAAGCGCGTCGCCCGAACATGCGGGATCGACGAAGGTGCGGAGCCAGGATTCGGAGAATTTCATGGACAGGCCGATAAAAAATGCGTCGTCAGACGAATTGGCGCAAGAAGCGCAGATCGCCGTCGAAGAACAGGCGCAGGTCGTTGACGCCGTAGCGCAGCATGGTCAGACGATCCGGCCCCATGCCGAAGGCGAAGCCGGTATATTTTTCGGGGTCGATGCCGACATGGCGAAGCACGTTCGGATGAACCATGCCGCAGCCGGCGATTTCAAGCCAGCGCCCTTTCAGCGCCCCGCTCATGAAAGCGACGTCGATCTCGGCGGAAGGCTCGGTAAACGGAAAGAAGGACGGACGGAAACGCACTTGCAAGTCGTCGCTTTCAAAGAAACGGCGCAGGAAGTCGGCAACCACGCCCTTGAGGTCGGCAAAACTCACGCTCTCGCCGATCCACAGACCCTCGACCTGATGGAACATCGGCGAATGGGTGGCGTCGGAATCGACGCGGTAGACGCGGCCGGGCGCGATCACGCGGATTTCGGGCATCGTTGCGAGATGGGCGTATTTCGCCACGTGCGCCTGCATGTAGCGCACCTGGATCGGGCTGGTGTGCGTGCGCAACAGGATGTCGTCGGCGACTTTGCCGGATTCGTCCTGCAGATAAAAGGTATCGTGCATCGAACGCGCCGGATGGTCTTCCGGCGTGTTCAGCGCGGTGAAATTGTGGAAGTCAGCCTCGATTTCGGGGCCGTCGGCGACTTCAAAACCGATGGAGCGGAACAGTGCTTCGATGCGTTCGAGCGTCCGCGTTACCGGATGCAGGCCGCCACGCGACTCGCCGCGTCCGGGCAGCGTCACATCGAGCGCCTCCTCGGCCAGCCGCGCTTCCAGCGCAATGCGCCGGATCGCTTCGCGGCGGCGGTTGAGTGCCGCCTCGACCGCTTCCTTGGTGCGGTTGATCGCCGCGCCAGCCGTCTTGCGCCCGTCCGGCGACAGCTTGGCCATTCCCTTGAGCAACTCGGTAATCCGGCCGCTCTTCCCGAGGTAACGCGCCTTGATTTGCTCAAGCACATCGGGGTCGTCCGTCGCAGCAAAGGCGGCCGAAGCTTCTTCGAGAATTTGATCGAGGTTCTGCATGAGGTTTCTAGGTTTAGGACTTTTTAACACTTCACCGAAAAAAAAGGAGGCGCGAGCCTCCTTTTTTGTCACGCGACCAGCTTAGGCGGCGGCGAGCTGGGCTTTGGCTTGACCGGCCAGAGCAGCAAAAGCCGGCTTGTCGAAAACGGCCAGATCGGCCAACACCTTGCGATCGACCTCGATCTGCGCCTTTTTCAGGCCGTTCATAAAGGTGCTGTACTTCAGGCCGAGCTCGCGAGCCGCCGCGTTGATACGGGCGATCCACAGGGCGCGGAATTGGCGCTTCCTTTGACGGCGGTCACGGTAGGCGTATTGGCCGGCCTTCATCACCGCCATTTTTGCGACGGCCGCGGTACCCCTTGGCCAGTGCGAGCACTTTCTTGTGACGCGCGCGCGCCGTTACACCACGTTTAACTCGGGGCATCTTCTATCTCCTTATGCGTAAGGCAGCATGGCGCGAACCATGGCCTTGTCGGAGTCATGCACTCCGGTCATGCCGCGCAACTGGCGCTTGGCTTTGGTGGTTTTCTTGGTCAGGATGTGGCGCTTGAACGCCTGTCCGCGCTTGATACGACCGCTCGCGCTGACCTTGAAGCGCTTTTTGGCGCCACTCTTGGTCTTCATTTTGGGCATTGAATGCTCCTATTTATATACATGGCACCAGGTGTCCCCCGACGGGAGTACTTTTAACCCGGAACCACTTATGGGTACAGCAACTACTTAAACCTAAAACTATTTTTTCTTGTGCGGCGTCAGGATCATCACCATCTGACGACCTTCCATCTTGGGCATCTGTTCGACCAGTGCGTAGGGCTCAAGGTCGGTCTTGATGCGCTCTATCTGACGCATGCCGATTTCCTGGTGGGCCATTTCACGGCCCCGGAAGCGCAAGGTCACTTTGACCTTGTCGTCTTCCTGCAAGAAGCGCGTCATGTTGCGCAGCTTGATCTGGTAGTCGTTTTCGTCGGTGCCCGGACGAAATTTGACTTCCTTGACCTGGACTTGCTTCTGCTTGAGCTTTTGCTCGTGCTGTCGCTTCTGTTCCTGGTACTTGAACTTGCCGAAGTCCATGATCCGGCAGACCGGAGGCTGGGCCATCGGGGCGATTTCGACCAGATCGACACCGGCTTCTTCAGCCAGTTGCAACGCCGTTCTGACACTCACAATTCCTAGAGGCTCGCCTTCTTCACCAACCAGGCGGATTTCCGGTGCGTTGATTTCTTCGTTAACGCGTTGCGACTTTTGCAGTGCGATGGTCCCGCTCCTTGTTCCAACAAAAGTTAAGCCGTGCCACTACGCGCAGCAACCTCTTCCAGAAGTTGCCCGATCAGTGCCTCCGGCGTCATCTGCCCGAGATCCTGACCGCCGCGTGTACGCACGGCCACCAGACCTGCTGCCATCTCCTTGTCGCCGACGACGATCTGGTACGGCAGCTTGTTCAAGCTATGTTCTCGGATTTTATAGGTTATTTTCTCGTTGCGCAAATCGCAGTCGGCTCTCAAACCGTTCTGGCGTAGCGTTTTTGCAACACTTTCGGCGTAATCCGCCTGTTTCTCCGAGATATTCAGGATCACGGCCTGCACCGGCGCCAACCACAACGGCAAGGCTCCCGACCAGTTTTCGATGAGAATTCCGATGAAGCGCTCCAGCGAACCGAGAATCGCCCGGTGCAGCATCACCGGTGTGTGCCGCGCGTTGTCGTCGCCGACAAACTCGGCATCCAGACGTTGCGGCATCGAGAAATCGACCTGCATCGTGCCGCACTGCCAGGAACGCCCGATCGCGTCCTTGATGTGAAATTCGATTTTCGGGCCGTAAAAAGCGCCCTCGCCCGGCAGTTCGTCCCAGGCCAGACCGGAGGCCTTGAGCGCTTCGCGCAACGCAAACTCGGCCTTGTCCCAGACCTCGTCCGAACCCACCCGCTTCTCCGGGCGCAGCGCAAGTTTTACGGCAACATCGGAAAAACCGAAATCGGCATAGACCTTGCGCACCAGGTCATTGAACGCTGTCACCTCGGACTGGATCTGGTCTTCGGTGCAGAAGATATGCCCGTCGTCCTGCGTGAAGCCGCGCACGCGCATGATGCCGTGCAGTGCGCCGGAAGGCTCGTTGCGATGGCAAGAGCCGAATTCCCCATAGCGCAGCGGCAGGTCGCGGTAGCTGCGCAGCCCGGCATTGAAAATCTGCACATGGCCCGGACAATTCATCGGCTTGATCGCGTAGTCGTGTTTTTCCGACTCGGTGGTGAACATGTTGTCCTTGTAGTTCTCCCAGTGGCCGGACTTCTCCCACAAAGTGCGGTCGAGGATCTGCGGACACTTCACTTCCTGATAGCCGTTGTCCTGGTAGATGCGGCGCATGTACTGCTCGACCTGCTGCCAAACCGTCCAGCCCTTGGGGTGCCAGAAAACCATGCCCGGCGCCTCGTCCTGCAGGTGGAAGAGGTCGAGATGCCGGCCGAGACGACGATGGTCGCGTTTTTCGGCTTCTTCCAGCATGTGCAGATAAGCTTCCTGGTCTTCCTTCTTCGCCCAGGCGGTGCCGTAAATGCGCTGCAACTGCGCGTTGCGGTGATCGCCGCGCCAGTAGGAGCCGGAGACCTTCATCAGCTTGAAGACCTTGAGCTTGCCGGTCGAGGGTGCGTGCGGGCCACGGCACAGGTCGACAAATTCGCCTTCGCGGTACAGCGACACTTCCTCGCCCGCCGGGATGGCTTCGATCAGCTCGGCCTTGTAGTCCTCGCCGAGCGACTTGAAGAAAGCGATGGCGTCGTCGCGCTTCCAGACTTCGCGGATAATCGGCACATCGCGCTTGGCGATCTCGCCCATCCGCTTCTCGAGGGCCAGCAGATCCTCGGGCGTAAACGGCCGCTTGTAGGCGAAGTCGTAGTAAAAACCGTTTTCGATGACCGGCCCTATCGTCACCTGCGCGTCGGGAAACAGATCCTTGACGGCAAATGCCAGCAGGTGTGCAGTGGAATGGCGAATGATGTCTACACCGTCGGCATCCTTATCGGTAACGATGCCCAACTGCGCATCCGCCTCGATGCGATACGAGGTATCGACCAGTCGGCCGTCAACCCTGCCCGCCAGCGCGGCGCGCGCCAATCCGGCGCCTATGCCTTGCGCGACCTCGGCAACCGTCACCGGCTGGGAGAATTCCCGTTGCGACCCATCTGGCAGAGTAATGACCGGCATTTTTCAATCCAAGAAAACGAAAAAAGCCAGAGGAATCCTCTGACTCTTCAAACAAACGCGCAAAAAATGCGCCGATAAAAGCGTCGCGGCCTCAACTCCGCAACCGGGGGAATTCTCGCACGACAGTGGCCGTGCGGCAAGCGGCATGCGCGCCAAAAAAACGTAAGAATTGCCGGGAATTCGGACATTTCGGACATTCGGACGGATATTTGGACGCTCTGACCCGCCACAACAGGCATGATAGAATCTATGGTTTCGTCAAGGCGACAACTTGGCGATCCCGTTTGGGACGTTACCGGATAAAAGATGGAACCATTCGCAAAAGAAACACTGCCCGTCAGCCTCGAAGACGAGATGCGCCGCTCGTATCTTGACTACGCGATGAGCGTCATCGTCGGCCGCGCGCTGCCCGATGCGCGCGACGGCCTCAAACCCGTGCATCGCCGCGTGCTGTTCGCCATGCACGAGCTGTCCAACGACTGGAACAAGGCCTACAAAAAATCGGCGCGCATCGTCGGCGACGTGATCGGCAAGTACCACCCGCATGGCGACACCGCAGTTTACGACACCATCGTGCGCATGGCGCAGGATTTTTCGCTGCGCTACATGCTGGTCGACGGGCAGGGCAACTTCGGCTCGGTCGACGGCGACAACGCGGCGGCGATGCGTTACACCGAAGTACGCATGGCGCGCATCGGCCATGAACTGCTCGCCGACATCGACAAGGAAACGGTGGACTTCGGGCCGAACTACGACGGTTCCGAGCAGGAACCGCTCATCATGCCGGCGCGCATCCCGAACCTGCTCATCAACGGATCGAGCGGCATCGCGGTCGGCATGGCGACCAACATTCCGCCGCACAACCTGAACGAAGTCGTCGACGCCTGCCTGGCGCTGCTGCGCAATTCGGAAATGACGATAGACGCGCTGATCGACATCGTTCCCGGCCCCGACTTCCCCACCGCCGGCATCATCTACGGCGTTACCGGCGTACGCGAGGGCTACCACACCGGGCGCGGCCGCGTCGTGATGCGCGGCCGGACGCACTTCGAGGAGATCAAGGGCAGCAACGACCGCCAGGCGATCATCATCGACGAGTTGCCGTACCAGGTAAACAAACGCACGCTGCTGGAAAAAGTCGGCGAGCTGGTCAACGAGAAGAAGATAGACGGCATTTCCGACCTGCGCGACGAGTCCGACAAATCGGGCATGCGCGTCGTGATCGAGCTGAAACGCGGCGAAGTTCCCGAAGTCGTACTGAACCATCTGTACAAACAAACGCAGTTGCAGGACACCTTCGGCATGAACATGGTGGCGCTGGTCGACGGCCAGCCGCGCCTGCTCAATCTCAAGCAGATCCTGGAATGCTTTCTCTCGCATCGGCGCGAGGTCATCACGCGGCGCACCGTCTTCGAGTTGCGCAAGGCGCGCGAGCGGGCGCACATCCAGGAAGGCCTGGCGGTAGCGCTCGACAACGTGGACGAAATCATCGCCCTCATCAAGGCGTCGCCGACGCCGGCCGACGCACGACGCGGTTTGATGTCGCGGCTGTGGATGTCGCATACCGTCGCGGAAATGCTGGTGCGCGCCTCGCTGGATGCGACGCGCCCGGAGGGGCTGGGCCTCGAATACGGGCTGTCGAAGAGCGGCTATCTGCTCTCCGAAGCGCAGGCGCAAGCCATTCTCGAACTTCGCCTGCAACGCCTGACCGGCCTTGAACGCGACAAGATCGTCGCCGATTTCGCCGAGCTGCTGGAGCGTATCGCCGACCTGATGGACATTCTGGCGCGGCCGGAGCGCATTACCGAAATGATCGGCGACGAGCTGACGGCGATCCGTGCCCAGTTCGGCGACAAGCGGCGCTCCGAGATCGTCGTCCATACGCAGGATCTCGGCATCGAGGACTTCATCACGCCGCAGGATATGGTCGTGACGCTCTCGCATACCGGTTACGTCAAGTCGCAGCCGCTCGCCGACTACCGCGCCCAGAAGCGTGGCGGACGCGGCAAGCAGGCGGCGGCGGTGAAGGAAGACGATTTCGTCGACCATCTGTTCGTCGCCAATACGCACGACTTTATCCTGTGCTTCTCGAATCGCGGCCGGGTCTACTGGCTCAAGGTTTACGAAGTGCCGCAGGGTACGCGCACCGGTCGCGGCAAACCGATCGTGAACATGTTCCCGCTCGAAGAGGGCGAAAAGATCAACGCCATCCTGCCGATCAAGGAATTCACCGAAGACCGCTATATCTTCATGTGCACCGCGCAGGGCACGGTCAAGAAAACGCCGCTGTCCGACTACTCGAACCCGCGCAAGGCCGGCATCATCGCCGTCGTGCTCGATGAAAACGACTTCCTGATCGGCGCCGAAATCACCAGCGGCGCGCAGGACATTATCCTCGTTTCCGACGCCGGCAAAGCCGTATGGTTCGACGAGGAAGACGTGCGCCCGATGGGTCGCTCGACGCGCGGCGTGCGCGGCATGAAGCTTCAAGGCGAACAGCAGGTACTGTCCTTGCTGGTCGCCGAGAACGACCAGCAGACGGTGTTGGTCGCCACCGAAAACGGTTTCGGCAAACGCACCGTGCTTGCCGACTTCCGCCATTCCGGGCGCGGCACGCAAGGCGTCATCGCCATCGCCGCCAGCGAGCGCAACGGCAAGGTCGTCGCCGCCCGCCTCGTGCAGGACGAAGACGAGATCATGCTGATTACCACCGGCGGCGTGTTGATCCGTACCCGGGTCAAGGAAATTCGCGAGCTTGGTCGCGCCACGCAGGGCGTCACGCTGATTTCGCTCGACGCCGGAGAAAAACTCGCCGGCCTGGAAAAGGTCGTTGAAAGCGAAGACGATGCGGAGTTGCCCGAAGCGCCGGATCAAGCGCCCGGCGAAGAACCGGAACAAGACCAATAACCTTTCACCCCACCCGGCATGAGTGACGATCTGCAAAAAGAACTCTCGGTCGTGCGCACCGAGATCGACAGCCTCGATGCGAAGCTGCTCGACCTGCTCAACCGTCGCGCGCAGTGCGCGCAAAGGGTCGGTGAAATCAAGGCGCGGCACGGCGACGCCGGATTCATCTATCGCCCGGAACGCGAGGCGCAGATCCTGCGCCGAATCCAGAAACTGAATCCGGGGCCGCTCTCGAACGACAGCGTGACGTGGTTCTTCCGGGAAGTCATGTCGGCCTGTTTGTCTCTGGAAGCGCCGCTGGGCATCGCTTTCCTGGGTCCGTTGGGGTCTTTCACCGGCAGCGCGGCGGTCAAGCACTTCGGCCATGCCGCACGCCTCCTGCCGCAAATGTCGATCGACGACGTATTTCGCGAAGTCGAAGCCGGCCACGCGCACTACGCCGTCGCACCGATCGAGAATTCCACCGAGGGCGCCATCGGGCGGACGCTGGATCTCTTGCTCGGCACCCCGTTGAAGATTTGCGGTGAAGTCGTCCTGCGTATTCACCAGAACCTGATGACGCGCGCCAAGTCGCTCGCCGAGGTCAAGACCGTCTATTCGCACGCCCAGTCGCTCGCCCAATGCCACGAATGGCTGAATCGCACGCTGCCCGGCGTACCGCGCATTTCGGTCGGCAGCAACTCGCAAGCCGCGCAAATGGCGGCGGCCGACCCGACCGCAGCAGCCATCGCCGGCGAAGCCGCAGCCGAACTCTACGAACTGCCCGTTCTCGTGCCGAATATCGAGGATGAGCCGAACAACACCACGCGCTTCGTGATACTTGGCCGCCAGGATGCCGGCGCTTCGGGGCACGACAAAACATCGCTCATCATGTCCGCGCACAACCGCACCGGCGCCCTGAGCACCCTGCTCGCCCCCTTCTCCGATTCCGGCGTCTCGATGACCCGCCTCGAATCCCGCCCGGCACGCCACACGCTGTGGGAATACGTGTTCTTCGTCGATATCGAAGGCCACCGCAGCGATCCGGCCGTCCATACCGCGCTCGAAGAGCTGGAGCGACGGGCGGCTTATCTGAAGGTGTTAGGGTCGTACCCGGTGGCTGCCTACTGAACCGCACGACTGGCCTTCGCTTTGTAAACACGGACGCTTCACGAGAATCAACGGGGTCGGTCTCCCATGGCACTACCTTAAGCCTGTTTAGCCCGAGATCGGACGATGGCTGCACGGGCTGCGGGGCGCTGCACGGTCAGCAGTTTATGGTTTTTGGGGCGTCGCTTGATGGCGTGGGGTTCGACGCGTCCTGGACGAACGGGTAGTCCGAGCAAACCGATACCGCCGGGCAGATGCGCCGTCATGGTTCTGGCGCCGGCTCCCACGGCAAAGCAAAGCTGCTGTTCAAAGGCCAGATAAAGCTGGAGGGTGCCTTTGAAACTCGGTGCGCGAGCTTGCGCGTTCGGGCCGGCCGCCGCGCGAACCATCAAGGCACGGACAAGGTTGTAAGCTGACAGATAGACGGCGGTTTCCTTGCCGGTCATCGGTGCCGTTTGTGCGCGCAGAATATCCATTCCCATTCCCGCCTTGATGGAGCGCAAGTCCACTTCGACTTGCCGGCGTTGGTCAAGGTCGTGACGAGAATCCGCCCGCCGATTTCGGTTTCGCGCATCGACAGCCGCCCCGGCATCGACGCATAAATCCGGGCATCCATCCGGGCGGTGCGCTTGGGACGTATCCGGCCCACCCAGCGATCCCGTTTCCCCGGGCGTCGGCCTCGCCGGAAGCCGGTAATCCGGCGTTGGTGCTGGCGGGTGACCGGGTCGGCGCCCCGTTCCACCAGCAACGCTGCGGTAAAGGAGTTGCAGTGGTAGCGGTCGGCCAGAATGATGTCCCCGAAATCAAGTTGCGGCATCAGCTGGCGAAACAGTGCTTGCTCGCCGGTATGTTTGCCCCGGCACAGCCCCGATGCCCAATCCAGCACGGCTCCTGCCGATAGCGAAATCACGGCGACCAACATGGCCAGAGGAAACCCCAGCCCCGCTTGCTGCACGCCGCTTTGCGGATACGCAGCCTGATTGTTTTCGGTGTCGGGCATCGAGATCGTCGTGCCGTCCATCAGCTTGATCGACCGCCCTCGCCATTTCCAATCTGGCGAACTGTCTTGCTCCAGTTTCTTGCCGACATTCAGCGCGAGCCGGCGAATCAGTTCCAGCGGCAAGCGCTTGCGCGCCTTGCAGTACGGCTCGCTGTTGAGGCTGCACGCCGCCTGCCCTTGCGATGTTCTTTCGCCAAGCCGGCGGGCGACGGCATCCTGGCACGCCCCATCGGGACTCAGCGCCTGACCAATGAAGAGGCCCAAGGTCGTCAGCGGCGGGTAAATGCGCTCTCGAAAAGAACCCACTTCCTCGCCGACCATCTCCTGCAACTCCGTGGCCGGCAACACAGAACCCAAAGCCTGTGTCGGCTGATCGCCAAATTGCCGACGGAATCGCTCTACCTCGTTGCGCAGGCTTTTTTTTGCCAGCATCCACCATGGCTGATCCTCCTGTTATCAAGCGTGACTTCAGACACCACGATCTTGACAAGCGGGGCTCTCAGCCTTCTTCATTTTTCGTGCCGAACATTACCCAATCAGCTTAAGGTGGTGCCATGGGGGGTCGGTCTCGATTGATCGTCGACATCGAATTACAAAGCCCAGAACCCTGACGTTTTTGGAGAAATCATGCAACCCAGACTACTTGATCGAATCACCATCGACCCCGGCAAATGCGGCGGGCGTCCCTGCATTCGCTGCCAGCGACTCCGTGTCACCGACATTTTGGGGCTGCTCGGCGCGGGAGCGTCGCACCAGGAAATCATCGAGGACTAACCTTTTTTCGAAGAGGAAGACATTCTGGCGGCACTCGAATATGCGGCAGCACAAACCGACCATGCCATTCTGATTGTCGCATGAAGCTGTTGGTGGACAATCAGTTTCCGGCGGCTTCGGTGCGTTATCTTCAGGCTTATGGGTGGGAGCGTGCGCATGTCCGGGATGTCGGACTTGACGCGGTTGATGACTAAGTCATTTTGCGGTACGCCGAAGCGCGTGGTTTAACGATTGTCACCAAGGACGAAGATTTCCAAGCACTAGAGCGTGTTCACAGTAACCAGATATAAGTACATGCCAAATGCAAAAACGCATTGAACCGATGGGCGAGTTTGTCGTATCGGGTCGCGAGGCGACGAAACTGCTTGAGTCGATTGAAGAATCGCTCAACGAGGTTTC
>JACQYA010000017.1 GCA_016208425.1 Betaproteobacteria bacterium
CGGCGCCATGCTCTCCGGGCGCGTTGCGGAGAAATACGGTCACGCCGGTCTGCCGGACGACACCATCCATATCCGGCTCAACGGAACGGCGGGCCAGAGCTTCGGCGCACTGCTGGCGCGTGGCGTGACGATCGATCTGGTCGGCGAAGGCAACGATTACGTCGGCAAGGGATTGTCGGGCGGGCGCATCGTGGTGCGCCCCAATGCCGGCTTCAGGGGCGAGACGACGGGCAATATCATCATCGGCAATACCGTGCTTTATGGCGCGACCGAGGGCGAGGCGTTCTTCTCCGGCGTCGGCGGCGAGCGGTTCGCGGTGCGCAACTCGGGCGCCACAACCGTCGTCGAGGGCGTCGGCGATCATGGCTGCGAATACATGACCGGCGGTACCGTCGTCGTGCTCGGCATGACCGGGCGCAACTTCGCGGCGGGGATGTCGGGGGGCGTCGCCTACGTGCTCGACGCCGAAGGCACCTTCGCGTCGCGTTGCAATATGGCGCAAGTCGCGCTGGAAGCCATCGAAGGCGAGGAAGGCGGCGGCAATCCCGATCTTCGCCATCTCGGGCAGATCGACGAGCCAATGCTCAAAGGTCTCATCGAGAAACACGCGCTATACACCGGCAGCGCCAGGGCGCGCGAGATCCTGTCCGACTGGGCGGACTATCGCGCGCGCTTCGTCAAGGTCATGCCTCACGAATATCGTCGCGCGCTCACCGAAATCGCTGCGAAGAAGGCGGACAAACAGCAACTGGAGGCTGCGTAAATGGGAAAGCCGACTGGATTTATCGAGTATCAACGCCTGTCCGAGTCTTATGAACCTGCCGGGTCGCGGTTGAAGCACTACCACGAGTTTGTCGCCACACTCAGCGACGAGCAGGCGGCAGTGCAAGGCGCGCGCTGCATGGACTGTGGGATACCGTTCTGCAACAGCGGTTGCCCGGTCAACAACATCATTCCCGACTGGAACGACCTGGTTTATCAGGGCAAATGGGAACAGGCGCTGGCCGTCCTGCATCAGACCAACAACTTTCCCGACTTTACCGGCCGCATCTGTCCGGCGCCGTGCGAAGCGGCCTGTACGCTCAATTTCAACAGTGAGGCGGTAGGCATCAAGTCGATCGAGCATGCGATTGTCGACAAGGGCTGGGCGCAAGGCTGGATCGTTCCACAGCCAGCCAAGGTCAAGACCGGCAAGAAGGTCGCTATCGTCGGTTCCGGCCCGGCGGGCATGGCCGCCCGGTGGCGCGGAACAGCCACGCGATTTGTCCGTGCCGGGCAGGGAACTGGAAGGCGTCTATTACGCGATGGATTTTTTGCCGCAACAGAACAAGGCCAACGCCGGCGACGCGCTGCCGAACCGGATCATGGCAACCGGCAAACACGTCGTGGTGATCGGCGGCGGCGACACCGGTTCGGACTGCGTTGGCACCGGCAATCGCCACGGAGCGCTCTCGGTCACACAGTTCGAGCTGATGCCGCAGCCGCCCGAGCGCGAGAACAAGGAATTGAACTGGCCTTACTGGCCGCTCAAGATGCGTACCTCTTCGTCGCATGAAGAAGGCTGCACGCGCGATTTCGCTGTCGCCACCAAAAAATTGATTGCCGGAGAAGGTGCTGACAGCGGCAAGGTCAAAGCGCTGCAAGCCGTTCGCGTCGAGTGGAAGAACGGCCAGATGAGCGAGATCGCGGGCAGCGAATTCGAAGTCAAGGCCGATCTGGTATTTCTGGCGATGGGTTTCGTCGCGCCGGTCAAGCAGGGCTTGCTGGAGCAGCTGGCGGTCGAACTCGATGCGCGCAACAACGTCAAGGCGAGCACCGACGGAGCGGGCTGCTACGCGACCAGCGTGGCCAAGGTTTTTGCCGCCGGCGACATGCGCCGGGGGCAGTCGCTCGTGGTCTGGGCGATCCGCGAAGGCCGGCAATGCGCGCGCGAGGTCGACACTTTCCTGATGGGGTCGAGCACGCTGCCACGCTAGCCGTTGCCCTCGCGTCACAAAACCCTCCGCCCGGCGGTCTGGTGGGGGGCTTTAGCTGACGGATGACGGCTATGGCAAAGTAAGCGCTGGCGCGATGGAGAAGGGAAAATGAATCCAGAACTGCAAAACCCGCTGCACGTTGCCGCCTTCCCGGATGCGCTCGACCCTTACATGCTGATCGTGCTGTCGATTGTCGTGGTGGCCGGTTTGCTGGGGGGGATGGCCAATTATTTTCTCAGCGACCGGCTGCCCGAGCTCGTGCGCAGGGATTGGGCGAAGTACCCGCTGCTCGGCGTCGTCGCCGCGCTCACCGTGCCGCTATTCCTCAACATGATATCGAGCAACCTGCTCGAAACGGCACGCACCCGCCCGGCGGATCTCTTCGTGTTCACCGGGTTTTGCCTGATCTACGTCATCGCTTCGCGGCGCCTGTTCGAGAACGTTGCCGGCAAGCTGCTCACGCAGGTCGACCAGATCAAACGCGAGGTCAAGCAGATCAAGCAGCAGCAGGAAATGCCGAGAGAGCCGCGCGAAGACCCCCTCCCGGCCACCGAAACGCACGCCGGAGGCGCCAAACCCGACCCCGTCAAAGAATCTCTTTCGTATGACGATATCGAGATTTTGCGCGCGCTCGACGAGGAGAACTACGTTTACGGCAATTTCGTCGGCCTCACCGAAAAAACCGGCCTGAGCCGCGACCTGCTCGGCACGCGCCTGATCGTGCTGAGAAATTTCGGTATCATCGAGACCCGGATCAACGAAAGAAACGTTCTGCACTGGTTTGTTTCCGGCAAGGGTCGGCAGTTGCTCAACGATTTTCTCGCCGGACGGATGATCGCCTGACCCCCCAGAACCTATTGCGACAACCCATGAATATCGTCATCCTCGCCGCCGGCCAGGGAAAGCGCATGCATTCCCACCTGCCGAAAGTCCTTCATCCGCTGGCCGGCAAACCGCTGGTTTCGCACGTTATCGGCACCGCGCGCCATCTTTTGCCGGAGCGCCTTTGTCTGGTCTACGGCCACGGGGGCGATGCGGTGCGCGCTTCTCTCGACGCGCCCGACCTGGCTTGGGCGCAGCAGGAACCGCAGCTCGGCACCGGCCACGCGGTGATGCAGGCTTTGCCGCATCTGGCGCAGGAGGTGCCGACTCTGATCCTGTACGGCGACGTGCCGCTGATCCGGGCCGAGACGCTGAACGGGTTGCTGCATGCCGCGCAGGAAGGTCTCGCCATCCTGACCGTCAAGCTCGCCGATCCTGCAGGTTACGGCCGCATCGTGCGCGATGCGGCCGGTGGGGTAGCGCGCATCGTCGAGCAGAAGGACGCAACTGCGGCGGAACGCCAGATTTGCGAAGTCAATACCGGCATCATGGCGCTGCCGACGGCGCGCCTGGGCGAATGGCTGGGCAGGCTTTCCAACGATAACGCGCAGCAGGAGTATTACCTGACCGACGTGATCGGCCTGGCGGTCGCCGCCGGCGTGACGATCCGCACGGTGCACCCGCAAAGCGATTGGGAGGTGCTCGGCGTCAACAGCAAGGTGCAGCTTGCCGAGCTTGAGCGCATCGCCCAGCGCCTGAACGCCACCCGGCTGATGGAACAGGGTGTACGCCTCGCCGACCCGGCGCGCCTGGACGTGCGCGGCGGGCTGGAGTGCGGGCGGGATGTGTTCATCGACGTGAACTGCGTTTTCGAGGGCAAGGTCGTGCTGGAGGAAGCCGCCGAAGTCGGCCCCCACTGCGTGCTGAAGAACGCCCGCATCGGCGCCGGGGCGCGGATCAACGCCTTCAGCCACATCGAGGATGCGGTGGTCGGACCGGACAGCGTGATCGGCCCCTTTGCCCGCCTGCGGCCGGGAACCGAGCTGGGCGCCGGCGTGCATGTCGGGAACTTCGTCGAAATCAAGAACAGCCGCATCGCGGCCAAGTCCAAAGCCAATCACCTCGCCTACATCGGCGACGCCACGGTCGGCAGCCGCGTCAACGTCGGCGCCGGAACGATCACCTGCAACTACGACGGCGCAAACAAGTTTCGCACGATCATCGGGGACGACGTGTTCATCGGTTCCGACACCCAGCTCGTGGCGCCCGTCGTGGTCGGCCGTGGCGCGACGCTGGGCGCCGGCACGACGCTGACGCGCGATGCGCCGCCCGATACCCTGACCCTCTCGCGCGCCCGGCAAATCTCCGTCGCCGGCTGGAAGCGGCCGGAAAAACTTAAAAAGTGATCAGAATATGTGTGGCATCGTAGCTGCGGTCGCCGGCCGCAATATCGCCGCAGTGCTCCTCGAGGGTCTGCGCAAACTCGAATATCGCGGCTACGATTCGGCCGGCCTGGCGCTGGTCAACGGGGAGGGGTTGCAGCGCCTGCGCGCCGTGGGCCGCGTTGCCGAACTCACGGCGCAAGTCGAGAAGACCCGGGCTGCCGGCGACACCGGCATCGCGCATACGCGCTGGGCGACGCACGGCGTGCCTTCGGAACGCAACGCCCACCCGCATGTTTCGGGCGCAGCCGGTCTTGCCGTGGTGCACAACGGCATTATCGAAAACCACGAAGCGCTACGCTCCCGATTGGTGGCCGCAGGCTACGAATTTACTTCCGATACCGACACGGAAGTCATCGCCCACCTGATCGCGCTGGAGCTGAAAAGCACCGGCGACTTCTTTGCCGCCGTGCGACGTTCGGTTTCACAATTGCGGGGCGCTTACGCGATCGCCGTGCTGCGCGAGAGCGATCCCGATAAAGTCGTCGTCGCACGCCAGGGTTCCCCGCTGCTGCTTGGTCTGGGCGAGGACGGCAGCTACGCGGCATCCGACGCTTCCGCGTTGCTCCAGGTGACGCGCCGCATCGTCTATCTCGACAACGGCGACTGCGCCGAGCTGACACGCGGACATTGCCGCATCACGCGCGTCGATGGCACCCCGGTCGAGCGGCCGGAAACCGAGTCCCGCCTGTCGGCCGATGCCGTCGAGCTGGGCCGCTACCGCCACTACATGCAAAAGGAAATCTTCGAGCAGCCGGTGGCGCTGTCCAACACGCTGGAGATGCTCGGCACCGCCCACAGCATCCAGCCGGGTTTGATGGGCGCCAATGCCCGGGCGCTGCTCGCCGACGTTCGCCAGGTGCTGATTATCGCCTGCGGCACCAGCTATCACGCCGGCCTGGTCGCCCGCTACTGGCTCGAAGCGATTGCCGGCGTCCCGTGCAGCGTCGAAGTCGCCAGCGAATACCGTTACCGCGACTCGGTTCCCGACCCGCAAACGCTGGTCGTCACCATCTCGCAGTCCGGCGAGACGGCCGACACACTGGCCGCGCTGCAACACGCCAAGGCTCTCGGCATGACGCGCACGCTGACCATCTGCAATGTGCCCGAATCCTCGCTGGTGCGTGAAACCGCGTTGCGCTTCATTACCCGTGCCGGCCCCGAAATCGGCGTTGCTTCGACCAAGGCCTTCACCACGCAACTTGCAGCCCTCTACCTGCTGACGCTGGTTCTCGCCAAACTACGAGGCCGCCTTAGCGAGCAAGCGGAAACTGCCGAGCTGGAGTTGTTGCGCCATCTGCCGATCGCCGTTGCCAAGGTGCTGGAGCTTGAACCATGGATTCGCGACTGGTCAGAGCGCTTTGCGATGAAGCAGCACGCCCTTTTCCTGGGGCGTGGGCTGCACTATCCGATCGCGCTGGAAGGCGCGCTGAAGCTGAAAGAGCTCTCCTATATCCACGCCGAAGCCTATCCAGCAGGGGAACTGAAGCACGGCCCTCTGGCGCTGGTGGACCGCGAAATGCCGGTGATCGCGGTCGCACCGAACGACGCGCTGCTCGAAAAGCTGAAATCCAATCTGCAGGAAGTCCGTGCGCGCGGCGGCGAACTGTACGTGTTTGCCGACGCCGACAGCGAGATTGCCGAGTCGGACGGCGTGCACGTGCTGCGCCTGCCCGAGCACTACGGCGCGCTGTCGGCCCTGCTGCATGTGGTGCCGCTGCAACTGCTGGCGTATCACGTCGCGCTGGTGCGCGGCACGGACGTGGATAAGCCGCGCAATCTGGCGAAGTCGGTGACCGTCGAGTAGTTGCCTTGCCGGGGCTATCGGTAGGGTGTATGAACCCGCGATCCGTCGTCCGTAGCATCTTGCCGGCGCTGGCTGCGGCAACTCTCGCCGCCTGCGCTCCCATGCCCCGGGGATCGACGGAGGGCGCCATCTGGTATCCCTCACCCAACTTCGACCAGCGCCGGCCCAACTTCGTGATCCTGCACCATACGACGAACGACAATGCGGCCCGGGCCTTGCGCACACTGTCCGACCCGCGCCGGGAAGTCAGCGCACACTATCTCATCGGGCGCGACGGCACGACCTATCAATTGGTCGACGAGATCTCCCGCGCCTGGCATGCCGGCGAGTCGTGGTGGGGAGGCGTCGCCGATCTCAACTCGGCTTCGCTAGGCATCGAACTCGACAACACCGGCGACGAGGAATTCGGCGAAGCACAAATTGATGCCCTGCTCGTGCTGCTCGGCCGCCTGCGCGCCCGTTACCGTATCCCGGCGGCGAATATCCTGGGGCACGGCGATATCGCCCCGACGCGCAAGATCGACCCCAGCCACCGGTTTCCCTGGAACAGGCTGGCAGCCGGCGGCTTCGGCCTGTGGTGCGACAGTTCTTCACCCGATCCGGCGCCCGAGGGTTTCGATTCGACGCTGGCCTTGCAGGCGCTGGGTTACGATGTTTCGTCGCCGGACGCGGCGCGGCAGGCTTTCAGGCGGCATTTTGCCGCTAGCGATGAGAACGGCGAATTGAGCGCCGACGAACTGGCCCGCTTGCTGTGTCTGGTTCGGAAAAAAGGCCGCCGCTGACCCGGACAACCCGTTTCGACATTTCGGAGAGGAGATCACATGCCCGACGGCAGTTCACGTATTGTTATTCTGGGCGCTGGCTTTGCCGCGCTTTCCTCCGCCCGCGAGCTGCGGCGCCGCGCCCCCGGAGCCGCGATCACGCTGCTCGCGCCGAAGGCGGAGTTCGTCTATTTACCGAGCCTGATCTGGGTTCCGCCGGGTATACGCCAAGGCAGCGACCTGGTTATCCCGCTCGACCGCTTTCTGCAACGCCATCGGTTAAGCCATCGCCCATGCACGGTAACGGGCCTGAGAAATGGCGGCCGCACCGTGCTGACCGATCAGGGAGAAGTCGAAAACGATGCCCTGATGATTGCCAGCGGCGCACGTTTCCTGAAAGCCATGCCGGGCATCGAGCACGCGCTGACCCTGTGCGAGGGGGTCGCTTCGGCCGAGGCCATAGGCAAGCGTTTGCGCGAAATGGGGGGAGGGCATGTCGCTTTCGGTTTCGGCGGTAATCCGAAGGAGCCTTCCGCGATGCGCGGCGGCCCGATGTTCGAGCTGCTGTTCGGCGTCGATACCTGGTTGCGCCAGCAGGGCAAGCGCGACCGGTTTCACCTCACTTTTTTCAACGCCGCAGCGGAACCGGGCAAGCGCTTGGGTGAAAAAGCCGTTTCCGGGCTGCTCGCCGAAATGAAAAGGCGGGGCGTCGAGACGCACCTTGGGCACAAGATTCAAGGTTTTTCGAGTACTGCGGTAAGCACCGAAGCCGGCGACCTGCCTGCCGACCTGATTCTCTTCATGCCCGGCCTGTCCGGCCCGGACTGGGCCGCCAACAGCGAACTGCCGTTGTCCGCGGGCGGGTTTTTCCAGGCCGACGAGTTTTGTCGCGTAGCGGGAACCGGGCGGGTCTTTGTCGCCGGCGACGCCGGCAGCTATCCGGGGCCAGACTGGCTGCCCAAGCAGGCGCACATGGCCGACCTGCAAGCCAAAGCGGCTGCCGAAAACCTGTTGCGCACACTGAACGGCCATCCGCCCAGCGCGCGCGCCAAACCCGAGCTGATCTGCATCGTCGACACCGTCGATGCCGGCATGCTGGTCTATCGGGACGCCACGCGCAGCTGGCTGTTTCCCTCCTCGCAGATTTTCCACTGGGCCAAGCGCTTCTTCGAACGCCACTATCTGCGGGCGTTTCGCTGATCTGTTTCTTTCTGAAGGAAGCCGATGCGTTCCCGCCACGATCTTGTTCTCGATCTCCTGCATAGCACCGGTGAAGCGGTTCTCGCTACCCATTCACTGGCGATGCCGGGTTTCCCATTTGCCACGCACTTGCCGTTCGCATCCGATGCGAGGCATTGCCCGGTATTCCTATACACTTCCTGACTGTTTCAGCACACAAGACACCTATGGCCCGCTCAACCGTCCACTACGCGGACAAGGAAACCAACAACATCCTCAAGAAGCTGCACAACAAGCTGCGACCGGCCGGTACGCCGGTACAGCGGGTGGAATACATCATCGAGCTGCTGTTGCTGCGCATCTTCGAGGTCAAGCTGGTGCAAGACCCCGAGTTCGAGCAGTTGCGCGGCGCGTTCGCCGGCGAAAACGAGACGCTGCTGTTTTCCTCATTGTTGAGCCTGCCCAACGACCAGATTCTGGCCGCGCTCAACGCGCGCTTTTTCCCCTTCTATGCTCACATCCTGAGCCAGGCGCGCAAGGTGTGGCAAGGCAATCTCTCGACCAAGGTGCAGGATCAACTGATTCTGATCGAGGAGGTTTTCGGCAACTCGAATTTCACCAACAACGTCACTAGCGGCAACATGGCCGAGATCATCGGGCTGGTGGCCGAACTCGACAGCGAACGACTGCTCAAGACCGATCTGCTGGGCGATGCCATCGAATCGGCGCTTTCGGAAACCGGTGGCACCAAGGACATCGGCCTGCATCGCACCCCCGACCACATTCGGCAATTCATGGTCGGCCTGGCGGCGCCGACCTTCAAGTCCAGACTCTTCGATCCCGCAGTGGGCACCGGCGGCTTCATGTTCGACAGCTTCGAATATGTGCTCGAAGGCATCTACCGCGAAGGCCACTGGCCCGGCGCCAAGGCGCACCCGGAACTGATTGCGTGGTTCAAGGACTGGTTCGACCGGCATCCGACGGCGCTTCCGCCCCATGAGGTGACTACCGACTTTTACCGTACCGGCGTTGGCGGCATCGAATATCTGGGCATGGTGCGCAAGATGGCCGCCATCAATTTCTATGTACGCGGCCTCAACCCCGGCAACATCCAGCAAGGTGACGCGCTGGAAAAGTTTGGCACCGACATTCTGCCGGGCAGCAAATCCATCGTCATCGCCAACCCACCGTTCGGCGCGCAACGCGACAAGGAGTCCTACCCCAACGTCTGGAGCGAATACTCCACCGAGTCCGAGACCACCATCCTCTTCGTCAAGCTGATGCTGGAAACGCTGGAACCGGGCGGCGTCTGCGCCGTCATCGTTTCCGAAGGCTTTTTGACTTGGGACCAGAACAGCGCCCGCGCCCTGCGCCGCACCTTGCTCGAAGATTGCAAGCTGCAAGCCATCATCAGCCTGCCGCAGGGGCTGTTCGTCAGCAAGGGCGGGCAAGGGCCGAAAACCTCCATCCTGCTTTTCGTCAAGGGCCAGCCTACCGAACGGGTCTGGTTCTACAAGGTCGGCAACGACGGCTACACCATGGGCACCAATCGCAAGCCCATCGCCGGCTGCCAACTGGTCGAAGCGCTCGATCTGTTCCACGATCATGTGCGCCAGGGCAAGGAACCGCCCGAGAGCCGGTATTCCTTCTGTATCCCCGCCGAATGGATCAAGACCCTCGATCCGCGTATCAAGGATCGTATCCGCGCCGAAACGCGCGCCGACATGGCGGCGAAGGAAGCCGATGACCGCGCCAAGCAATTGGAAAAGTGGAATGCCCAGATCGCCGCGAAGAAGCTCACACCCGCCGAGCGCGATGAACGGCTAACCCAACATGCCGAGCTCTGGTTCGGCAAGACCGAAAACGACATCGCCCGCAAGATCGAGCGGGCGCACCTCTATTCCTTCAACCTGCCCAATTACCGCAGCAGTCTGAGCCTGGCGCAAATCAAGGCATGGAAGAGCTTTGCCGCCACCCGCGTGCGCGAAGGCAATGGCGAAATCACGCTGGAAGCAAAATACCGCGCCGTCGCCGCCGCTCGCACCGAGGAACTGGACGAGATGTTGTCGTCCCTAGATCCGAGACATACGCTGGAACTGGACTGGGCGCGGCAGTTTCTGGCCGGGGTGCCGGCAGAGGAGTTTGGACGGCATCCGCATCTGAACACCTTGCAGGAAGTAATTGCGTCGCAGGCAAAAGCAGCGCGCGTCCAAGTGAAAGAACTCATCAAGCCGCACCAGGAGAAAATCAAGAAAGACGACTACAGCGGCGCACTTCCAATTGTCGAGAAAATCAGTTTCGCCGACGGCCGCCTTCACTTCCGGGAAGAGCGCGAAACCGGGATGGATTTATACAAGGCGTGCAAGGGCGATCTTGTCACTTCAAAAATCAACCTGCATCAAGGGGCGCTCGCGCTTGCGCCGTGCGATCTGGTCACCTCGACGCATTACCTGCCCTACGAGATAAACGCAACCGATGTTGATCCGGGGTATCTGGTTGCCGTGCTTCGTTCCCCGCAGTTTCGCGCGCTGATTGATGCGCAGAAGAACAGCGGAATCAAGAACGAGCAGGGAGCAGAATTCCTGGGTGAGTTTGAGATACCCATTCCAGATCGCAAAGTGCAAGAAGGACTGGTTAAAGCCATACAGAGGGCTACCGATTTTGCGAAGGGGTTGCAGCTAGTGAAGGCCAGCCTACCCGATGTCCAGATTACCGGTGATGTTGGCGAGTTCCGCCAATTGAGAGAGTCGGTTCGCGATACAAAGAATGGTTGGTCGCCCAAGTGCTTGGGCGGAAGCACTCGCGTGCTTTCCCTTGCCTGCTTGAAACGTGGCGCGATTGACTTCGGCGAGGTCAAATTTACCGATGAGACACGGCCGGACATTGACCGTTTTTTTGTCAAAGAAGGCGATTTCTTTTACAGCCGAGGAAACACTCCGGAACTGGTGGCTCTGGCCGGGATTGCCCGGCAGGTAAAAGAATCAGTTGTGTTCCCTGACTTACTTACACGGGTTCGATTCGACGAAACATTGATTCTTCCTGAGTATGCTGTATGGCTGTTTAACTCGAATTTTGGGCGAGCCTATTTCGGCGCTGTCCCACCTGGCGCATCGCCTTCTATGGTGAAGGTGTCACAGGATTACATGGAAGCGTTTTTGGTCCCGTTGATGGGAGACTTAACGCGGCAGCGTAAAATCATCAGTCAAGTGCAGGAGCGACAACAGGTTTTGTCTGCAATGGAAGTGATGGCAAGGCAACTGCTATCAACGTCAGAGTTGCTGCGGAATTCAATCTGGGAATCCTGACCATGCCCAAGCCCACGAAAACCGGCGTCTTCGACAACGAGGCTTCAACGGTGGACCTCAAGGTTTACGACATCTTGAAGGCTCTGGACTGGCGGCTGGGCGACACGTTGCTCTATCAGCCCAGCTACGTGCTGACCGAGGACGAGCAGAAGGACTATCCCGGCAGCAAGTCGATCAAGCCGGATTTCGTGTTGCAGGATTTGCAGGGTTTCGCGCTGGCGGTGATCGAGAACAAGCTGGACGATCCGCGCAAGGCGCTGCCCAAGCTGCGGCTCAAATACAGCCGTTTGCTCAAACCCCGTTTCCTCTATGCCTGCGCGGCCGATGGCGCGGGCGGAATGAACGTGCTGTTTTTCGACCTCGCCTGGCGCGGTGTGGATGCAGCGGATTTCCGCGTCGTCGATGGCTTTATGTCCTTGACGGATGTGAAGCTCAAGATCGAGCAGGACCGGCTGAAACGACAGCAGCAGGAAATCAGCATCGACACGACGCTGGCCGGCGGCTTCGACCCGGCGGCGGGGAAAGCGCGCACCTACCAACTGGATTGCATCCGCACGCTGCTCGATCATTACCGCGACGGCAAGATGAAGATGCTGGTGCACATGGCCACCGGTCTGGGCAAAACGCGAACCATGGTCGCCTTCGCCAAGGCGCTGCTCGATCATGCGCTGGCCCGGCGCATCCTCTTCGTAGTGGATCGGCGCACGTTGGCTCGGCAGGCGATCAATAAAGGGTTCCGGCTGCTCACGCCGACCTACAACAGCCACTGGATCACCTCGGCGAGTTGGCGCGCGCACAAGAACAAGAATATCCATGCGGTGGTGATCGACACGCTCGAACTGCTTTACGACAAGATTCCGAGCAATTTCTACGATCTCATCATTGTGGATGAATGCCACCGTTCGATCACGGTCAATCGCAATCTGGTGTTCGATCATTTCGTCTGCCCGCGCGTCGGCCTGACGGCCACCCCGCGCATTGCCGTGCCGCCCAAGGGCGGCAAGCTCAACGATGATGACGCCGCGATCAACGATACCTATCGACTGTTCGGCTGCGCGAGCGGGGCGCCGGATTTCGAGTTCAACCTTGACCGAGGCATCGACGAGGGCTTCTTGGCGCCGTATCGCAAGGAAGAGCACATTACCGCGCTGACCAAGGAAGCGATGGAAAGCGGGGTGCTCTACGACCACTTGCTCGACCCGGAAACCCGCGCGCGCATCGAATTAGGCGCGGAACAAAAGATCGAACTCGAACGATTGAACAAGCGCATCTTGAGCGACGAACAAGCGAACCGCTGGGCGGAGATCATCCGCAAGGAAACCGAGTACGGCGAAAAGCTGCTGCTGTTCGCCGCCAGCCAGGCGCACTGCCTGATGCTGGTGAAGGCGATCAATACTGCCTTCAACGATTCCGGCCAGAGCCCGCGTTACGCCGAGGCGATTATTTCTGAAAACGACGACATCAACGAATCGCTCAAGGAATGGTTTGATCGGCCCTACTCGAATCCGCGCATCGTGGTGTCGGTGGACATCATGAGCACCGGCGTCGATATTCCGTGCCTGCGTTACATCGCCTTTGGCGCGCTGACCCAATCGGTCGGCAAGTATTTGCAGATGCTGGGGCGCGGCACCCGGCTCGATCCGAAAACCGGCAAGTTCAGTTTCAAGATTCTCGATTTCGTCGGCTTGTGCAGGAAAATGAACGACAACGGCAAGGGCACGGCCAAGCCGAACGAAAAGGTGGTCAAGCCAGGCGCTGGCGACAATGGCGGTGGTGGGGGCGGCGGCATCACGGTTGATGGCATTCTCGACAACCCCGATCCGGCCAGCCTGATACAGCGGGTTCTGATGACTGACGACGGCATCAGGTTCGTCGACAACCTGCCCATCGCCAAGGCGCGCGAACTGTTCGAGGAAGGCGTCAAATCAACGATGGACCCACGGATTGCGCTGCTGCGGCGCAAAGCATGGGAAGACAAGGACTATCAGCCGACCGAGGAAGAGCTGGCGCTTATCAGGGATTGGGTAGCTGCGCCCGACGTGATTCTTTCCGAGGAACAGTTGCAGCGGATTTACGAATACCCGGCCGGTTCGGTCTGGGATTTCTTTTTGGCGGTACTTGGCGTGAGGAAGATACCCACCACGCGCGAACGCATCGAGGCAGGTTTCGATAGCTATCTGGAGCTATACAATTTCACCGACGAGCAAACCACGGCGCTACGCAAGATCAAGGATGTTTTTGTCGCCAACCTTTCGTCGCATGGGCGGGTCGATCTCGACACGATCTTCGCCGACCCGATTTATGCCCGGCTGATAGGCGACTTCGAGGATATCAACCGCAAGTTCGACGGAAAATTGCGTGAAGTAGTGGAGGGAATGCGGGGCTGTTTCAGGAAGGCTGCGTGAACAAGCCGGATTTTCTGCGGTAGTTCAACCGGAGTTTCTGGAAGGCGTTTTCTCACAGCACGTTCCCCATCGAAATTCCAAAAACCCCGGCAGAGAAAGCTGCACTGGTTGAGTCGGTATACGACGACATTGCATCTGCGCGTTACGCACCCGGTATTCCCGAGGCCGAGCTGGTCATGAACAAGGGGCATGGTGTAGCGCGTACCGTTCCTGTTTTCGGCGTCCGCGACTATTGCGTCTACTACTTCTGCATCAAGGAACTCGAAGACGTACTGTGCGGAAATCGCACGCCGGGAGAACGACGAAATTGAAGGCGACGCCACTGCCTACGGGCGCTACTCGTTCAATCCACAGGCATGGACACATGCCTTCGGCGAATTCAACGCGCTGCTGTTCGCGCAGCTTGATCCAAGCCATTACGCCCATGTGTTGCAACTCGACCTGTCGAATTTCTACGACTGTGTGCGCCTGGACATTCTGGAGCGCTGGATACGCGAACACTCGCCTGCGGACAAGGGCTGGGTGATCGCGTTGCTGTTCTATTTCCTCAATCACTGGAACCGTCGCAACACCGGCCTGCACCCGCAGGCGGTCGGCTTGCCCCAGGATGCTTTGGCCGATTGCTCGCGCATCCTGTCCAATTTCTACCTGCAAAAGTATGACCAGTTCGCGTCTGACATTTGCACCCAGGCGGGAGCAACGTACTTTCGCTACGCAGACGACCAGATGATCTTGCTGAACGATCCGAGCAAGATCGACAACCTCTTGCTCTTGCTTACCCGGAACCTCGACCGCTTCGGCCTGCGGGTGAATCAGAAGAAGGTGAATTTGTGGCAAACGCCCGATCTGATCCGACACCGCTGCCGAGAGATTCAGGCGATTTTCGCCACCAAGGGCGACAAGCAGAACCCGGCGCTGGTGCGGAAATTCGTCGATGCCTATCTGGCGCTGACACCAACAGAACTCGCCGACACCTGGAACGGGAGCCTGCCGCTACTCAATCGCATGCTGTGGGCCAAGCTCGATTCACTGCCGCGCAGCCTGTTTAACAAAATGATGGTTCGGCTCACGGCAGAGCGGTTTCTGCTTCAGGCCGACGCTCAAAAACTGAAGCGTCTCAGCAAACTAAATGCGCTACGCACTTCCCCCGTCGACCTCGATAAACGGATTCGAACCATCGCCAGCAGGACGGTGCATAACGCTTTCCACCACGAGGCGCGCAGCTTCGCCCACGAGATCGGGAATGCGTCTCTCCAGACGTTTCTCATCCAACGTATCGACGAGTTGAGCCGCATCATGCAGTCGAATATCGTGGAGTAGTGGTGCGCGCCAACGACGGCCAAAAGTCGGCGACACGGCGGTAGCGCGCAAATGACAACAGCCAGTCAATGGTGACCGCTGGGCTGCTCGGTCAATGTTCCGACTCGGCAGGTTGTGTCGCCAGGGTTGCCCCCGTTCGACGAACTGCTCGCGCCGTAATCGACGCGATCATAGCAGGGTCACCGTTCGCCACCGCGAAGGGGCTTACCGAAAATACCCAATACGGTATACTCATCCCATGAACTCCCTATCCCGCCAAGAGCGTCCGCTGCACTGGATTGGTTCTGCCAAGCGCGATCTGCTGGATTTTCCCGGCGACGTGGTTAGTGATTTTGGCTATGGCTTGGGTGTTGTGCAGTTGGGCGGCCAGCCGCCAGCGGCGAAGCCGTGGAAGGGCGAGGGGTCGGGCGTGTTCGAGTTGGTCGAGGATCATCGTGGCGACACCTATCGGGTAGCCTACACGGTGCGGTTCGCGAAGGCGGTATATGTGCTGCACTGCTTCCAGAAGAAATCGCCTTCCGGTATCCGTACCGCCAAGACCGATGTCGACCTGATCCATGAACGATTGAAGTTGGCCCGCAATGACTACGAGGTGCGCTATGGCAAAGAAGACTGATATGGGGGACGTGGGCACGGGCGACGTGTTCAAGGACCTCGGCTTTTCCGATGCCGACGAACGCAAGCTGCGCACGCAACTGGCGATGCGCATCAACGATCTGATCAAGGAGCGCAAACTCACCCAGACGGCGGTCGCCGAAATTTTTGGCATCCCGCAGCCACATATTTCCGAGCTGCGGAATTACAAGCTCAGCCGCTTTTCATCCGAGCGCCTGCTATATTTCATTACCCAGCTCGACCAGGATGTGGAGATCGTCATTCGCCCGAAGGCGGCGAATCATGCGGCGGGCTTGGTGTCGGTGCTGGTCGCGGCCTGAGTTCTGCCCGCGTCAGATCGTTATTTCCGCCGACCGCTTGCGCCGTATTGGCGTCACCACGGCGGCCGTAGTCTCGCCCGCAGGCTGGGCGCAGTAGTCGGCTCATGCCTTCACTCCACACGCTTGTCGATCAGATCGCCGCGCCGGTAAGCGGCTTCCACCTTGTCCGGCAGTCTGCGCGCCAGCGCGTGCTCGCAGACCTCGCGCGGGAAGTTGGTCGATTCCGCGCACCAGTCGCGGAAGGTGGAGCGGAAGCCATGCACGGTAATGTCGGTGCGCTTCATCCGCCGCAGTACGGCGGTAAGGCTCATGTCCGACAGGGGTTGCGTCCCTTTGATGCAGGAGAAGACCAGATCGCCCTCGCACGGCTGTTCGTTGAGCAACGCGATGGCCGATGCTGCGAGCAGCACGCGGCGTTCCTTGGCCATCTTGATGCGCTCGGCCGGCACGATCCACAGGTCGGCATCGTTCCGCCCAGGCCGCACCACGCGCCCCGCCGGAACGGGTGGCGGTAAGGATGGCGAACTCAAGAGCCCGCGCTGCCGTGCCGACCTGCTCGTGTAGTTTGACCATGAATGCGCCGATCTCGCGCCACGGCAGCGCAGGGTGATGCACGACCTTGGTTATATTCCTAGTTCCCGAATTGGCCGAACACACTCAGAACCTGCTGAAAGACGGTAGGGCAAGCCTCTTGCTACGCAGGCCGGAGCCCGGCGCGAAGCTTGCCCGAGCGACGCTGCTCGGACATGTTCGGCCGGCCGACGAAGCAGCCTGGCTTGATCGCTTCCCGCAACAAAACCTGCCGCAGGGCTACCGACTGCGCGGTATCGATCCGTTCGGACTGGACGTGATGCGTGGGGCGAACCGAGAGCGCTTGCTGTTCGGTTCCGGCCCAATGACTGGCGAAGCGGTCGGCGCCGCTACCGCCCGCGCGCTTGCGCTTCTGAACTGAGCGATGGGGATACGTCACCAGCGGCGTTAAACGATGTCCAGGTGACCGATGCCGACGTTCAGATCCCGATCCCGCGACTCCTTGCCGTGCAGCTTGATCTGCAAGCGCAAGTCGTTGACCGAATCGGCGTTGCGCAGCGCGTCTTCGTAGGTGATGCGGCCGGCCTCGTACTGATCGAACAGCGCCTGGTCGAAGGTCTGCATGCCCAGTTCGCGCGAACGTTTCATGACGTCTTTGATTTCCAGCACCTCGCCCTTGAAGATAAGGTCGGAAATGAGCGGCGAATTGAGCATGATTTCGATTGCCGCGACGCGCCCCTTGCCGTCCTTCTTCGGCAACAGCCGCTGCGAGACCATCGCGTGCAGGTTCAGCGAGAGATCCATCAACAGTTGGCCGCGCCGCTCTTCGGGAAAGAAATTGATGATGCGGTCGATCGCCTGGTTGGTACTGTTGGCGTGCAGGGTGGCCAGGCACAGGTGCCCGGTCTCGGCGTAGGCCACCGCGTAATCCATAGTCATTCTGTCGCGTATCTCGCCCATCATGATGAGATCGGGCGCCTGACGCAGCGTATTTTTTAGCCCGGTTTCCCACGAATCGGTATCGTTGCCGACTTCGCGCTGCGTGACGATGCAGTTTTTGTGCTCGTGAATGTATTCGACCGGGTCTTCGATCGTGATGATGTGGCCGTAGCTGTTGCGGTTGCGGTGATCGATCAACGCCGCCAGCGAGGTCGACTTGCCGGTACCGGTACCGCCGACAAAAATGACCAGACCGCGCTTGGTCATCGCCACCTCTTTCAGAACGGACGGCAAACCCAGCTCGTCTATCGTCGGTATCGACATGTTGATCGTGCGCAAGACCACCGCGACGCGCCCCTGCTGCACCAGCGCGCTGACGCGAAAGCGGCCGATGCCCGACGGCGAGACGGCGAAGTTGCATTCCTTGGTCGACTCGAACTCGGCCGACTGCCGGTCGTTCATGATCGACCGCGCCAGCTCCGCCGTGTGCTGCGGGGTCAGTGTCTGGTTCGACACCGGCGTTACCTTGCCGTCGATTTTGATGGCCGGCGGAAAGCCGGCCGTGATGAAGAGGTCAGAGCCGTTCTTTTGCGTCATCAGGCGCAGCAGATCGTGCATGAATTTAAGCGCCTGATCGCGTTCCATAATCGTTTTCCACGTTGCGGGCCGGCCTAGCCCGGAAAGAGATCTTTGTTGGCCGCTTTGGCGCGCGCCTCGGCCACCGAGATCAGGTTGCGGCGGACCAGATCGACCAGGTTCTGGTCCAAGGTCTGCATCCCCAGTTGAGCGCTGGTCTGGATCGACGAATACATCTGCGCGACCTTGTTTTCCCGGATCAGGTTGCGGATGGCCGGGGTGCCGAGCATGATTTCGTGCGCGGCGATACGGCCCTGCCCGTCCTTGGTCTTCAGCAGCGTTTGCGAGATGACGGCGCGCAACGACTCGGAAAGCATGGAGCGCACCATTTCCTTTTCCGCCGCCGGAAAGACGTCGACGATGCGGTCGACGGTTTTTGCCGCGCTCGACGTATGCAGCGTGCCAAAAACCAGGTGGCCGGTTTCGGCGCCGGAGAGGGCGAGACGGATGGTTTCCAGATCGCGCATTTCGCCGACCAGAATCACGTCGGGATCCTCGCGCAGCGCGGCGCGCAATGCGTTGGCAAAAGACAGGGTATGCGGCCCGACCTCGCGCTGGTTGATGAGGCATTTTTTCGATTCGTGAACGAATTCGATCGGGTCTTCGACGGTCAGAATATGGCCGTGGTCGGTTTCGTTGACGTGGTTGACCATCGCCGCCAGCGTCGTCGATTTGCCGGAGCCGGTCGGCCCGGTGACGAGGACAATACCGCGAGGATATTCTGAGATCTCCTTGAAAATCTTCGGGCAGCCCAGCTCTTCAAGGGTCAGGACTTTGGACGGAATGGTGCGGAAAACGGCCGCCGCGCCCCGGTTCTGCACGAAGGCGTTAACACGGAAACGCGCCAGGTTCGGAATCTCGAACGAAAAATCGCATTCCAGCGTTTCTTCGTAGTGCTTGCGCTGGCCGTCGTTCATGATGTCGTACACCATCGCGTGGACGTCCTTGTGTTCCATCGCCGGCAGGTTGATGCGGCGCACGTCGCCGTGTACGCGGATCATCGGCGGCAACCCCGACGACAGGTGCAGGTCGGAAGCTTTGTTCTTGACGCTGAAAGCCAAGAGTTCGGTAATGTCCATCTGGGTTGATCCTATTGCCGTTGGCGGGGGCGGCCGCGTGTTGGGGAAGTCGGGAAAATATCGGGGACAACTCGTGAACAAAGCGCGAACAAAGTGCGATGTTATACTTTCCAGCATCCGCGCGACGCCCGATTATGACTACAATCTCCGCTAACCTGCAAGCCGTTCTCGCCCGCATCCAGGCTGCGGCGCGACGGTATGGGCGCGACCCGCGCGACATCGCGCTGCTCGCCGTCAGCAAAAACTGGCCCGCCGGTTGTGTGCGCGAGGCGGCGTTGGCCGGGCAACGGGCCTTCGGCGAAAACTATGTGCGGGAGGCGGTCGACAAGATAGGCGCGCTCGCCGACCCCGGTCTGGAGTGGCACTTCATCGGCCCGCTGCAAAGCAACAAGACGCGCCTGGTTGCCGCGAATTTCGGCTGGGTGCATTCGGTCGACCGCCTGAAAGTCGCCCAGCGATTGTCGGAGCAGCGCCCGCATTCGCTGCCCCCGCTGTCGGTCTGCTTGCAGGTCAATATCAGCGGCGAAGCGGCGAAAAGCGGCGCGGCTCCGGGAGAAACCCGCGCCTTGGCGTCACATATCGCACGGTTGCCCGGGCTGCGCCTGCGCGGGCTGATGGCGGTTCCCGCTCCGGCCGACGGCTTCGACGCGCAGTGCCGCCCTTTCCGCCAGCTGCGCGAGCTGTACGATGGGCTGCGTGCCGACGGGCTGGCGCCCGATACGCTGTCGATGGGCATGTCGCACGATCTGGAAGCGGCGATTGCCGAAGGAGCAACGATGGTGCGCGTTGGCACCGCAATTTTTGGTGAAAGAACCCCCCTATGAAAATAGCTTTCCTCGGTGGCGGCAACATGGCCAAAGCCCTGATCGGCGGCCTGCTGAAAACCGGCTTCGATGCGGCCGACATCGCCGTCATCGAAGTCGATGCGGAAGGGCGCGACAAGCTCGAACAGGCCTACGGTGTCCGCTGCTACCCGGCGCCCGACGCGGCCGCGATGGCTTGCGACGCGCTGCTCTTGGCGGTCAAGCCGCAGCAGATGCGGCAGGCCTGCGCGCCGCTCGCGCCGTACCTGGAGCAACAACTGGTCATCAGCATCGCCGCCGGCCTGCGCCTGGCCGACCTCCGGCGCTGGCTGGGCGGACACGCCAAGCTGGTGCGCGCGATGCCCAACACCCCCGCGCTGATCGGTGCCGGGGTGACCGGGCTATATGCCCCGCCCGCCGTTTCGGCCGACGAAAGGGCGGGCGCCGAGCGCATCCTGCAAGCCGTCGGCAGCACGCTGTGGGTCGCCGACGAGGCGCAGATGGACGCGTTGACGGCGGTTTCCGGCAGCGGCCCGGCCTATGCGTTCCTCTTTATCGAAGCCCTGCAGCAGGCTGCGGCCGAACTCGGCTTCCCCCCCGGACAGGCGCGCCAACTGTCGGTCGAAACGGCGCTGGGCGCCGCCAAGCTGGCCGCGCAGTCCGACGAGCCGGCCAGCGTGCTGCGCGAGCGCGTGACCTCCAAGGGCGGCACCACCGAGGCCGCGCTGCGCGCGATGGCCGGACGCGGGGTGAAGGACGGCATCGTCGCCGGCATCCTCGCCGCCGACGCGCGCGGCCGCGCGCTCGGCGAACTGCTCGGCAAGGACGCCTGAAATGTTGGCTCACGCCGGAATATTCTTGCTCGATGCCGTAATCGGCTTTTTCTCGGTCGCGCTGCTTTTGCGTTTTTTCATGCAAGCCTTTCGCGCCTCCTTCGCCAACCAGATCGGCACCTTTGTCGTCCAGCTGACCAACTGGCTGGTCAAGCCGTTGCGCCGCTTCCTGCCCGGTCTTTACGGCCTCGATCTGGCCAGCCTGCTGCCGGCCTATCTGCTCCAGCTCCTGCTCTTGCTGGCGGTGTTTTCCCTGCGCCCCGGAACCGGCGAGCTGCCGCTGGAAAGCCTGCTGGGGCTGCTGTTCTGGCAAGCGGCGCTGGCCGTTTTGCGCCTGGGTATCTACATACTGATAGGCGCGCTGATCGTGCAGGCGGTGCTTTCCTGGATCAACCCCTATTCGCCGTTGGGCCAGCCCGTCGCGCAACTGACCCGGCCTTTTCTGGACCCGATCCAGCGCCTGGTGCCGCCGGTCGGCGGCATCGACCTGTCGCCGCTGATCGCCATCTTGCTCGCGCAGGTGGTGCTGATGTTTGTCAGATGAGCGAATGGCTGCGCGCCGCCAACGGTCGGGCCACGCTGACCCTGCACATCCAACCCGGCGCCAGGAAGACAGAAATCGCCGGCCCGCACGGCGACGCTTTGAAGATCCGCCTCGCCGCCCCGCCGGTCGACGGCAAAGCCAATACCGCCTTGATCGGTTTTATCGCCGGGCGACTGGGTCTGGCAAAGTCGGCCGTCACGCTAATAAGCGGCCAGACCTCCCGGCGCAAAACGCTGGAAGTCGCCGGTGCACCGGCCGATGCCGAGACCCGCTTGCTCGGGTAGCGCACCGGATTCCGGCCTACGTTCGAGCGTGCTTCTGAGGATGCGAAGAGCAATTGCGGCATGGCTGAAACCTCGCGCATGGCGACCCCGCAATTTTCGTCGGCGCGAACCGGGCGGATTTCCATCGGCGGTTCTCGTATTCGACTATCTCCGCCCCCTTGTGCTTGGGGTCGCCGGCGCCAGCCAATGCTCGGCGACATCCAGCAACCGGTTGGCGTAGCCCCATTCGTTGTCGAACCATACCAGCAGGTTGGCCATGTGCGGGCCGCTGGTTCGCGTCTGGCAGCCGTCGACGATAGCCGAGTGCGGGTTGTGGTTGAAGTCGGTGGAAGCGTGCGGGTCGTCCGAATAGTCCAGCAAACCACGCAGGTCGCCACGCGCGGCTTCTTGCATCAGGCGGTTGATCGCGTCCGCGCGGACTTCTTTTTTCAGGGTGACGACGAGGTCGATGGCCGATACGTTCAGGATCGGCACGCGGATCGCCTTGGCCTGTATTCGTCCGGCCAGCTCCGGCAGCAGGCGTTCGACGCCCTTCGCCAGCCCGGTGGCGACGGGGATAATCGACTGGAGCGCGGAGCGCGTGCAGCGCAGATCGGGGTGGTGGAAGCCGTCGAGTACCGGCTGGTCGTTCATCAGCGAGTGCAACGACGTCAGCATCGCGTTCCCGACACCGAAGGCGCGGTGCAACAGGCCGATGACGGGAACGATGGCGTTGGTGGTGCACGAGGCGTTGGAGACAATGCGCTCGCTTCCGGCCAGTTGTTGCTGGTTGATGCCGAAAACGACCGTCGCGTCGACATCCCCGGCGCTGTGTCCGGGGTGGGAAAGCAGCAGGCGCGGGCAGCCGGCGGCAAGGAAGCGTTCGAGCTCGTAGCGCCGGGTGTATTGCCCGGAACATTCGATCAGCAGATCGACGCCCTGGCCGGCCCAATCGACTTCTTCGGGTGTCTGTTTGTGGGTGACCGCGATCGTCCGTCCGTCGATGGCGATATGCCCGGCGCCCAGCTCGACGCGCCCGGGGAACCGCCCGTGCGTCGAATCGAAGCGCGTCAGGTAAGCGACGCTCGCCAGTTCCGCAGGCTCGTTGATGGCGACGACCGACAGTTTTTCGCTCGCCCCGGATTCGTACAAGGCGCGCAAGAAGCAGCGCCCGATGCGGCCGAAGCCGTTGATGGCCAGACGGTGGGGACGGTTGGTCGTCATCGTTTCGCTCATGGGAGGGGGGGTGCGCCGGATAGCGCCGGCAAGCCGCAGTGTGCCGGCGGAGGCGACATGGGGCATTTTCCCCGATTTGTTCCTGGAAGCAACACGGGGAGTGTCGGAAAATTTCGGCGGGAACGGTCGCCCGAACGCGCCGGCCGCCGGGAACGACGCGCCGTGTGGCGCCGCCCCCGGCGGCCGTGCGCCGCGCGCGCCTAGGCGGCGCAGGCGCAGCTACTGGCGGCAACCGGCACCAGGTTGACCCAGATGCGACCGTTTTCGACCTTCACCGGATAGGTTTCGACACAGCCCACGTCGGGCGCCACCGCCTTGCCGGCGGCGAGGTCGATGTTCAGGCCGTGCATGGCGCACTGCACGCGCTGGCCGTAGACCATGCCCTGGGCGAGCGGGCCGCCGCGATGCGGGCATTTGTTGCCGGTCGCGAACACCTGGTCGTCGCAGGTGCGGAAAACGGCGATGACGCCGCCCGAAGTGTTGAGCGGGCGTGCGCCGGAGCGCGGGATGTCGGCGAGCGCGCCGGCTTCGACCCATTGGTTGTTGTCGGACATTCTGTGTTCTCCTTAGGCGGTGGCTTCGAGAGCCAGGTATTCGAGCGGCGCTTCGCCCTTGACGGCGCGCGCCTCCCACGGATCTTGCTGGGCGTGTTCCTGCGACCGGGAAAAGCGCTGAGCCAGAGCCTTGCGGTCTTGCCCGTCGGCGACGACGCGCCCCTTGACGTAGGGCAGGCCGACACGCTCGATCCAGGCCGAGGAGCGCTCCATGTAATATCCCTCCTCGCGGTATAGCTGGAGGAAAGCCGAGGAATATTCGATGGCCTCGTCGTCGGTCTTCACCTTGCACAGGAGGTCGGTCGGCCGCACGCGCACGCCGCAGGTGCCACCGACATGCACTTCCCAGCCCGAGTCGACACCGACCACGCCGCAGTCTTTGATCGTCGCCTCGGCGCAGTTGCGCGGGCAGCCGGAGACGCCCATCTTGAACTTGTGCGGCGTCCAGGCGCCCCAAAAATATTTTTCCATGCGGATGCCCAGACCGAGCGAATCCTGGGTGCCGAAGCGGCACAGACCCTTTCCGACGCAGGACTTCACGGAGCGCACGGCTTTGCCGTAGGCGTAACCGGAAACCAGTCCTTTGGCGTTCATATCGGCCCAGACCGCCGGCAGGTCTTCCTTCTTGATGAACGGGATCGCCAGACGCTGGCCGCCGGTGATCTTGACCGGCACCCCGAAGCGTTCGGCGATGTCGGCAACGGCGCGCAGCTCGCCGGCGTTGGTCAGCCCGCCCCAGGTGCGCGGCACCACGGCGTAGGTGCCGTCCTGCTGGATGTTGGCGTGCACGCGCTCGTTATGCACGCGCGACTGCGGATCGTCGACCGCTTCGCCGGGCCAGGTGGCGACGAGATAGAAATTGAGCGCGGGACGGCACTTGGGGCATCCGTCCGGCGTTTTCCATTCCATGAATTTCATGGCTCCGGCGATGGTTGTCAGGCGGTGCTCGCGGATCGCCTTGCGCACCTCGGCGTGGGTGAAGTCGGTGCAGCCGCAGACCGGCTTTTCTTCGGGCGCGGCGCTGTAGCTACCGCCGAGCGTGAAAGCGAGAATCTGCTCGACCTTGCCGGTACACGAACCGCAGGAGGCCGAGGCCTTGGTATGGGCGCGCACCTCCTCGATGGTGAACAAGCCCTTCTCGGTGACGGCGCGAACGATCGTTCCCTTGGATACGCCGTTGCAGCCGCACACCTCGGTGTCGTCGGGCATCGAGGCGATGGCGACGCGGCCGGAGTGGCCGGAGTCGCCGCCGTGGCCGTGGCCGAAAAACAGCGTATCGCGCAGGCCGGCGATGTCGGTGTCGTCGCGCATCAGGTCGTAGTACCAGGTCTCGTTGGCGGTGTCGCCGTAGAGCAGCGCGCCGTGCAGGCGGTTGTCCTTGACCACCAGTTTCTTGTAGACGCCCTTGCACGGATCTTCGAGCACCAGCTCCTCGTAGCCGGGGCCGCCGACGATGTTTCCGGCAGAATAGAGATCGATGCCGGTGATCTTGAGCTTGGTCGCCTGAACCTGGTCGCGATAGCGCGCAAAGCCCGCCCCCGCCAGATGGTTGGCGCAGACCTTGGCCTGCTTGAACAGCGGCGCCACCAGGCCGTAGAGGTTGCCCTGGAACTCGACGCATTCCCCCACCGCGTAGACGCGCGGGTCGTAGGTCTGCATCGACTCGTTGACGACGATGCCGCGCGAGCAATGGATGCCCGACTGGCGCGCCAGCTCGATGTTCGGGCGGATGCCGACGGCCATGACGACGAGGTCGGCCGGCAGCGTGGCGCCGTCGCGCAAACGCACCCCGGCCACCTTGTCGGAGCCGGTGATCCCCTGGGTTTCGGCGTTGAGCAGCACCGTGATGCCGCGCTCCTCGAGCGAGCGTTTGAGAAGCGCGGCGGCCGGCGCATCCATCTGGCGCTCCATCAGGCGATCCATCAGGTGCAGCACGGTCACCTCCATGCCGCGCCGCTGCAAGCCGTAGGCCGCTTCGAGGCCGAGCAGGCCGCCGCCGACGACGACCGCGCGCTTGCCCGGCCGCGCATAGCGCAACATCACATCGACCTCGGCGATGTCGCGGAAGGAAACCACACCCGCCAGGTGGGTGCCCGGCGCGGCCAGCGGGATCGGCCGCGCGCCGGTGGCGAGGATCAGGCGGTCGTAATCGAGGATCGTGCCGTCGGCGCCGATCACCTGGCGGCGACCGCGGTTGAGCGCCACCGCCTTACGCCCGGCCAACAGCGCGATGCCGTGCTTGGCGTACCACTCCGGCGTGTTGAGGAGCGTCTCCTCGAAGCGCTTTTCGCCGGAAAGCACCTGCGAGAGCAGGATGCGGTTGTAGTTGCCGTGCGGCTCTTCGCCGAACACGGTGATGTCGTATTTATCGGGTGCGATGGCGAGCAATTCCTCTATGACGCGCATGCCTGCCATCCCATTTCCGACCAAAATCAACTTTTCCTTCATATGGCTCTCCCTGGAAGTTCACACAAATCGTGCGACAGGGCATGTCGGGAGCGAACTTCGTGCCAACGCCAGGGCTGTCGGATTAGGCTATTTAAATCAAACAGTTGACGCCACGTAGCGGATCATCATGCAGCTTGCCGCAAGCACAACGATGGTGAACGGAGGCACCAAAATGGTGTATTTGTCATTTTTTTGATGTAGGTCAAAATTTCCGGGAGGATCGGGAAGGGCGTGCGGCGTTGGAGCCTTATTCCATTTACAGATCATTCGTGACACGAAGACGAGCCGCAGGCAGTGCGGTAGCACGACAAGGCGAAGCCGACACTTCGACAAAGCCACAGATGGTTTGGAAATGGAATTATCCTTCGCGAGCCCGCCCCCGCCCCGGGGAAAGCGGCCCGATCAAATTTCGCCGACGGCGAACAGGCGGCGATGTTCTTTCATGGCGTAGCGGTCGGTCATTCCGGCGATGTAGTCGGCGACGCCGCGCGCCTGATCGCCCCCGCTCGCCGCCTGGTACTGCGGCGGCAGCAGGCGCGGTTCGGCGATGAAGGCGGAAAAGAGGTCGCCGATGATGCGTTGCGCCTTGTTGGTCATGCGCAACACCCGGTAGTGCCGGTACAGGTGCGTGCGCAGAAAACCCTTCATCTCGCGTTGCGCTTCGTGCATCCCGGGAGAAAAGGCGACCAGGGGCTGCGCCAGGCGCACTTCCGCGAGATCCCGTACCGGGTGGCGCCCGAGGTTGTCGGCCGTCGTGTCGATCAGGTCGCAGACCAGCGTGTTGATCATCCGGCGTATCGTCTCGTGGATCAGCCGGCGCCCGCCGAGGCCGGGATACGTTTGGCGAACCTCGGCGACGTGGCGCGCGAACAGCGTGACGTCGCCGAGCTGCTCCAGCGTGATCAGGCCGGAACGCAGCCCGTCGTCGACGTCGTGGTTGTTGTAGGCGATTTCGTCGGCCAGGTTGCAGACCTGCGCTTCGAGCGACGGTCGCGTGTGCGCGAGGAAACGCTCGCCCAGCTCGCCGAGCTGGCGGGCGTTCTCGGGAGAGCAGTGCTTGACGATACCCTCCCGCGTCTCGAAACAGAGGTTCAGCCCGTCGAACGCGGCGTAGCGGTCTTCGAGCAGATCAACCGTGCGCAAGCTCTGCAAATTGTGCTCGAAACCGCCGTGTTCGCGCATACAACGGTTCAGCGCGTCCTGTCCGGCGTGGCCGAAGGGGGTATGCCCCAGGTCGTGCGCGAGCGAAACCGCCTCGACCAGATCCTCGTTCAGGCGCATGGCACGGGCAATATTGCGCGCGATCTGCGCGACTTCGAGGCTGTGTGTCAGGCGGGTACGGAAAAGGTCGCCTTCGTGGTTCAGGAACACCTGGGTTTTGTATTCGAGGCGGCGGAAGGCGGTCGAATGAATGATGCGGTCGCGGTCGCGCTGGAACTCGCCGCGCTTTGCCGGCCGCTCCTCGGCGACGCGGCGCCCGCGCGAATTGGCCTCGCAAACGGCGTAGGGCGCGAGTTCAGGCATCGGCGGAACGGGCCGCGATGGCCTCGGCGATCTCCGCTTGCGGCGCGGCGTCGCTCACCACGGCGCGGCCGACCTGCCGGAACAGCACGAGACGCAGCTTGCCGTCCCGCACCTTCTTGTCGTGCTGCATCAGATCCAGATAGGTTTCGACCGGCAGGCGCGGCCCCTTGACCGGCAAACCGGCGCGCAGGAACAATCGCTCGATGCGCGCGACATCGGCGGCGCCGATCCAGCCGAGCTGGCGCGACAGTTCGGCGGCCATCATCGTCCCCGCTGCGATGGCTTCGCCGTGCAGCCATTCCCCGTACCCCATGCCGGTCTCGATGGCGTGGCCGAAGGTATGGCCGAGGTTGAGCAGCGCGCGCTCGCCGTTTTCGTGTTCGTCGGCGATGACGACTTCCGCCTTGTTCTGGCACGAGCGGGTGATGGCGTAAGCCAGCGCCCCGGGGTCGCGCGCCAGCAGCTTTTCCAGGTTGCCCTCCAGCCAGTCGAGGAAGGGCAGGTCGCGGATCAGGCCGTACTTGATGACTTCCGCCAGACCGGCGCACAGCTCTTTGTCCGGCAGGGTGTTCAGGGTATCGGTGTCGGCCAGCACCAGTTTCGGCTGGTAAAAGGCGCCGATCATGTTCTTGCCGAGCGGATGGTTGATCGCCGTTTTGCCGCCGACCGAGGAATCGACCTGCGAGAGCAAAGTGGTCGGCACCTGGATGAAGGGCATCCCGCGCTGGTAACAGGCGGCGGCGAACCCGGTCATGTCGCCGACCACGCCTCCGCCCAGCGCGATCAGCGTCGTCGAACGCTCGCAGCGGCGTTCGAGCAGCACGTCGAAGATCGAGTTGAGCGTCGGCCAGTCCTTGTACTTCTCGCCGTCCGGCAGAACGATCTCGATGACCTCGACGCCGGATTTGCGCAGCGGGCCGGCAAACGGCTCCAGATACAACGGCGCGACGACCGTGTTGGTGACGATGGCGACCCTCGGTTGCCGCAAGAAGGGGAGGATGAGTTCGCTCTGGCGCAACAGGCCCCGGGCGATGTGGATCGGATACGGGCGATCGGCCAAAGCGACGGTCAGTGTTTGCATCGTTTGTCGATTTCCTTCAGTAGCCATTGCAAAACTCCTTGTGTGTTCATCCGCCTGCCGTCGATCACCAGATCCGCGACCTCCCGGTAGAGCGGGTCGCGTTGCGCGTACAGCCCGTGCAACCGCGCCAGCGGGTCGGCGACCTGAAGCAGCGGCCTGTTGCGGTCGTTGCGAATTCTTTCGTACAAGCCTTCCGGCGGCACGTTGATGTAGACCACCATGCCGTTCGCCTTGAGCCGGGCGCGGTTGCCCGGGTCGAGAACGACACCGCCGCCGGTGGCCAAAACCAGGTCATCGCGCTGCGTCAGCTCGGCGATGACTTGCGCCTCGCGCCGGCGAAAACCCTCTTCCCCCTCGATTTCGAAGATGGTCGGTATGTTGACCCCGGTGCGCGCTTCGATTTCGTGGTCCGAATCGATAAAGGCCAAGCCCAGCCGCCGGGCCAGAACCCGTCCGACCGTCGTCTTGCCGGCGCCCATCAGCCCGACGAGAAATACGTTGCGGCACCCCCGTTTCACCTGCTTCCCCGCAATCTAAAGCCGGCCGGATCAAGAGACCGTTCTGGAATCGGGGAAAAACCCGAAATACCAGGCGACAAAGCGCGAGATGCCTTCATCGACCGGCGTGGTCGGCGAGAAACCGACCCATTCGGCCAGGCGCCCGGTATCGGCGTAGGTGGCCGGCACGTCGCCGTCCTGCATCGGCAGGAAGCGCTTTTCCGCCGTCCGGCCGAGCGCCTTTTCCAGCGTAGCGATAAAGTCCATCAACGGCATCGGCTGGTTGTTGCCGATGTTGAAAACCCGGAAGGGAACCTTGCCGGTTCCGGGGTCGGGTTGGAGCGGATCAAAATCGGGGTTGGGCGTCGCCGGCTTGTCGAGCACGCGGATCACGCCTTCCGCGATGTCGTCGATATAGGTGAAGTCCCTGAGCATCTGGCCGTGGTTGAAGACGTCGATCGGCTCGCCGCGCAGTATTTTCTCGGTAAACCCCCAGTAAGCCATATCCGGCCGACCCCACGGGCCGTAGACGGTGAAAAAGCGCAGCCCGGTGACCGGAAAGCCGTAGAGATGGCTGTAGGCATGGGCCATCACTTCGTTGGACTTCTTCGTCGCCGCATACAGGCTGACCGGATGGTCGACCGGGTCGCTCTCGGCGAAGGGCATCTTGGCGTTGCCGCCGTACACGCTCGAACTGCCGGCGAACACCAGATGCTCGACCGCGCCGTGGCGGCAGCCTTCGAGGATATTGACGAAGCCGAGCAAGTTCGAGTGCGCGTAGGCGAGCGGATTGATCAGCGAGTAACGCACGCCGGCCTGCGCCGCCAGATGTACCACGCGGGCGAACCGCTCGCCGGCGAACAGCGCGGCCATGCCGCTTTCGTCGGCAACGTCCAGGCGAACAAAACGGAATCCGGGCGATCCCGCGAGGCGCGCCAGACGCGCCTCCTTGAGCGGGACAGAATAGTAGTCGTTCAGGTTGTCGATGCCGACCACCTCGTCTCCCCGCGCCAGCAGTCGCTCGCAAACATGCATGCCGATAAAACCGGCGGCTCCGGTGACCAGTACTTTCACAGGCGTATCTCCGTATTCTGCAATTCAACCATCTTCGCGTATTTGCTGAAGCTGTTGAAGCAACCAATCAAAATGTGGATGAAACCGGGCAGGCCGTCGAGAAAGCCGCGCCGCAGCACGTAAAATTTCAGGAAGCGAACAAGCGGGCTGAGCCAGACTTGGCTCGCCGCACCGCGCTTGCCGGAATTGAAGGCGGCCTCGGCGGCCAGCGTCGTGTAGCGGTTCTGTTTGCTCAAATAGGCGCCCAGCGTTTCGGCCGAGTCGTGCAGCAGATCGCCGCGCAGGACGCCAACGGTGGCCGTGTCCCCCGCCCCGCCGACGATCACCTTTTCGTGCACCGCGTCGTCCGACCAGCGCGCCCGGCGACGGTCGAACAATCGCAGGCTCCAGTCGGGATAACCCTCGCCGTGACGCAAGTAGCGCCCGAGAAAACGGTTGCGGCGGGGAAAGCGGTACGCGGTGTGTTGCGGTTCGCGCAAAGCCGCGTCAATGCTGGCTTGCAGCTCGGGGGTCAACCGCTCGTCGGCGTCCAGGCAGAGCACCCAGTCGTGCGCCGCCTGCTCCACCGCAAACTGCTTCTGCGGGCCGAATCCCAGCCAGGTTTGCCGGACGACCTTGGCGCCGAATTCCCGCGCCAGCGCGACGGTCGCATCGGTGCTGCCCGAATCGACGAGCACGATCTCGTCGGCGAAACGGGCGCTCTCCAGGCAGGCACGCAACTGGCTCGCCGCATTCAGCGCGATGACGACGAGAGAAAACCGGGATCTGGGGGCGGGCATTGGGGCGTCTGGGTGGTTTCTGGTCGGCTTCAAACATTCGTCGGCAATTGGCCGATCTGGTCGATTTGGTGGATCTGGCCGGTCTGGCCGGTCTCGTGACCCGGGCGATCTCATATAATCGGCGTTTTGCGGCGAACGCCTATTTTACCTGCCGATGCGCATTCTTTTGGTCAAAACCTCGTCGCTCGGCGATGTGATCCACAACCTCCCGGTGGTCGGCGATCTGCTGCGCTCCTTTCCCGACGCCGAAATCGACTGGTGCGTCGAAGAAGCCTTCGCCGATATTCCGCGCCTGCATCCGGGCGTGCGCGAGGTTTTCCCGGTCGCCATCCGGCGCTGGCGAAAAAATCTCATGCGGCGAAATACCTGGCATGAAATCGGCGAGTTTCGTAGAGCGCTGGACGGGAGACGCTACGATGTCGTTCTCGATACCCAGGGTCTATTGAAAAGCGCCTTGATCGCCTGGCAAGCGCGGGGGGTGCGCTGCGGCTACGCGGCCGAAGCGGCGCGCGAGCCGTTTGCGGCGCGCTTCTACGACTTCACCTTCGTCATCCCGCGCAATGTCCACGCGGTGCAACGCTGCCGCTGGCTGGCCGCCGCAGCATTGGATTATCCGGTCGATCTGCCGCTCGACTACGGAATTGCCGCGCCCGACATTGCCGGCGACCGACTGCCCGACGGACGCTACGCCGTGCTGTTTTCGGCTACCAGCCGCGACGACAAGCTGTGGCCGGAAAAGCGCTGGAGCGAGCTGGCGGCGGCGCTCCTCGAACGCGGCGTGCGGCCGGTATTACCGGGGGGCAGCGCGCCGGAAAGGCGGCGCGCGGAAAGAATTGCGGCCGGCGCTCCCGGCGCGGTGCTCGCCCCGCCCTCGAATCTGCGGGAAATGGCGGCTCTGATCGGGCGTGCCGCTTTGGTTGTCGGCGTCGATACCGGGCTGGCGCATCTGGCGGCGGCCTTGCGCGTGCCGGTGATCGCGCTTTATGTGGCGACCGACCCGGCGCTGACCGGCGTCTACGGCGCGGGTTTCGTGCGCAATCTGGGCGCGGCCGGCCGGCCGCCGGCCGTCACCGACGTTCTGATCGTTGCCGAACTGGCTCTGCGGCGGTGATCCGTTTCATTTATTCCCTGCTGTTCTATCTCGCCACGCCGCTCGTCTGGCTCCGGCTGTTGTGGCGCGCGCGCAAGCAGCCCGAGTACCTGCAGCATCTGGGCGAACGTTACGCCTTCCATGGCGCGCGGCCCGCGCCGACACCGCCTCCTCTGATCTGGCTACACGCCGTCTCGGTCGGCGAAACCCGCGCAGCAGCGCCGCTGATCGAGGCGCTGCTGCGGGACTATCCCGCCCACCGGCTGTTGTTGACCCACATGACGCCCACCGGTCGCGCGAGCGGCCGCGAGTTGCTGCAAAAGCATCCGGGGCGACTGCTCCAGACCTACCTGCCCTATGACTTGCCGGATGCCTGCGCGCGTTTTTTCGACCATTTCCGACCCTCTTTGGGCTTGCTGATGGAAACCGAGCTGTGGCCCAACCTGGTGGCTGCGGCCGGACGGCGGAATATCCCTCTGGCGCTCGTCAACGCCAGGTTGTCGGCGCGTTCCGCACGCGGCTACCGGCGGTTGGTGGGCCTGTTTCGGCCGGCGCTCGCGTCACTGAGCGTCGTCGCCGCGCAGACCTCGGCCGACGCCGAGCGCCTGAGCGGCCTTGGCGCCCGCAAAGCCATCGTGTGCGGCAACCTGAAATTCGATGTCGCTCCGGCCGAAGAACTGTTGCAGCGGGGCAGGCGCTGGAAGCAGGTGCTGGGTTCGCGCCCGGTCTTGCTGGCGGCGAGCACGCGCGAAGGCGAGGAGGAACTCGTCCTCGACGCGCTCGCCGGGATGGGGGTTGCAAATCTGCTGCTGTTGCTGGTCCCCCGCCACCCACAGCGCTTCGACGAGGTGGCGGCGCTGGTTCGCGGCCGCCGCCTGGATCTGTGCCGGCGTAGCGCAGAAGCGCTTCCGGTGGCGGCGACGCAGGTCTGGCTGGGCGACAGCATGGGCGAAATGGCCGCCTACTACGCCGCGGCAGACCTGGCGCTGATCGGTGGCAGCCTGTTGCCGTTCGGCGGGCAAAACCTGATCGAAGCCGCAGCGTGCGGCTGCCCGGTGCTGGTGGGTACGCACACCTTCAACTTCGCGCTGGCGGCCGACGATGCCGTCGCGTGCGGCGCGGCGCGACGGGTCGCCAGCAGGGAAGAGCTAGCGAGGGTTGCCGGAACGCTGTTAAACGACGGCGCGGCGCTTGACGCGATGCGCCAATCTGCTGTCACCTTCAGCCGCGCGCACCGCGGCGCGACGGAGCGTACCGTGGCGCTGATTCGGGGAATTTTGCCGTCTCCAAGCACTATCTGATTCACGAAAGCGAGCCATCGCTTGTACAGAGAAAGCTACGAGGTTACTTCGCCAATTCCTTGCCGCACAGATACAGCGTCTTTGGTAATCCCCGGAATTACGCAACAATCAACAAACAACGAGGGCAAGCCTCGCATTTCACCACCCTTTAGCACCCCTTAACTTAAATCTGGGTGTTGGGTAGACTGCCGAAGGGTTTTGTAAAGGATCGTGCCCACAACCCGAGTTTCAAACACGGATTCGAAATTACTTGGCTTCAAACAGCGCATTAACCTGCTGCAAGTCGTCCTCGCCCAGCGCACCGACAGCCGCTTTCAGCTTGAGTTGTGCCAGCAGCGTATCGAAGCGAGCCTTGGCCAGGTCTCTTTTTGTCGAGTAGAGCTGTTGTTCGGCGTTCAGCACGTCGATGTTAATGCGCACGCCGACTTCGTAGCCCAGCTTGTTCGACTCCAGCGCGCTGGCGCTCGACAGCAGCGCGGCTTCGAGTGCGCGCACCTGGGCCAGGCCGTTGACCACGCCCAGATAGGATTGGCGTGTGCCGAGCGCGGCGCTGCGCTTGACGCTTTCCAGAGAAAATAGCGCCGCGTCACGGTTAGCCACCGCCTCGCGGACTTTCGAGCTGACCAGACCCCCCTGGAAAATCGGGATGTTGAGCTGCAAACCGACGGTGCGCGTCGTGGTCTCCAGGCGGTTGGTGCCGAACTGGGATGCTCCGGCGTTGCTGTCGCCGTAGTTGGCGACGGCGTCCAGCGTCGGCAAGTGTCCGGCGCGGTTGCGCTCGACTTCCTTGTCCGCGAACTCCGCCGCAGCCTGCTGCGCCTGCACGAGAAAGCTGTTTTTTTCGGCGGCGTCGACCCACTGTTCCATGCCCGCCGGCCGCGGCGGCGCCAAGGTCGCCTCCGGTTTGAGGCGGTTGAGGTTGCCGGCGTCTTTTCCGACGATCACGCGCAACGCGAAACGCTTGATTTCGAGATCGCTTTCGGCGGCAATTTCCTGCGCGCTGGCCAGGTCGTAGCGCGACTGCGCCTCGTGCGTATCGGTAATCGTCGCCGTGCCCACCTCGAAGTTCTTCTTCGCTTGTTCGAGCTGTTGGACGATGGCCGCCTTGTTGGCCTGCACCGCCCTCAGATTTTCCTCGGCATTGAGCACGTCGAAGTAGGCTTGCGCGACGCGCAGGATCAAGTCCTGGCGGGCTTGGGCGAAATTGGCCTCGGCCTGCACCACTTGCAGCTTCGACTGGCCGTATTGCACATAGTTTTGCCAGCGAAACAGCGGTTGCGTGAGGTTGACGTTGTAGCCGTTAGTGTTGAACGCGCGGTCGATACCGTTGTAGATATTGTCGTTCCAGGTGGTGCTGACCGCGGCGCCCAAGGTCGGCAGCAAGCCGGCCAAACCCTGGGGCAGCTTCTCGCGCCCCGCTTCGACGGTGGCGCGGGCAACAGCGTACTGCGCGTCGTTGGCCAGCGCCTCACGATAGACCTGCATCAGATCGGCGCCCTGCGCGGGACTCGCCGCCCACAGTGCCGCCAACGCGGCAAGAAGGCTATTTGTCGAACGCTTCAAGGTGTCTCGCTTTCAGAATTTACGCAAAGCCGGATCGACGTCGCGTATCCACGCGCTGATGCCGCCGACAAGATTGTGGATCGAACCGAAGCCGTTGCTTTCGAGAAACATGGCGACCTGCATGCTGCGCGCACCGTGCTCGCAGATCACGACGAGATCGGCGTGCCGGTCAAGCTCGGAGAGACGAAGGGGGATCGTATGCATCGGGATCAAGGTCGACCCCGCGATGTGCCCGCGCTCGTATTCCCAAGGTTGGCGGACGTCGATGAGCCGGGGCGTCGCGCTGCCGTTGCTTTCGGCGCCGTTGCATTCCGCCAGCCAGCCGGCAAGCTGATGGGTCGAGATTTGCTGCATTCGCGTGTCGGAAATCAGAAAACAAATCGCTCGCGTCGAACGGCATGGGTCAGCGGCGCGGCGGCGGTTTCAAAAAGGTCGATGGCGTTGAACGCGTCTTCGCCGGTGCGGATAAGCAGTTTTGCCTCCATGACGGGTTGTTCGCCGACGATGGCCACCAGGCGGCCGCCGACCTTGAGTTGCCGGAGCAACTCGTCGGGCAGCGACGGCAGCGAGCCGGAAATCACGATGGCGTCGTAAGGCGCGTGCGCCGCCCAGCCGCTGGCGGCGTCGCCGACCTCGACGGTAACATTGGCGATACCGGATCGTTGCAGCGCACTTCTGGCCTGCTCGGCCAGCGCCGGATCGATCTCCACCGAATAAACGGTTTCGGCTTGCGATGCCAGCAAGGCGGCCATGTACCCGGTGCCGGTACCGACTTCGAGCACCGTATCGGTACTTTTGATGCCGGCTTCCTGCAACAGACGCGCCTCGATTTTCGGCGACAGCATCGTTTGACCGGCGTTGCGATCTTTGCCGATCGGCAACTCTAGGTCGGCAAAAGCCAGTGCCCTATACTCGGCCGGCACGAAATCCTCGCGCTTCACCACCGAGAGCAAGCCCAACACATCGGGATCCAGCACCTCCCAAGGGCGTATTTGCTGCTCGATCATGTTGAAGCGCGCCTGCTCGAAATCCATGCCCATTAAAGCCGTTGCCGCCATTGCGATCCTCCGTTACATAGGTAATATTAGCACTAACTAATATATAGTTGCCAACTGCTTTTCATTATACCTTAGCCACTTGAGGCGGATTGGGGCGTGGCGGCCGGTATGTTGACCGGTCTTACGCGATACCACGCGGCATATAGCGCCGGCAAGAAGAGCAGCGTCAGCAGCGTGGCAACGATCAAGCCACCCATGATCGCAACCGCCATCGGCCCCCAGAAGACGCTGCGCGTGAGCGGGATCATCGCCAGGATGGACGCCGCCGCCGTCAGCATGATCGGGCGAAAGCGCCTGACGGTCGAACCGACGATCGCCTCCCAGGTCGGCTTGCCCGCCTTTTCGTCCTGTTCGATCTGGTCGACCAGAATCACCGAGTTGCGCATAATCATCCCGGACAGTGCGATCACGCCGAGGTTGGCGACGAAACCGAAAGGCATCTGAAAAACGAGCAGGGCAATCGCCACGCCGATCAACCCCAGCGGGGCGGTGAGCAAGACCAGAACGGTGCGGCCGACGCTCTGCAACTGGATCATCAGCAGCGTGATGACACCGACCAGCATCAAGGGCATCACCGCCTTGATCGAGTCCTCTCCCTTGGCCGCCTCCTCCGTAGCGCCGCCGAGTTCGATGCGGAAGCCGGGTGGCAGGTGTTCGCGCACCTGGTCGAGCTGTGGGTCGATTTGCGCCGAAACAACCGGCGCTTGCGTGTTATCGCGAATATCGGCGCGCACCGTGATTGTCGGCAGGCGATTGCGCCGGCTAATCAACCCCGCTTCCAGTTCGTAACGAATCTTCGCGACCTGGGCAAGCGGCACAGTGCGCCCGCTGGATGTGCGGATGTTGATGTCGGCCAGCGCCGAAATCCGTTGACGTTCGTCGCCGGCAGCGCGAACGACCACGTCGATCAGTTGGTCGCCTTCGCGTAACTGGGTGATGCTCATCCCGCTCAACAGCAGGTTGAGCGAGGTCGACAACTCCTGCGTACTGACGCCCAGGGCGCGCGCACGATCCTGGTCGATGTCGAGCGCGACGGTTTTACCCATCTCGCTCCAATCGAAGTTCACGCCTTTGACGTGCGGGTTGGCGCGCATCGTGGCGGCGACTTCTTCGGCCGCGCGTTGCAGTTCAGTCAGATCTTCGCCGGAGACACGGAATTGCACCGGGTAACCGACCGGTGGGCCGTTCTCCAGGCGCAATACGCGCGCGTGCAGCAGGCTCCATTCCCCGTCTTCGGCAGCGAAGCGCAGCTCAAGGCGTTGTTTGAGATCCTCGCGCGCCTGAAGATCGTGGGTCGTAATCACGAACTGCGCGAAGTTGTCGTTGAACAATTGTTGATCGAGCGGCAGGTAAAAGCGCGCACTGCCGTTGCCCGCGTAAGCGGCAAAATTCTTGACCGACTTCGCCATTTCCGGCTCGGTGAGCAGCATCTGTTCGAGTTTCCCGGTTTGCGCCTCGGTCGCTTTCAGCGATGCGCCTTGCGGCAGCCAGAGATCGACCAGCAATTCCGGCCGGCTGGACGCCGGGAAAAACTGCTTTTGCACACCGACATTGAGCGCGACCAGCGATAGAACGAAAGCCAGCAGCGTTGCGCTTATCACCGGCCAGCGCCGTCGCACGCACCACTCGACGCTGGCTCTGACGCGACGATAGAACGGCATGGCGTACAGATCTTCGCCGTGTTGTTGCGCTTTGGCCAGCAACTTCTTGTGGTCGAGAATCCGGTAGCCAAGATAAGGCGTAAACACGACCGCGACGACCCACGAAACCAGCAGGGCGATGGTCACCACGGCAAAAATCGAAAAGGTGTACTCGCCCGCACCCGACCTCGCAAAGCCGACCGGCGTAAACCCGGCCGCCGTAATCAGCGTTCCGGTGAGCATCGGAAAAGCCGTCGAGGTATAGGCAAAGGTCGCCGCGCGAAAGCGATCCCAGCCCTGTTCCATCTTCACCACCATCATTTCGACCGCGATGATCGCATCGTCGACCAGCAGGCCCAGCGCGATAATCAGCGCGCCCAGCGAGATGCGCTGCAAGTCCATGCCGAAAGCGGCCATCAGCAGGAAGGTCATGGCCAGCACCAGCGGAATCGACAGTGCGACCACGGCGCCGGTGCGCAAACCGAGGCTGAGGAAGGAAACGGTCAACACGATGACGATGGCTTCGGCAAGCGACGACATGAAGAGCGTGATCGACTGGCGAACGATTTCCGGCTGATCGGCGACGACATGGATATCGATCCCTTGCGGCAGGTCGCGTTGCAGGCGCGCCACTTCGCCGCGCAGCTTATCGCCTAGCGCGATCACATCGCCGCCCCTGTTCATCGCGATGGCGATGCCGATTGCGTCCTGTCCCTGCACGCGCATGCGGGGCGCCGGCGGATCGACAAAGCCCCGGCTGACCGTGGCGATATCGCCCAGCCGGAACAGCCGCCCGCCGGACTGGAGACCGATTCCACGAATACTGTCGAGCGAAGAAAATTGGCCGGACACCCGGAGTCGCACGCGATCCGAGGCGGTTTCAAAAAAGCCGGCGGGAGCCATCAAGCCGTCGCCGGTCAGCGCGAAAATGTTGATGAAGGTGTCGCCGAACTCATCGTTGATGAACGGCCCTTGCACACCCGCCGGGAAGGTGTGTTTGATGTCGCCGATCTTCTTGCGCACTTCGTACCAGGCTTCCGGCACACCCTTCTTCGGCGTGTAGTCTTTCAAAATGATGAAGACCAGCGATTCGCCCGCTTTCGAGTTGGAGCGAATGACATCGACCCAAGGCGTATCCTGCAGCTTCTTCTCGATGCGCTCGGTCACCTGCTGTTCGACCTCGCGCGCCGTTGCGCCCGGCCACAGTGTGCGCACCACCATCGCCTTGAAAGTGAAATCCGGGTCTTCGGCGCGGCCGAGCTTGAAATAGGAAAGCACCCCGCCGACCATCAGCACGACGATCAGATAGGCCACCATGGCGCGGTGGCGCAGCGCCCATTCGGAAAGATTGAGCGGGGTCATTTTGCGCTCGCCCGACCGGCGATTTTGACGGTCTCACCGGCGTTCAGCTTGTGCACGCCCGCCACCACGATCCGTTCGCCGGCTTTGGCTCCGCCGTTCAGCACGGCAAACTTTTCTCCGTAGGACGCGATGGCGACCGGTCGCAGCGATACCGCGTGCCCGGCATCGACGATCCACAGAGCGGGTTTGCCGTCCTGCTGGTAGATTGCCGCGAGCGGCACGGTCAGTCGCGGTTCGCCGCCGTTGCACGGAAAGCGGACATTGGCCGTCATGCCCAGCAGCAGTTTCGCGTCGGGTACGTCGGGCGTGACTACCGCGACGCGCGCGGCGAAGGTGCGCGTCGCCGGGTCGGCCACCGGCGACAGCTCGCGCAACACGCCCTTGTATCTTGCCCGCTCGTCGGCCCAGAGAAATACTTCGGCCACGCCGCCGACGCGCATTTCCGGCATGCGCGACTCGGGTATCGAAATCGCCACTTCCAGCGTATCGGCGCGCGCCACCCGAAAAACCGTCTGGCCGGCCGTCACCACCTGCCCGGCTTCGGCCGCAACCAGGCCGATGACGCCGGCCTGATCGGCCTTCAGCACCGTGTAGGCGCTCTGGTTGCGCGCCAGATCGGCCAGCGAGCGAGCCGCCGTCAAAGCGGCTTCCTTGCCGTCGAGCGCCGCCTGGCTGACGAAATTCCGGCCGCGCAGCTCCCGGTAGCGTTTCGCCTCGGCCTCGGCCAACGCCAGTTGCGCATTCGCCGAAACTGCCGAAAGCGCGCTGTCGGACGGATCGAGCCGGGCCAACACCTGTCCCGGCCTGACTGCTGCGCCCGCGTCGACGAGGCGTTCGACAATCTTGCCGGGAATGCGGAAACCGAGCTGCGTTTCATGGCGCGAGCGCACCTCGCCGGAATACACCGCTTCGTCGCCCCCGGCGAATTCTCCCAGAACCGCCGTCAATACCGGGCGCGGCGGTTCTGGGGGCGGCAGACTTTTGCCGCAGGCAGCGAGCAGGACAATCGCCGCCGTCCCGAAAAAGCGGGCAAACAGCGGCGAAGAACTGACAAGACAACTCATATTTGCGCTCCGGTTAGACGCAAGCCGTGCACCAGCAAATCAAAATGCGTCTCAAGATAGGTTTCGGCATCGCTTTCCTGCTCGCAAAAGCATAGCGAACAACGCCAGATGGCCAGCATCAGCAACGGTGCGATGATGACGTCGATGGCCGTTTCGACATCGAGCTGACGAAACTCGCCACGCGCTATGCCCCGCTGCAAGACCGTTCGTAGTAGCGCCCGGCCGCGAATGATGACCCGCTCGTGGTAGTAATGGGCGATTTCCGGGAAATTGCGCGATTCTGAGACGATCAGTTTCGTCACGCCGGCCAGCCGCGTCGCGCCGATCTGCTGCCACCAGCCGAACAGCAGGTCGCGCAGTAGATCGACCGACGAGCCACCATGCTCGGCCAGCACCTGTTCGGCGGCGGCCAGCGCGGGAACGATGCCTTCCTCGACCACCGCCTTGAACAGCGCTTCCTTGCTGTCGAAGTAAAGGTAAAGCGTGCCCTTCGACACCCCGGCGCGCGCCGCCACGTCATCCAGCCGCGTCGCGGCGAACCCTTTTTCGACGAAGAGATCCAGCGCTGCGGCGGTCAGCTCGGACGGCCGCGCATCCTTGCGCCGACGGCGCGGCTCCTTGGTGTCGGAAATGCTGGAGGAGACGTTGGGGGATGCGCTAGAAGAGACGGAAGGAACGATAGCGTTCATTGAAAACATATAATGACTGACCGGTCAGTAATATAACGAACCGAAAGGGGGGAGTCAATGCGCAATCCCGACTTGCCTGTACCGGCCAAGCAGACTACGATTCGGGCTACCTCAACCCCTATGTGAGTGTCGTCATGGAACAATTCCCGATTGCCGCGCCGGAATTTACGGGTGACTGCCGCACGGTGCCGGCGGGCAACGCCTTCGAGTGGCTCAAGCAGGGCTGGGCGATTTTTATGGTCAACCCCGCCATCTGGATCGCCATGACGGTGATTTTCTTTGTGATTTTTCTCGGGCTTTCGATTGTCCCGCTGGTCGGACAGCTCGCCGCCAACCTGTTGACCCCGGTTTTTGCCGCCGGACTGCTGCTCGCCTGCAAGAAGGCCGCCAACAGCGAAGCGCTCAAAATTCCGGATCTGTTTGCCGGTTTCAATCAGAACAACACGAATCTGGTCATGCTGGGCGTTATCTACATGACGTGCATGCTGGCGATTTTGACCGTCGGCGCCGTGCTTGGCGGCGGCAGCTTGGCGGGCGGCATGATGATGGGGCATTCGGCCGGCGCCGGCATGGCGCTAGGCGGCATGCTGGTCGCGATGCTGCTGACGGTGGCGCTTTCGGTGCCGCTGGTCATGGCCATGTGGTTCGCGCCGGCGCTGGTCGCCTTCAACGACATGCAGCCCGTTCCGGCGCTCAAGGCGAGTTTCAACGCCTGCCTGAAGAACATGATGGCGTTTCTGGTGTACGGCCTGATAACGCTGGTGCTCTGCTTCTTCGCGGCGTTGCCGCTCGGTCTCGGTTTTCTCGTCCTCGTCCCGGTGCTCGCCGGAACGCTCTATGCCTCGTATCGGGATATTTTCGTTGCCGCCTGACCTCTTTTCGCGCGGAGCCGCGTTCTCCCAGACCCCATGCAGGCGCTGACGCTGCCCGCGCGGCGCGGCTGGCTCTGGCTGGCGGAAGGCTTCACCATCTTCCGCAAGAACCCGCCGATGCTGGCTCTGCTCGTGGTCGGCTACTGGATGCTGGTCGCGCTCATCAACCTGGTTCCGGTGATCGGCGCCATTATCGCGACGATCTGCATCCCCGCTTTTTCGGTCAGCCTGATGAATGCCTGCCGCGCGCTCGACCAGGGTCGGCCGGTCGGGCCGCAGCTCCTGTTTTCGGGCTTTCGCGAAAATCTGCGCACCCTGCTGGTGCTGGGCGGCCTCTATCTTGGCGCGACGATCTGTATCCTCGGTATTTCTTCGCTGGCCGACGACGGGATCTTGATGCGCATGATGCTGGCCGGCACTCCACCGGGCGAAGAGGCCATGGCCAGCGCGGAATTTCTCGCGGCCACCCAGCTCGCGCTACTTCTGCTCGCCCCCCTGGTGATGGCCTATTGGTACGCGCCGGTACTCGCCGCCTGGCACGGCTTGCCGGCGAGCAAGGCGCTCTTTTTCAGCTTTGTCGCGAGCCTGCGCAACTGGCGCGCTTTTCTCGCCTATTCGGCGGCGATGATCGCGTACGGGGCCGTCGTGCCGGGCGCCGTGCTCGGCCTGGTGGCGTCGCTGCTCCCGGACGGTGCCAGTTTCTTTGCAGCGCTGCTCGCCATGCCGCTCCTGATGATCCTGGCGCCCACCCTGTTCGCAAGTTTCTACGTCAGCTACCGCGAAGTCTTCATCGCCATCGACGAAAATGCCTGAATGGGTCGCGTTGGCGACGGAGCCAGCGGAATCAGCGGAGCCGCCATACGGCAAGCCGCTCGGCGTCTTCGGCGGCACTTTCGACCCGGTGCACTTCGGGCACCTGCGCCTGGCCGAAGAAGCGGCCGACAGCCTCGGCCTGCAACGCATACGCTGGATACCCGCCGGCCAGCCACGACACCGCGAGGCCGAGAACAAGGCTCCGCAAGCCGGCGCCACCCACCGGCTCGCGATGGTGCGTGTCGCCATCGCCGGCAACCCGCGTTTCCAGTTCGACCCGGCAGAAGCCGACGCGGCGCGGGCCAGCTACACGGTGCCGACGCTTGAGCGGCTGCGGAATTCTGCCGGGTGCGGCGCACATCGTCCGCTGGTGCTGTTGCTGGGCGCCGATGCGTTTGCCGGGTTGAGCGGCTGGCATCGCTGGGAAGTGCTATTGTCGCTCGCGCACGTCGCGGTAGCGCATCGCCCCGGCTTTCCGCTCGATGGCGCCAACCTGCCCGCAGAGCTGGCCGATCTCTACCGGCTACGGCGGTGCGACACCCCTGCCGCGCTCGCCGACACGCCGGCGGGTCTTATCGTCAGTTTTGCGATGACCCCTTTGGCCATTTCGGCCACAGAAATTCGCGCGCGGCTCACCGGCGGCCTCAGCGCCCGCTATTTGCTGCCAGACGCGGTAATCGCATATATTCGAGCCAACCACCTTTACCCCGCGAAGACACCCCCCACATGAACGTGACGAAACTGCAAAAAATCGCCGTCGATGCGCTTGAAGATATCAAGGGTCACGACATCGAAGTGATCAACACCAGCAAGCTCACGCCGCTTTTTGATCGCGTCATCATCGCCTGCGGCGACTCCAACCGACAGGTCAAATCGCTCGCCCGCAACGTCCAGGACAAAGTTCGCGAGGCCGGCGGGGAGGTGATTTCCTCGGAAGGCGAGGAAAACGGCGAATGGGTTCTCGTCGATCTGGGCGACATCGTCGTGCACGTGATGCAGCCGGCGATCCGCAGCTACTACAACCTCGAAGAGTTATGGGGCGGCAAAGGCCCGGCGCGGGTACGCAAGGCGACCGCAGAGATGTGAGGCATGAAGCTGGGCATCCTGGCGGTCGGCCACAAGCTTCCCGACTGGGTGGCCAAAGGCTGCGCCGAATACATCAAGCGCATGCCGCGCGAACTGCCTGTAGTCGTCGCCGAGATCAAACCGGAGGCACGCGGCTCGAAAACCCGCGAACAGCTTCTATCCGCCGAAAAAACCCGCTTGCAGGCGGCGCTTCAAGGTTACAGCCGGGTCGTCGTGCTCGACGAGCGGGGCGACGATCTGACCACGCTGCAACTGGCCCAACGCCTTGAAGACTGGATGCGCGCAGGCGGCGACACGGCCTTTTTGATCGGCGGCGCCGACGGCATCGCCGACGAGCTGAAAAGGCGCGCCGACGACAGCATCCGCCTGTCCAGCCTGACCCTGCCGCACGCGGTGGCGCGGCTCGTGCTTTGCGAACAGCTCTACCGCGCCGTCAGCGTGGTCAAGAAACACCCTTACCACCGCGAGGGATGATGGGCGCCGACCTTGTACTGGCACCGCAAACCCGCCTGCATCTGGCCTCGCGCAGCCCGCGCCGAGGCGAGTTGCTGGCGCAAATCGGCGTGGCGTTCGACACCGTCGCGTTCCGCAATCCTCCGCGCGAAGACATGGAACTCGACGAAACGCCGTACCGGGGCGAAGACCCGACTGTTTATGTGCGGCGCGTCGCGCGCGCCAAAGCGGAGCACGGCTGGCGTATCGTCAACTGGCGGAATCTGGCGCGCCAACCGCTGCTGGCGGCCGATACGACGCTCGAATTTGACGGCGAGATCATCGGCAAGCCCTTCGACGCCGGACACGCCGTGGCTATCCTCCACCGCCTGTCCGGCGCGACGCACCGGGTGTTGACGGCGGTCGCCGTCGGCTTCGAGGATCGCGTCGAATCGGCGTTATCGGTCAGCGAAGTGCGCTTTCGCCATCTCGGCGATGCCGAGATACGCCGCTACGTCGCCAGCGGCGAACCGCTGGACAAGGCCGGCGCCTACGGTATCCAGGGCCGGGCGAGCATCTTTGTCGAACACCTTGCCGGCAGCTACTCCGGCGTGATGGGTCTGCCGCTATTTGAAACCGCGAACCTGCTCGGGCGTTTCGGCTTCCGGCTGTAAGCCGTGACGATCGCCCGTATCAAACGTCGATATTCCTCGCCGCCAACGCATTCGTTTCGATGAAGTTTCGACGCGGTTCGACGAGTTCGCCCATCAGCGTAGTGAAGATCTCGTCGGCGCCTATCGCGTCTTCGATCTGCACCTTGAGCAGGCGGCGCACCTTGGGATCCATCGTCGTTTCCCAAAGCTGCTCGGGGTTCATTTCGCCCAGACCTTTGTAGCGCTGCTTGCTGATACCGCGATCGACATCGGCAAGCAGCCAACGCATCGTTTCGGCGAAGCTGCCGACCGTTTGCTTCTTCTCGCCGCGCGCGACGAAGCCGCCGGAACCAAAAAGGCCGGCCAAAATCTCCGCAGTCTTGCGCAACTGGGTGTAATCGCCGCTGACCAGCAGGTCTTCGTCGATCACGCTGACCTTGAGGTTACCGTGATGCATCTTTTCCAGGCGCAGCTGCCAGCGCTCGTGCGCCGTGTCGTAACGCGCCAGCACGTTAATCCCGAGCTTTCTGGCGATAACTTTCATCAGCGCATCGGCGCTGGCAAGTGCGCCCGCCTCGTCATCCAGCACGATTTTCAGGTCGGCGTCGATCAGCGCGTGCAACACCTGCGGTTCGATCAGATGCGATAAGCGGTTGATAACCGCTTCGGCAAGCAGATACTCGCGCGCCAGCGCTTCCAGCGCGGTACCGGAAATTTCGGGTGCGCCGGCCTGCGGCGTCAGCGTCGAGCCATCGAGAGCCAGAGTGAGCATGAACTGGTTGAGCGCCTGGTCGTCCTTGATGTAGCGCTCGGTCTTGCCGTGCTTGACCTTGTACAGCGGTGGCTGGGCGATATAAATGTGGCCGCGCTCGACAAGCTCCGGCATCTGGCGGTAGAAGAAGGTGAGCAGCAGAGTGCGGATGTGCGCGCCGTCGACATCGGCGTCGGTCATGATAATCAGGCGGTGGTAGCGCAGCTTTTCGGGCTTGTATTCGTCCTTGCCGATGCCGGTGCCGAGCGCGGTAATCAGCGTGGCGATTTCCTGCGACGAGATCAGCTTGTCGAAACGTGCTTTCTCGACGTTGAGGATCTTGCCTTTGAGCGGCAGGATGGCCTGAAACTTGCGGTCGCGACCCTGTTTGGCGGAGCCGCCGGCGGAATCGCCCTCGACCAGGTAGAGCTCGCACAACGCCGGGTCTTTCTCCTGGCAGTCGGCCAGCTTTCCGGGCAGGCCGACACCGTCGAGCAGACCCTTGCGGCGTGTCATTTCGCGCGCTTTACGGGCGGCGTCGCGGGCGCGGGCGGCCTCGACGATCTTTCCGGTAATGACTTTGGCGTCGAGCGGGCGTTCCTGAAGAAATTCGGTCAAACGTGCGGCAACAACTTCCTCGACTGCCGGGCGCGCTTCGGACGACACCAGTTTCATTTTTGTTTGCGAAGCAAACTTGGGGTCCGGCATCTTTACCGACAACACGCAAGCAAGGCCTTCGCGCATGTCGTCGCTAGCGATGTCGACCTTGGCTTTCTTGGCGATTTCGTGTTCGTCGATATATTTGTTGAGCACCCGCGTCATCGCCGCACGCAGGCCGGTCAAATGTGTGCCGCCGTCCGCCTGCGGGATGTTGTTCGTGAAACACAGTACCTGCTCCGCGTAGCTGTCGTTCCATTGCATCGCGACTTCGACAGTTATCGCACCGTTCGGAATCGCCGATTCTCCGGACGAACAAAAAATGTTCGGATGCAGCACCGATTTTGTGCGGTTGATGTACTCGACAAAACCTTTGACCCCGCCGAGAAAAGCAAAATCTTCTTCCTTGCCGTTGCGCTGATCGATCAGGCGGATCTTGACGCCGTTGTTGAGGAAGGACAGCTCGCGCAGGCGCTTGGCAATGATTTCGTAGTGGAACTCGACCTGGCCTGCACCGAAGATTTCCTCGTCGGCCATGAAGTGCACTTCCGTGCCGCGCTTTTCGGTCTCGCCAACCACTCTAAGGGGGGAAACCTCGACCCCCTTCTGGACTTCGATCAAGCGGTTGACGGCGGCGCCGCGATTGAATTCGAGCAGATATTTCTTGCCATCGCGACGTATCGTCAGGCGCAGCCACTTCGACAGCGCGTTGACGCAGGAAACGCCTACCCCGTGCAGTCCTCCGGAAACCTTGTACGAGTTCTGGTTGAACTTGCCGCCGGCGTGCAGCACGCACATGACGATTTCCGCCGCCGACCGCTTGGGTTCGTGCTTGTCGTCGAACTTGATACCGGTGGGAATACCGCGGCCGTTGTCGGTTACCGAGATCGAGTTGTCGGCATGAATGGTGATCACGATATCGTCGCAATGTCCGGCCAGCGCTTCGTCGATGGCGTTGTCGACGACTTCGAAAACCATGTGGTGCAGACCAGTTCCGTCCGAGGTATCGCCTATGTACATCCCGGGACGCTTGCGAACCGCCTCCAGGCCTTCGAGTTGCTGGATGCTCGATTCGTCGTAGTCGGACGGGCTGTTCTGCTCGATCATGCTGTTTCCAATTTCTGTTCTATCGTGGGAAGCTAAAAAAACTGTTTCTCAGATACGCATCGGCATCACGACGTATTTGAAGCGGTCGTTGCCCGGGATCATCAACAGCGAGCTTGAATTGGCGTCGTTGAAACCCCATTCGACATTCTCGACCGAGGTGTTGTTGAGCACGTCGAG
>JACQYA010000018.1 GCA_016208425.1 Betaproteobacteria bacterium
GGGTCAGGCAGCCTTGTTGACCAGCTTGACTGTCGCGGCGTTGGCCGCAGCGACATTGGCTTCGGCAAACTCGGTCACCTGCCTGGCAGCCTTGTTCATTTGATCGAAGGCCGTGTTGGCCGCCGACATGGCGGACTTGACCGCCGACACGGCAACTTCGGAGCCGGCAGGCGCATTTTTCAGCGCCTTGTCGATTGCCGAACTGACGTTCTTGTTCATTTCGGAGGCGTGCCCCTCGAACAACTGGGCGAGTTCATTGGCCTGCTGGCTGACCGCGTCATACACGCCGCGCGAGTAAGCGACGGCTTTTTCGACCGCCGGCTTGGCCAGCGATTGTTGTAGCGCAACCAAACCGGGCACATCCTTGACGGAGAGCAGCGAACGGATATTTGCGGCGCCGTCCTCAAACGTTGCGCGCGCCGTGCCGAGGTTCAGCGCGGTCAGTTGCTCGATGCCGGAAAAGTACTTGGCGGCGACGGTTTGCAGGTTTTCGAGGCTGGCTTTTTGGGTGGCGGCAAACTGCTGGGCGATGTCGTTCATGGCGATCTCCGATAGGTGCTGACAAAATTCTACAGACGCGCACCCGGCTTTCCGTGAAGTGCGTGATGCTGCGCTGCAACATCCAAGTATTCTACCGTATCACAACCGGATGTCAAGCAAAAGTTGCTGCAACGCAACATGTCCGGCCGGACAGCGGGCGGCGACGCATTCGGAAAAAACTCAAAGAACAAATGTGCTCCGATTGCGGCTTGCCTTTCGCTCTTTCCCCAAAGCCGGCAAAATACCGGCCGACGCGCGCCGCCGACCCGAACGCCGCGACCGGTGCGGTTCGCGCCGCACCCCATCATCGACCGGACGGAGCTGCCAGACCGATGCTTTCCGCAACGCAAGACCTTCTGCGCCGGGCCGGCGACCGAAAGTTCGCCACCGTGCTGGCGGATCCTCCCTGGCAGTTCCAGAACCGCACCGGCAAGATGGCGCCCGAACACAAGCGGCTCAACCGCTACGGCACGATGGCGCTAGACGACATAAAAACGCTGCCGGTCTGCGATGTTGCCGCCGAGACGGCGCACCTGTATCTCTGGGTGCCGAACGCGCTCTTGCCGGATGGGTTGGACGTAATGCGCGCCTGGGGGTTCGATTACAAGTCGAATATCGTCTGGCACAAGGTGCGCAAGGACGGCGAGCCGGATGGTCGCGGCGTCGGATTCTATTTCCGCAACGCCACGGAACTGCTGCTTTTCGGCGTGCGCGGCAAGAGCGCCAGAACGCTGGCGCCCGGTCGCCGGCAGGTCAACATCATGCGCACCATGAAGCGCGAGCATAGCCGCAAGCCCGACGAAACCTACGGCATCGTCGAAGCCTGTTCGCCGGGACCCTTCCTCGAACTTTTTGCACGCGGCTCGCGCGAGGGGTGGACGACATGGGGAAACCAGGCCGACGAGTACTTTCCGACCTGGGAAACCTACGCCAACCACAGCCAGGCCAAAACGCCGAAACGCCCTGCATAGGAGGGCGGAACCGCCGGCCGATAACCCGCTCGCGGGCGGGCGTTTTCAGCGAAAAACCACCGTTTTGTTGCCGTGCACCAGCACGCGGTCTTCCAAGTGATAGCGCAGGCCGCGCGCCAGCACGGCTTTTTCGATGTCCTTGCCGTAGCGCACCATGTCGTCGACCGAGTCGGAATGGTCGATGCGGATCACATCTTGCTCGATGATCGGGCCCTGATCGAGCTCCGAGGTGACGAAGTGGCAAGTTGCGCCAATCAGCTTGACGCCGCGCTGGTAGGCCTGGTGGTAAGGCTTGGCGCCGACGAAACTGGGCAGGAAGGAGTGGTGGATGTTGATGATCTGGCCGGGATGTTTGGCGCACAGATCGGGCGAGAGTATCTGCATGTAGCGCGCCAGCACCATCGTGTCGCCCCGAACCTCGTCGAACAGGCGCTCGACTTCGGCGTAAGCCGCCCGTTTGTTGTCGGGATTGACCGGCACATGGTGGAAGGGGATGCCGTGCCACTCGACGAAGCCCTTGAAGGCGTCGTGGTTCGAGATAACGCAGGGGATCTCGATGTCGAGCTCCTTCGACTGCCAGCGCGCCAGCAAATCGTAGAGGCAGTGCTCCTGCTTGCTGACGAGGATCACGACGCGCTTCTTGACCGCCGAGTCGCTGATCTTCCAGCCCATTTCCAGCTCTTCGGCGATCGGGCGGAAGCGCTCGCGGAATTCGGCCAGGTGGAAGGGTAGTGAATCGGCCTTCACCTCGATGCGCATGAAATAGCGGCCGGCTTCTCCGCTGCCGCCGTCGTCCGCGTGATAGCTCGATTCGAGAATCCAGCCCTTATGCTCGGCAATAAAACCCGACACCCGCGCGATGATGCCCACCCGGTCGGGGCAGGAAGCGGACAGCGTGTAGAAGCGTTTCGCGTGCATGCGGCAGGTTCAGGCGGTGGCGCGGGCGAAGGCTTTGTCGATTTCGCCGCGCAGCTCGCCGTAACCGTGGGTCACCGGGTACTGCGGGAATTCACGAATGACGTTTTCCGGCGGGTGGAAGAGAATGCCGCCATGCGCTTCACCGAGCATCGCCGTGTCGTTGTACGAATCGCCGGCCGCCACCACCTTGAAGTTGAGTTCCTTCAGGCGCTTGACGGCCTGACGCTTCTGGTCGGGCATGCGCAGGTGGTAATTGACGAGCACGCCGTCGCTGTCGGCTTCCAGGCTGTGGCAGAAAAGCGTCGGCCAGCCAAGCTGTCGCATCAGCGGGTGCGCGAACTCGTAAAACGTATCCGAGAGGATGATGACCTGATAGCGTTCGCGCAGGCCGTCGACAAACGCGCGCGCGCCGGGCATCGGCCCCATCTCGGCGATCACTTTCTGGATGTCGGGCAAGCCGAGCTTGTGTTGCGCCAGCAGATCCAGGCGGAACCTCATCAGCTTGTCGTAATCCGGCTCGTCGCGCGTCGTGCGACGCAACTCCGGGATGCCGGTGCGCCCGGCAAATTCGATCCATATTTCGGGGACAAGAACGCCTTCAAGGTCGAGGCAGACGATTTGCACGGAGAACTCCCGGAAGATGAGGGGTGGAAAAAGGTCGCAATTCTAGCAAATCCGCTCCCGGAACGCCGTTTTGGGCAGCGGCGTCTCCCCCGCCAGCGACAGTTCGCCGACGGCCAGCGACAGCACGCCGCCAACCCCGCGCACCCCCGGCCGTAACAGGCGGTCCAGACGGCGCTCGGCGTCCTGCAGCGTCGCGCAGTGCGCCTCGCAAAATACGCTGCACGCCGCCCAGCGGCCGGCCAATACGGGCACCACGGCGACCTGGCGCCCGCCGGGCACGGTCGCGACAATACTTCCCGAACCGCCCCCGCACCACGACGCGGCAACGAGATCCATCGCCTCGTCGCCCGGCACGCCGAGCGACACCAGCGCGTCGATCGGCGAGTCGAACCGCTCGCGGACGATGGCCGGGTAGAAGCGGCCGGCATCGGGAAATACGTTGCGGCTCTTCGCGGAGTTCTCTATTTCAGCCAACCCGGAAATGGCTGACGCTCTCTTTCAAAGAAGCGGCAAGCGATTCGAGTCGTCGCGCGGTTTCGGCGATGGTTTGCGTTTCCACGCTATTCTGCTCGGCCATCCGGGTAATTTGCTCCACGCTGGTCGAGACTTGGCCGCTGGCCGCGCTTTGCTCTTTCAGGGCGGTGCTGATCTCGCTGACCGAGGCGATGACTGGCCCGGCGCCTGCGCGAATATGTTGCATCGACTCTCCGGCGCTGCTAATCATCGCCACCCCTTGGTCAACCCGCTCTTTTCCCTGATTCATGCTGTTGACCGCGCTCTGTGTGCCCTGCTGGATATTGTCGATCATATTGCTGATTTGCTGGGTCGATTTAGGGACGCGCTGAACAAATCAGCGTTTTCGTAAAAACAATGGAAGCCAATTGCGCTCGCCAGAAACTGGCGCCGATATTGGTGAGAAATCGGCGAACGGGACATTCTGCCGCGCGCCATTTCTGCCTTTTACCCCCCATTGCCTGCTTTCCACCCTCTCAGGGCACACCTTGGGCGTGGAGTGCAAATAGTCGCAGCCCGGCAATCAGCAGATTCGCCAACCCGAACAGCGCGAGCAACTGCGCCGTGTTCTTGGGCGGCCCACGGTAGCGCACCCTCTTCAGCCGGAAGAGGTTCTTGATGATGTGGAAGGGGTGCTCAACCTTGGCTCTCACGCTCGCCTTGAACTTCTCGATCTTCTCGCCGATACGCCCGATTTCGTCGCCGGGCAGGGCGCGACGCTTGCCCGGCCGCATGGCGACATGCCATTTCACGCTGGGCGTGCGGTTCTCTTCACGCTTTTCGGCACCTTGATAGCCCGCATCGCCGAAAGCGATGCGCTCTTCCCCGTGCAGCAAGGCATGGGCTTGCGCCACATCGTTGGTATTGGCTGGTGCCGTCACGAGCGTATGGGCCGGGCCAGATCCTGCATCAGCGCCAATATGCGCCTTTACGCCGAAGCGCCATCGGTTCCCCTTCTTGGTTTGGCGCCTCTCTTGATCGCGCTCGCCCTTCCGGTTCTTGGTCGGGGAAGGGGCCGCGATGATCGTTGCACCCACAACCGTACCTTCTCCGGGCAGCAACCCGCGGATGGCCAGATGCTCGTTGATGGCCGTAAAGATGCGCCCGGTCAGCTGGCGCTTCTCCGGGGGCCGGCGGAACTTGGGCGGGGTCGTGGCATCGGGGGCGCTTCCGCGCGCCAGATCGACGCCGATAAATCCACGGGTCGCCTGGCTGCCGTAGATGGCGTCTTCCGTACCTTCGCCCGAGAGACCGAAGCACTGCCGGGCAACATACGTGCGCGGTATGCGCTCCAGTCCGATCGGCGGACGGCCACGACCTTCGCCTTTGGGGTAGAACGGTTTGATCCGGGTTACCAGCGCAGACCGGGGGGTGGTGTCAATCTCACCAGGAAACCGATCACGCCTCGCCACCTTCTTCTTGGCCGCATACTCCAGATCAGAAAAGGTCGCTTGCATCGTCAAATCCCGCTTAAGTTCCACCACCAAGATTCTCTTATGTCATCATCGCGCCCGGCCTAAAACATCGCGGATAAATCAGCGCGTCCTTAACCGTAAGGTAGGCTCGGAATTTGTGCTCAAGATAAGTCCCGATGGCTTTCCCGTCGGTGGTGCCGAACAAGGAGGGCTCAGGGTGGACGCTTTCGGCTGCGGAGAACTCTTGGCCCTCTTGGCATAACGCTCCGATGGTCAGAATGGGCAAGGACAATTCCTTCGGGTTATGGTCTAGCGTGCATTATCGGTTAATCGGTCGCGGCGCGTATGTTTCGAGTGAGGCTCTGACGCCCAACGCGACTTCTAACACGCGCCGTCACGCTTGTAAAACGCCGTGGGTGCGAGGCACAATCGCGCCTTCACGGAGTTTCGACAGATGCGGGCAACAACATTCGATGTGGTGATCGTCGGCGGCGGCCTGGCCGGGCTGTCGCTGGCTTGCGCTTTGCGCGACACGCGCCTGCGCATCGCGCTGGTCGAGAGCCGGGCGCCCGCCCGGCCAGGCGGCTGGGATGCGCGTGTTTACGCGATCAGCCCGGCCAACGCCGCGTTTTTGCAGGCAATCGGCACTTGGAAGCACCTGGACGCAGAGCGCATCGCGCGCATCGACGCGATGAAGATCGTCGGTGATGCCGGTGCGCGGCTCGATTTTTCGGCCTACGAAACCGGAGTGGCGGAACTCGGCTGGATTCTCGAATCGTCGCTGATGGCGTGCGAGCTGTGGGAAAGCGTCAAGCGGCAGAGCAACCTCGCGCTGCTCTGCCCGGCCATGCCGGGCGCGCTTGAAATGCGGGAAGACGCCGCCCGGCTGACACTGCAAGACGGCCGCACGATCTCCGGCAAGCTGCTGGTCGGCGCCGACGGGCGCGATTCCTGGGTGCGGCAGTCGGCCGGTTTGCAGGCCTCCGATACGCACTACGGCGAAATGGGGCTGGTCGCCAACTTCGCCTGCGAGCGCCCGCATCGCGGCATCGCTCGCCAATGGTTCCGCGACGACGGCGTGCTGGCCTGGCTGCCTTTGCCCGGCAACCGCGTTTCCATCGTTTGGTCGACACCCGACGCGCACGCCCGGGCGCTGCTGGCGCTGCCGGAAGACGGGTTGTGCGCCCGCGTCGCCGCCGCCGGCTACCACGAGCTCGGCGCCTTCGCGCAGATCACCCCGCCCGCCGCTTTTCCGTTGCGCCTGATGCGTGTGCCGCGCACCGTCGCGCCACGGCTGGCGCTGGTCGGCGACGCCGCGCACGGCATCCATCCGCTGACCGGCCACGGCATCAACCTCGGCTTCCAGGACGCCCGGGCGCTCGCCGATCTGCTCGCCGCGACGCCCGCCTGGCAAGACATCGGCGAAGAGCGCCTGCTGCGCCGCTACCAGCGCGCCCGGCGCGAAGAAACGGTGCTGATGCAGACCGCCACCCATACCCTGCGCCGGCTGTTTCGTGAGAATATGCCGGGGCTTGTCCCGCTACGCAATATCGGATTGAACGTGACCAACGGTTTGCCGGTCATAAAGAACTTGCTCGTGCGCTACGCGCTCGGCGCTTTTTAGCCCCCCCAACACAGCAGACGGAGAAACCCCCCATGTTGAAAAAATTGTTGCCGCCCGCCTTTGCCAGCACGCTTTTTTGTACGCTCGTCGCCACGTTCGCCATGCCGGCGCTGGCCGACGAAGCCAACGTCAAGAAAGCCGTCGAGAGCAAACTGGGCAGCAAGGTCAGCAGCATCGCCAAGACCGCCTATTTCGGTCTCTACGAAGTGTATATCGACGGCCAGATCATTTACACCGACGAGAAGGTCTCGGCGCTGATGATAGGCACGCTGATCGACGGCAAAACGATGAAGAACATCACCGAAGAGCGCATGCAGAAGCTCAACGCGATCAAGTTCTCCGACCTGCCGCTCGACCTCGCCGTCAAGCAGGTGCGCGGCGACGGCAAGCGCGTCTTCGCCACCTTCGAAGACCCGAACTGCGGCTATTGCAAGAAGCTGGCCAAGGACATGGTCAAGCTCGACAACGTGACCATCTACACCTTCCTTTACCCGATCCTGTCGCCGGACTCGCTGGAAAAATCGAACCAGATCTGGTGTTCCGCCGATAAAGCCAAAGCCTGGAACGACTGGATGGTCGACGGCAAGGCGCCGGGCGGCAAAGGCGATTGCGACACCGCGGCCGTGCAGAAAACCGTCGAAACCGGCCGCAAGCTGGCGATCAACGGCACGCCGACGATCTTCTTCGCCGATGGTGAGCGCGTCCCCGGCGCCGTGCCGGTCGCCAAGATCGAACAGAAGCTGGCGCAAACGCCGGGCAAGTAAAAGCGGCCTGGCTGCGTCCGGGCAACAAAGATACCGGACGCCACGCGAGGAAGATGAGCGAGACCCGCCGAGATCCGGAACATGGGCGGCGGGTTTCCCGCTTTCAGACCCTTGTCTCGTTCTCCAGCGCCCTGGCGGTAATTTCCTCGTAGAGCCGCATAACGCGCGCCGCCAGTTCCTGATACTCGGGGTGGCGTGCCAGCAGGGGCTTGAAGTCGTGGCAATCGGAAAGAATCTTGTCGAGAAAGCCGATATCGCTTTCTTCCAGGCGCTCGCCCCTATCGACGCGCTCTTTCAGTTCCAGCGCCCGGGGCAGGCGCTGTGTTTCCATCCGGCGCAAAATAGCCGATACAACGCCAGCATCCCGCGCTTCCTTGTTGTCCATGCCTGTCTCCCGTGGGTTCCGACAGCAATCCGAAAATTGGTTGCGGCCGCTTCAGACGCGATCCGCCGCCCGTAGCCGTCCGTAGGATGCGGTGAGGAACGAACCGCACCGGCGGCGGCCAAGGCGTTCATTCTGCCTCTGGCGGCTTGTCTTTTCCTGCCGGATGGAATTTCAGCACGTTGTTTTTCGGCGGCTGGTCGACGTAGAAGGGTTTCTCGTTCCGATCCGGCATCGCGTGCGCCGCCAGTTCCGCTTCGCGCTCGGCGATCAGGCCGAAGAGGTCGCGGATGTCGCGTATCGTGCTGTCTTTCAGGGGGTGCGGCATACCCGGCGCCGGTGTCACATCCTTGACGATGTTGGCCAGCACCTTGCGCAGCACGCGCAATACGCGCTGTTCTTTCGACAGGACTTCGTCAATCACCTTTGGCTCCCGTTCTGCTGCTCACTTGATTTCCAATAAACTCTCGTCCCACTTTTCATGCTTCTCCAGGCCGAGCAGATTCGCTATGGTAGCAGCGATGTTGGAGAGGCCGGCCGCCGGACTCTGTTTCAGGCCGAGTTTGCCGCCGGTCACGTTGTCGTAAAGGATCAGCGGCACCGGGTTGAGCGTGTGCGCGGTCTTCGCCTTGAACGATCCGTCGGGGTTCCGCGCCGGCTGTTGGCTCTTCTTGTCCACTTCATACATCTCGTCGGCGTTGCCGTGGTCGGCGGTAATCAAGGCCACCCCGCGCATCTCGTCGATCGCGGGCAGGATGCGCGCCAGTTGCAGGTCGACGGCTTCGACGGCCATCGTCGCGGCGCGGAAGTTGCCGGTGTGGCCGACCATGTCGCCGTTGGCGAAATTGCAGCGCAGCGTCCGGTACTGGCCGCCGCGCAACGCGGCGATCATCGCGTCGGCGATCTCGGCGGCCTTCATCCACGGGCGCTGCTCGAAGGGCACCACGTCGCTCGGCACTTCCTGCCAGGTTTCTCCGGCAAATTTGACGGAGCGGTTGCCGTTCCAAAAATAGGTGACGTGGCCGAATTTTTGCGTTTCCGAGCAGGCGAACTGGGCGATGCCGCTCTTCGCGAACCATTCGCCCATCGTGTCCTCGATGGCCGGCGGCGCGACGAGAAAACGCTGTGGCAGCTTGAGGTCGCCGTCGTATTGCAGCATGCCGGCATAGGTCACATCGGGCGTGCGAACGCGGTCGAATTTATCGAACCTCGCTCCGGGCCGCGACTCCTCGAACGCGCGCGTGATCTCGATCGCGCGGTCGCCGCGAAAGTTGAAGAAGACCACGGCATCGCCGTCTTCGATGGTGCCGACCGGCCGGCCGTCGCGCGCGATCACGAAGGGCGGCAGATCCTGGTCGATGGTGCCGGGGATGCGTTGGCGCAAAGCTCTGACCGCCCCCGAAGCGCTGGCGAAACGGTCGCCCTCGCCCAGCACGTGCGTGTGCCAGCCTTTCTCGACCATCTTCCAGTTGGCGTCGTAACGGTCCATCGTGATGTTCATGCGCCCGCCGCCGGACGCGATCTGCGCGTCGAAACCGCCGACATTGACCTCGCGCAGGAAAGCCTCGAAGGGTTCGATGTAGTCCAGCGCGCTGGTCTCCGGCACATCGCGCCCGTCGAGCAGCGCGTGGACGCGCACCGCGTGCACGCCTTCGTCCCGGGCGCGGACGATCATCGCTTTCAGGTGGTCGATGTGGCTGTGCACGTTGCCGTCGGAAAAGAGGCCGATGAAGTGGAGGGCGCCGGGTTTCACGAGCGTTCCCGCCTTGGCGCCGGCGACGATCTGCCGCCAGGCGTCGCCCTGCCAGATGGCGCCGCTGGCGATGGCGGCGGAAACCAGCGCGGCGCCCTGGCTGTATACTTGTCCGGCGCCGATGGCGTTGTGGCCCACTTCGGAGTTGCCCATATCGTCGTCCGAAGGCATGCCCACCGCCTTGCCGTGGGCGCGTAGCGCGATGTTCGGGTAATTGGCGAAGAGCCGGTCGAGCGCCGGCTTGCGCGCGGCGGCGATGGCGCTGCCGGCCGCGTGGCGCGTAAGGCCGTAGCCGTCCATCACGATGGTCACCACCGGCCCCGGAACCCCGGCGAAAGAAGCGAATTTTTGCAGCATGGCGTATCCCGGAAAACGGGAGGGGATTTTTACCCGGCTCCCGCTGGTTGGTTCAGCGTCCTACGGTCGATTCCGGCAGCACGATGTTGACTTCGAGCACTTCGTAGTTGCCGTGTTTTTCCAGCGAAACCGTGATGTCGTCCAGATTGACCTGGACGTATTTGGAAATGACGGAGATCAGCTCGCGTTGCAGCGCCGGCAAAAAATCCGCCTTGCTGCTCTGGCTGTTGCGTTCGTGGGCGATGATAACTTGCAGGCGCTCCTTGGCGATGGTCGCGCTATTCTGCGGGTTGCCGAGAAAACGATTCAGCAGGGACATGGTTATTTCCCCCCGAACATTCGTTGGAGCAAACCGGGTTTCTCGTAGTCGACAAACCGCAACGTCGGGGTTTCGCCGAGAAAACGATCGACCACGTCAAGATAGGCGCCCGCCACATCGCTTTCGGCCAAGTGGATGACCGGCGTCCCCTCGTTGGACGACTGCAGCACCGCCTCCGATTCCGGCACGACGCCGATGAGGGGAATGCGCAAGATTTCCAGCACGTCGCCGTAAGACAGCATCTCGCCTTCTTCGACCCTTTTCGGCGAGTAGCGGTTGATAAGCAGGTGCTCCTTCACCGGTTCGCCACCCGTCTGGGCGCGGCGCGACTTGGCCTGGAGTATGCCGAGAATCCGGTCGGCGTCGCGCACCGACGAGACCTCCGGGTTGGTCACGACGATCGCCTCATCGGCGAAAGTCAGCGCCATTACCGCGCCGTGTTCGATGCCGGCCGGAGAATCGCAGATGATGTACTCGAAGCCCATCTGCCCCAGATCCTTGAGCACCTTCTCGATGCCCTCTTCGGTCAGCGCGTCCTTGTCGCGGGTTTGCGAGGCGGGCAGCACGTACAGCATGTCGTTGGTGCAGTGCTTGTCCTTGATGAGCGCCTGGTTGAGCGTGGCTTCGCCGTTCAGCACGTTGACCAGATCGTACACCACGCGGCGCTCGCACCCCATGATGAGATCGAGGTTGCGCAGGCCGACATCGAAGTCAATGACAGCGGTCTTGAAACCGCGCAACGCCAGACCCGATGAAAAACTGGCGGCGGTGGTGGTTTTTCCCACACCGCCTTTGCCGGATGTTACAACGATGATACGAGTCACGGTGTTCTCTCCGTATAAAAGGGCAATTCTACTGGGGGGACGGGGCCGCTTGTCGCGCCGCGACGAACCGTGATCCGAACTTTACACAACTCTCCGGCTAATCGATCTTCAAAGTCACGATGGCGAGTCTGTCCGCTCCGTCTCCGGCGGCCTCCGAAAGCCGGACTTGCACCGGCTGGCCGGCCAGGTCGGCGGGTACGCCCGCCTCGAAGGTGCGGTAGACGCCGGCAACCGAGACGAGTTCCGCCTCGAACCGCGTCGTGAAGATGCGCGCGCCGGGCGCGCCGCTCGCCCCGGCCAGCGCGCGGCCGCGCAACGGGGCGTAGACGTGGATGCTGCCGTCGGCGATCACTTCCGCGCCGCTGCTCACCGCCGCAAGCACAACCAGATCTCCGCCCCGGGCGTAGATCTGCTGTCCCGAACGTAGCGGGCGGTCGACGAAGAGCGCCGGGGGGGGCGCGGGATGCGGCGCTTCCTGCGCGGCCTGGCGCACGGTTCGCCCGGCGGCCGGGAAGTTCGGCAAGCCGGCGAGCGCGGCGCTAGCCCCGAGCGCGTCGCCCGCGCCGCGCACGCCGACGACGCGCAGGCCGTGCCGCCCGAAAAGGCCGCGCAGCGCCGCCCAATCGGCCGTTTCGGCGTCGCCCGCCCGACTGAGTTCGAGCAGCGCGGCGTCGCCGTCGAAAAAGGTGTCGCCGCCGAAAATCTCGTTGGCGGCGCCCGCCAGCTCGTCGGGCAGCAAGGAGCGCAAGGTGACAACGATGACCGGAAGCGTGTTTCCCTTGAATTCGATCGGCGGGTTTTTTCTGGTTCGGCGCATAGGTTTGGCAGTAAGGTTCAAGGCGTTCCGAGGAAGAGGTAAATGTTCGACGAGCCGCTGGTCGAATACCCGTAGCCGAGGTAGACCTGACCGAACGGAGTCTCGCCGCCGAGGAACAGGGTTGTCGAATTGAGCCGGCCGGCGCGGCCGGTTTCCGAGTAGGGCAAGCCGACCTTCGCCGCTTCCAGCGCCAGACCGACCCGCATGTCGCCGCGCAAACCCACCGGCAGCTTGCCGATGATTTTCTCGGCGCGCACCTGCGCGTAGCGCATGTCGTCGCCCAGCAACTGGCCCTGCGCGAAACCCGACAGGTTGAGAAAACCGCCCAGAGCCGCCGCGTCGTAGATCGGCAAACGCCCGCGCGGCGACCCTTGATAGGACATCCGTCCGGCCACGACGACGCTACCGAGCGAATGCGCGCCGCGCAAATCGGCGTTCAGCTTGCTGTAGCCCTCTGCCGGCGAAGCGAAATAGCTCACCCGCGACGCCCAGCCCTTGGTGGCCGAATACAGCCGGTCGCGCTGATCGAAATCGATGGACGCATACCCTCCTCCGTAACGCTTCTCTCCGGTAATAGGAAATAGCGGCAAACCGGTATCGAGCGTGGTTTCCACCCGGACCGCGCGCCATCCGGCGCGGATCTGCCCGAGCAGGCCGACATTCGTGCCGCCGCCCAGCGTCGCCGTCGTCTTGCTGTCCTTAAAGTCGGCGCGGCGCTGGCCGTTCTGGTACAAGCTCTTGAGCTCGTTGGTGTGACCGAGCGCCGCCTCGACAAAAAACCGCTGGCGCTCTTCGACCGGCTGATAGTACTCCACCCCGACGGCCGAGCGCCGGCCGATTTCCGCGATGCCGAGCATCTGGCCGCCGAGGCTGTTCAGCCAGGTCTTGTGATAGCCGACCCGCAAACTGTACGACGAATCCTGTTTCAGGCTGCTCTCCAGGTTGATCCCGAAACGCAGGTAATCGGGACCCCAGCGCTTTTCGACCGGCGCGATGCGCAAGATGTTGCGGTCGCGCTGGGCGAGCAGCGAATAGTCGACGTTCTCGTAGTCGCCGTCGCCGTAAACCCGGAGCAAGCCACGGTCGAGTTCGTCCGTGTCGATGGCGCGATCTTCGCCCAGGCGGATGTGGCGTTCGACCACCGCCGGATTGACGTGGTGCAATCCGGCGATCTGGATTTCGTCGACCCGTGGCGCCGCGCGTGCCGCCGGGGCGATACCGCGCCGCCACGCGGAATAGCTTTCCGCGTCGACGGCCAGGCCGCCCAGGCGATCGGCGACCTTTTCCGCCGCTTGCCGGCCGCGGTCGGCCGTTTCGGCAGTACGTCGGAAGTCGCCGGCACCGATCCCGTCGAGGTCGGGTTTGATGTAAATATCGGCCGATGTCAGGCTGGCGAGCGACTGGCTGACGTTCTGCTCGGTCAGGATATTCACCATCTGCGCCGAAACCGTCAGCAGCGATCCCACTTCCTCGGGCTTGAGCAGCGGCGAGCCGACGTTGACGGCGATCGTCACGTCGGCCCGACAGCGTTCGCGCGCCTCGCGGACCGGCACGTTATCGACCAGACCGCCATCGACCAGCTTGCGCCCCTGATGGTCGACCGGCGCCATCAGGCCGGGCACCGACATGCTGGCGCGCATCGCTTGGGTCAGACTGCCGTCGCGGAACACCACGCGCTCGCCGCTACCGATGTCGGTGGCGATGATCGACAGCGGCAAAGGCAGCGTTTGAATGTCGGGCTCGCCCCGGTCGGCGCGTACCAGACGGTTGAAAAAGAGCTTGATTTTTTGCCCGGAGACCATGCCCGCCTGATATTGCGCGCCGTTGGCGCCGACGCCTGTTTCGGTGGCCGGCAAAAAACGTCGCGACAGCTCCTTGTTGCGGTAGTTGAGTTCCGAGTATTCCGGGTTGTCGAGAAACATGTCGTGCCAGTTGGCTTTGGCCAGTTCGGCGCGCATCTCGGCCGGGCTTAAGCCCGCCGCATAAGCGCCGGCAACCAGCGCGCCCATGCTCGTGCCGGCCACGCAGTCCACCGGCACGCGCAGCTTTTCCAGCACTTCGAGCACACCGATATGCGCGGCGCCGCGCGCGCCGCCACCGCCGAGAACCAGGCCGACCCGCGGCCGGGCGCAGGCCGCGCCGGCGACGAGCCCCAGCGCCAGCAGCGCGGCGAGGCGGATCGTCCGCAGCGGGAGCGCGCTATTCATGTCGGGGTCGGGGATTCTCGGTAGCCATGCGGATTCATGGTTTGCCAGAGCCAAGCATCGGCGCACATGGTATCGATTCCGCGCTCCGCACGCCATCCGAGCAGTTGCCCGGCCAGCGAGGGATCGGCGTAGCAGCTCGCGATGTCGCCGGCGCGGCGCGGGCGGATCTCGTAGGGGATCTCACGCCCGCTGGCCTTCGCGAACGCGGCGACCATCTCCAGAACCGAGACGCCCCGGCCGGTGCCCAGATTGACGGTGAGCAGGCCGCCGGCGCCGCAAAAATAGTTCAGCGCCGCCACATGCCCGCGCGCCAGATCGACGACGTGGATGTAATCGCGCACGCCGGTGCCGTCGGGCGTCGGATAGTCGTCGCCGAAAACCGACAGCTTCTCGCGGCGGCCGCCGGCCACCTGCGCGACGAAGTGCATCAGGTTGTTCGGGACGCCGTTCGGGTCTTCGCCGATCAGGCCGCTGCCGTGTGCGCCGGCCGGGTTGAAATAGCGCAGGCAAGCGAGGTTCCACCCCGCTTCGGCTTTGGCCAGATCGCCGAGCACTTCCTCGACCATCAGCTTGCAGCGGCCGTAGGGGTTGGTCGCGCCGAGCGGAAAATCCTCTCGGACAGGCACGCGCCGCGCGTCGCCATAGACCGTTGCCGACGATGAAAAAACCAGCGTCCTGACACCGTTTTCGCGCATCGCCCGCAACAGCGCGATGCTGCCGCCGACGTTGTTGTCGTAGTAGGCGAGCGGCAGCGCGACGGACTCTCCGACCGCCTTCAATCCGGCGAAGTGCATGACCGCGTCGAACTGTCCGGCCGCAAGCAGCCGGCGCAGAAACGGCAGGTCGCGCACGTCGCCTTCGACAAAACCCGGGCGGACGCCGCAGATGCGCTCCAGCCTGTCGACGACGACGGCCTTGCTGTTGCACAGGTTGTCGACAATCGTCACATCAAACCCGGCGTTCAACAGCTCGACGCAGGTATGCGAACCGATATAGCCGGCACCGCCGGTGACCAGGATGGACTTTCCGGCAACGGGCGTTTCTCCGCTCATTGTTTCCCCTTGTTGTCTTCCTCGATCCGCCGCTCAAGCCGGTCGACAGCCGCCAGCGCATCGGCCACGGAAATGTCCCCGACATTGCGGCTTTCCGCCTGCAACAGTTCGTGGGTGACGCCCCACGGATGCCAGCGCCCGGCGCCGGAGTTGCCGAAGAAGCAGACGATGGGTTTGCCCAGGCCGGCTGCCAGATGCATCGCGCCGCCGTCCGAGCAGATCACCCGGTCGGCGTGCGCGAGGCCGGCGACCAGATCTTCCAGGCGATCCGTCGGACGCGCGAGCAGCGGCAGGTCGGCGCACAGAGCCGACAATGCTTCGGCTTTGGCGTCGTCGCCGGGATGCTGCGGGTGATTTTCGGCGCCGGGCGACCAGAAAAGCAGAAAGCGTGCGCCCCGCCGCGCGTGCAGCCGGTGCGCCAGCTCGGCGAAACGCTCGACCGGCCAGCGCTGCAAAGGCTTGCGCGCCGAAAGATGGAGCGCGATCAACGGCCCGCCGCCGCTTGGCAGGACAATCCCGGCCGCGCGGCCGGCATCCGGGAAGACGCTGGCCGGCCCGGGCGGCCCGACGACGCCGAGCGGTTCGAGCAGGCGCATCACGGCTTGCGTCTCGTGGCCGGTTTGCGCGCTGGCGGGCGACAGCGGGTCGCTGATGCCGTCTGCCGCGTCCCCGTAGGCGACGAGTCGTTTTGCCGCCACCCAACGGGCGAATGTGAGCGCGGCCGGCTGTTTTCCGGGTGTCGCGATGATGGCGATGTCGAAACGCATCCCGCGCAGCCGCCACAACAAACGCAGGGTCGCCCACCAGACGGCGAACCGGGTCTGGCCGGTGGCGCGGTGTTTGGCTTTCCGGTAGACGCAAACCTCGTCGATATCTGGGTTGCCGGCGAGTACCGGAGCGTTGTAGCTGTTCACCAGCACGGCGATGTGCGCGTCGGGAAAGCGGCGGCGCAAACCGGACAGCATCGGCGTCGTACACACCAGATCGCCGATGTTGTCGCGGCGGATGACCAGGATCTTCATGTGCGTTGGGTTTGCGGCGGGGTTTGCGTCCGGGTCTGCGTCCGGGTTTGCGTCCGGGTTTGCGTCCACTCGACGACCGGGCGCAGGCGTTCCACGAAGGCGGCAGCGGAAAAGCGCGCCAGATGCCCGCTTTCCGCCGCCGGCCGCAACGGTGCCGGGCGGGCGAGAACCCGGTCGAGCAGGCGCGCGAAGTCGGCGCCCCCGTCTTCGCGCGGATCGCGGTAGAAGAAGCCGGTCAGACCCTCGGCAACCGTTTCGGTAAAAGGTGGCGCATCGACCGCCAGGACGGGCAGGTCGCACGCCTGCGCTTCGATGACGTTGAGGCCCAGAGCCTCCTTTTCCGGCAGGCCGGCGAGCAGGTAATCGAGGCCGGCATAGACCGCGCGCACATCGCTCTGCTGCCCCCAGTAGCGCACGCGGCCGGCAATCGGTGCGAGTTCGCGATCCAGATCGCGCACCGAGGCATAACCGCCGCTGCCGAAGATTTCCAGATTGACCGCCGGATAGCGCGCCAGCACCGGCGCCAGGCGCGCGAAGAGCAGCGGAAACTGCTTGATCGGCGTCAGGCGCGAAACGATGCCGAGCGTCAGCCCCGGCCGCCGCACGTAGTCCGGCCGGGCGCGCAACGGCGCGACCAGCGGTTCAAACAGAGCCAGCAGGCGGTCGCGCGCCTTGCGCTTATCCCAGTCGTAACGGCTGTTGCGGCGCAAGCGACACGGAGCGCCGGCCACCTCCCGGCGCGCCAGGTCGGCCAGCTCGGCGACGCCATACAGCGGCGACGGCCAGGTCGGCACGCCGGCGTCGGCCAAGCCTTCGCCAACCCAGGCGGAAACTGGAAAAACCTGGTCGTGCCCGTCGAAAATGCGGGGGTTGCGGCCCTGCACGGGCATGTGCGCGATCGCCGTCAGCAGCCGGTCCGCGCGCCGATGCTGCAACAACAGCGCCGGCAGGGGTCCGTGCCCGAGCAGCCAGAGCGCGCCGTCCGGCAGAACCGGCGGAATCTCGGCGGCTGCGGTTACACGCCGTATTTCGGTGCTTGCGGGGAGATCCAGACGGTTCCAGAAACCCGCGTCGCGATGCGCTATCAGCCGGGTCGCCACGCCCAGCCTGTCGAGCGCCCGGCACAGGAAGGCGGTATAGACTTCCCCGCCGCCGAAATGCGGCTGCAGGTTGATCTGGACTAGGCGCATCCGCGATCTTCCTCCCGGGAGGACTCCCCCGCGCCGCACTCCAGCGCGGTCGACATCGCCAGCGCGGCGGCGATCAGCGCGTAGGTCTCAAGCCGGAAACCCGACAACTGCCCGTCGACCAGGCAGCGCAAAAAATACGCGACGACGGTAAACAGCAACATCAGCCCGGCCGGCGAGGAGCAGGCCCGGAACGCCCGCCACCCCGCCGCCAGCAGAGCCGCCGATAGCACCAGCCAGAGGACGATGCCGGGGACGCCGTTGGCCAGCGTAAAGTCGAGCAAGCCGGAATGGCTGCTTTCGTGGCCGGTCTGCACCTGGTACGAACGGTTCACCGCCCAGCCGAAAGCCTTGTGCCCGTAGCCCAGCCCCCACGGGTAAACCGCAAGCTGTTCCAGCCCGACCTTGGCCCATGCCAGGCGCGCGTAGGCGGAGTGGTCGACCGGCTGCCCGTTGCTCGTGCGCGGCCGGGGATACTTGCTTTCATCGAGCCAGGCGAGGTTGTTCGTCGTGTCGAAAGCGACTGCGGCGGCTTCGCCGAACTCCTTCCAGCGGTCGTCGCTGCGCAAGCCGAGCCCGACCGCCAGCGCGCCGAAGAGCAGCAATACGGCACCGATCGTGACCGTGCGCCGCACCGAGCGCTTGCGCTCGCACTTCGCGTAGAGCGCAACGGCCAGCACGAGCAGAGCGACGACGATGATAATGGCGTTGCGCGACTGCAAGGTGGCGGCCGCGACACAGGAGAGCAGCAACATCAGCGCCGTCACCCGCCAGGACAGGCCAAAAAACACGCGCCGCGTCGCCGCCCGGGCGACCAGGCTGGCGAGCAAGAGGCTGACCAGCGTGGTCACCAGCATGCTCTGGTAGTCCTTGTGCGCGAAAGGCGTGAAACCCAGCGGGTACTCGCCGGTACGCAGCCAGACAGCGATCTGGTAGGCGAGCAGCCACAGGATGTGGGCGCACAGCGCGAGGACGAAAGCGGTCAGCAGGCGGTGCCCGCAGTCTCGCCGCGTGGCGAATACGGCGCAGAGGGCGACGGCGGCGACGCCGAGCACCACCAGCCAGTCGCCGCGCAGCATTCTCAGGGCAGCTTGCGGGTAGGGCGAGATAAACGCGCTCTGCAATACCAGCCAAACTGTCAGCACGGCCAGCACCCGCCCCGCGCCGTTAAAACGGGCAAGCAAGCGCCGCAACTGCCCCCATAACCGCCCCCACTGACCCTGCGGGCGGTTCCGCGCAACCAGCCACACGCTGACCGCCAGGCCGGCGCCGAGCAGCAAATTGCGCAAGGCGATGGTGTGCGGGATCGGGTAGACGAAGCTGAGAACGAACATCCAGGCCGGCAAGCCCCACCCAGGTTCAGGCACGGGTTCAGACACGCCAACCTCCCGCCAGCAGGGCACGCAGGTAATTACGCGCAATACGCCGTTTTTGTCGCCAGTTCACCGCGTTCCTCCACAGCAAAGGGAATAGGCCGTCCGCCGAAATTTCGCGCCAGCGCGCGTCTTGCCAGCGCCTGTCGGGCAACTTGCCGATCTTGTGAAAAATCGAAAAAGCGCCATCCACCGCCTGCCAGCGCAACAGTTTCTCGATTTCGGCATCTCTCGTCTCGCTGTCGGCCAGCCCGACCAGAGTCCGCGCGTTGACCACACTGCTGGCGATGATCGCTTCGAGACGCTTCCTGTTCTGCTCCGCGTCGAACGTGCGCAGCGGGATACGGTAGCGGTACAGCGGCGCCGGGTCGTAGCGAACCCGTTCGGCGAGAAGCAGCGCCCGCGTCGTCCAGATCACGTCTTCGTGGACTAAACGCGGCACGAAGGAAAAACGGTGACGCAGCAGGAAATCCCGGCGGTACAGATGCATCCACACCATGTGCATCAACCGTTTTTCCCTCAGGCGCCGGCGCAGCCATTCGGCGCCGGCGATAATGCCCGTATCGCCCACATTCTGCGCATCGGCGTAAATCGGCCGGTCTGCCTCGCGCCCTTCAAAGTGATAATCGGCATTGCACAGCGCGATGTCCAGATCGTCCGCTTGCGCCATCGCCAGCAACCGTCCGTACATCTGCGGCGCGACGAAATCGTCGGAATCGACGAAAGCGAGATAGCGCCCGCCAGCGTGCGCCATGCCGGTGTTGCGCGCCGCCGAAAGGCCACCGTTCTCCTGGCGGATGACGCGGATTTGCGGCGCTTTGGCCGCATATTCCGCGAGAATTGCCGGACAACCGTCGGTCGAACCATCGTCTACGGCGATGATCTCGATGGTTTCGATGATTTCATCCGCCGGCCGCGTCAGCGCGAGCAGGCTGTCCAGGCATTGCCGCAAATAGGGGGCGACGTTATAGACAGGGACGACCAGCGAGAGCATGGGTTCAGCCATTTATGCGCGCCCCTCCTCTGGAAGCCGCGCCAATAGGCGTTCTACAAGGGCGCTGCCCGGAACGCCAACAAAGGCGCCACGCTTCGGCCATGCCACGGGTAGATCGTTTATCCATGCGGGTTTCAGCCTCGCCATCGGGCGGATTGTCAACGGTAGAAATAGAACACGTTCTTGCGGATACAGCCGAAGTCGAGCGCGAAACCCTGCGCCAGCAGGCGCGCAAAAACCGCCGAAACGCCGTCGTTGCCGATCACGTCGGGGTGGGTTTCCAGGCAGATCTTCCTGACTCCGGCGAGATCGGCGTAGGCGAAGAATTCCCCTTCGCCGCCTTCGATATCGACAATCATGAAGGTCGGCGCCAGGCGACTCAACGCTTCGTTGAGGTCGCGCTGCGGCACCTTGATCGCCTGCGCCCGCGCGCTGCGCGCCGTCGTCGAAGAAGCCCAGAACTCGTCTTCGACATAGAAGGTGCACTCGCCGTCGCCACGCGCCAGCAAGATATTGTGTACGCCCGGTTCGATGGCGTTGCGCCGGTGCGTGGCATGGATCAGCGGCATCAACGCCGGGTTGGCCTCGAAGGTGTGCACCCGGTCGCTGCCGATGCGCTTCGCGCAAAGAGCCGACAGATAGCCCAGGCCGGCGCCAACCTCGACGACCGTATCGCCCGCGTCGAGCTTCTGCGCGACGATGTCGGCCTCCTTGCCCTCGTACTCGCCGAAATAGATCTGCCGCGCGATGCCCGGCGCGATGCCCGGCTGGTTGCAGGGGAGCCAGACACCCCGGTTTTCCGCCCACGCCGGTTTTTTCCAGCGCCAGGCGATTTTTCTCAGCCGCTTGTCGGTCTTCCCGCCCTTGCGAAATATCACGCCAAACCCTCCCCGCGCATTTTTTTGAAGACGGCCGGGACGCCGGCGACCACGGCGCCGCCGACCACGTCGCGCGTCACCACCGCGCCGGCGGCGACCACGGCGCCGTCGCCGACGCTCACCCCGGCGAGAATCACCGCGTTGGCGCCGATCCAGCAATCGCGCCCGATGCGGATGGCCTTGCCCTCGGTCGGCTGGGAGCGGATGGTTTGTCCGGCGGCGAAGCGGTGTTGGTAGGACACAATGCGCACGCCGGGGCCGATCAGCGTGTCGTCGCCGACATCGACCCCGCCGGTGCCGTTGACGATGGAGAAATTGTTGATTTCGACGCGGTCGCCGAGCCGCACGCCGCCTGCTCCGCCCTGCACGCAAGCATAGCGGTTGAGCGTGACCTGGTCGCCGAAAACGACGCCCCGGCTACGGCTGGCGTCGATCGAGGCGTGGTCGTGCACCTTGCACTTGCGGCCGAGACGGATGGCGTCGGCGCCCTTGATATAGGCGCCCGACGAAATGCGGCTGCCGCCTGCCCGGCGCGCCCGCAGCGAAAAAACAAACTGTTGCCACCAGCGCATGGAAACGCCCCCTCTCAATCTGCCGCGATCAGGCCGCAAAAGCCAAGTCGTACTGTGTATTCAGGCGATTCAGCGCGATGCCGATAGCGCGATCATCGAACAAGCGGCACTTGCGTTCGGCGGCCGCTGCACCAACGGGCCACTTGCGCAGACCCTCGCGGATGCCGCTGACGGTCGGTGCACACTTCTCGCGCTCCAGCAGCCAATCAACCGTCGCCAGCAGCTCCATGCCGAACGGCGACTCGAAACCGTCGATCAGGCGGACGGTGTGCTCCAGCGCCGCAGCGAACGGCTTGGCGTCGGCGCTCTTGAGGTAGGACTGCACGACATCCGTGCGCTCGTTGTCGAACCAGATCGGTTCGAGCCGATCGGCATCGCCAATCCGCTTGTCGCAATGCAGGTAGCTGCCGTCGAGACCGTCGAGCAGATGGCGCAGGCGATCGGCGTACGGCCCGTATTTGTTGGCAATAAAACGCAGATCCAACGGATTGCTCGGCGCCAGCCGTTCGATCGCGCGTTCAAGAAACCATGCCAGCTTCTGCACTTCGAGCAGGCTGCATTCCATGCCCAGCACCCAATAGCGGCGCACCAGTTCGGCGATCAGGGCGCGCGCCGGTGTCAGTTTCTCGGCGCCCTTGCGCTTGGCGACGTTCTGATACTTGGAAATCGGCTCGAAAACAAGGACTTCGACGCCGGCCAGATCGGCCAGCTCGCGTTCGATTTGCCCGCGTACCGCTTCCCACTCCAGCCCGCCGTTGCCGGCGCCGAGCGGCGGCAGCGCAACCGACTTCACCCGGTTCTCAACCAGAAAGCGACGCAGATCTTGCAGACCCTCGACGATCCAAGGCATCTGAGAAGGAGCCTTCCAGTGCTGCTTGGTCGGGAAGTTAACGATCCACTGCGGGCCGCCGAGCTCGCCCGGCTCGGTGACGAACATCTTGCCGACACGCACCTCCTTGGCCTTGCAGGCGGCGGCGTAGCGTTCAAAATTGTCGGCAAAGCGCTCCTTGAACATCAGCGCGATACCCTTGCCCATCACCCCGACCGCGTTGACCGTATTAACCAGTGCCTCGGCGTCGGCTTCAAGAAGATTGCCCGATGTAAATTTGATCATCAGAAATACCAACCCTTTTTGGCGAAAATCTTCAACTTCAAGCCGCGTGCCCGTACCTGCTCTTCGATATCCGATTTTAGCTGCTCGGTATAGCACACGATACCCAAGAGCGCGTCGACAGGCAGGCGCCGATGGATAAGCGCCTCGGCTTGATATCGCTCCATTTTCTTCGGATCATCCGGGTCTCCGCTGAAATCCCTTTTTTGAAGAATTGGCCAGTCAATTTCCGAAAGCTTGGCGAGATCGCCAAAGTAATCGGCCCAATCCGGATAGGCATGAGCATTGGTAAACAAATATCGAAGACTCAACTCGTCCACGCGACGAAGACTGGAAACCAATATTACGATTTCATCATTGTTTCGCTGTTTCAGGCCTCTACCGGTATGGATGTTGTACATCATCGGAGAAAACGGCGTGAAATAAAATGGAACGTAGTCGCTCAGCGTTCCCCCCGGCGGAACCAAAACTTCCCGATGCGAACGCTTGCTTATCAGATCCGCATTTCCGATATCCACGTATTTCGGATCTTGATCCGCCGAATTACGGCAATGCACCCCGTTACCGAGTATCCACCGTACGTTGTCGCGGTGAACGATTCGGAAAATCAGCGCCTTATCCGGATTCAGTTTATCGCTATAGTCTGGCATCTCGCTTCGCTACAAACAATATCGTCGCTTGCCGGAATCGCACAAACACGCTCTTGCCGGACGGATAATTCCTTTGGGATGCGTATTTTATTCGAGACTTGTTCACGAAACACAACGTTGTCATTTAACGCTAACCCGCGATCCGTTTGTCGCGCAGCCAGAGGAGCAGCACGACCAGCGTGTAGGCCAGGCGGCGCGAGGCCTTGCCGGCTTTGGCCTCGCGCCACAGGCGGGCGACGGCTTGGGCGTCGAGGAAAGGGGCGATTTTAGCGCAGTCCCCGATGGCCGCATCGCAAACGCGGCTCCAGGCGCCGTTGAAATAGACCCGTAGCGGTACGGAAAAGCCGTGTTTTTCCCGGTTCCAAACGATTTCCGGCAGACTTTCGCGGGCGATGCGGCGCAAAATCGCCTTGCCCCCGCCAGCGTCGAAATGCGCCTCGGCCGGCAGGTGCAAGACCGCATCCAGCACCGGCTGCCCGAGCAGCGGCACGCGCACTTCGAGGCCGTGCGCCATGCTCGCGCGGTCGGTTTTGGCCAGGCAGTTTTCGGAGAGATAAGTCCACAGGTCGGCGCGCATCAGGCTGGCGGTATCCATCCGGCCGCCGAACGAATTAGCGAGATCGCGCCAGAGCGCCAGCGTTTCTTCGGGATGCGCCCGCTGCGCCGCCTCCGGCGTCAGGTAGCCGGCCAGATCTTTGCGCGAA
>JACQYA010000019.1 GCA_016208425.1 Betaproteobacteria bacterium
TGCACCATGTCGTTCTGCATGTCGCGCCAGAGCAGGACTTCTTCCTGCTCCTTGGCCAGCACGTTGGAGTCGTCGTAGCTCAGATCGCGCGATAGCTCGATTTCGCCGGGCGGCACCAGGTCGCGTCCCTTGACGTCGGCGATGCGGTAGCCGTAGCGGTAGCGCAGGCGCAGTTCGCGCACGCGGCCGGTGCCGGAGAGCGACAGGATCACCCGTTCGCGCGCGTCGGCGGTCGGCAGGAAAGTGGCTTGCGCATCGTCCGCCCGCTCGGCCAGACGGGTGCCGCCCGAGGCGCGGATGGCGCGCTTCAGGCCGGCGCCGAGTTCCGAATAGTCGGGCATCGCCAGATAGATGCTCTCGTAGGGCAGGGCGTAGGGGCCGCGCAGCTGGAAGCCGCAGCCGGCGAGCAGCGAGAGGGCGATAATCGTTGAAAGGAGCTTGGCGCGCATCGGGGTTCCTTCTCCGGGTTTCAGGCGACGATGTTGACCAGGCGGCCGGGAACGACGATCAGCTTCTTCGGCGCCTTGCCTTCGAGATGTTTCTGCGCCGCGTCGCAGGCCAGCGCGGCGGCTTCGATGGCCGCTTTGTCGGCGCTCGCCGGCACGCGCAGGCTGCCGCGCAGCTTGCCGTTGATCTGCAGCATCAGCTCGATCTCGTCCTGCGCCAGCGCGCTGGCATCGACGGCGGGGAACGCCTGGTCGCCCGCGTTTTGTCCCGGCCGCAGCGCGCCATAGAGCGCTGCGCAAACGTGCGGGACGATGGGGAACAGCATCAGCACGGCCGCTTCCAGCGCTTCCTGCCGGATCGATGTCGCGATGGCGGACGTGTCGGAAATTTTCGCGTAGGCGTTGAGCAGTTCCATCACGGCGGCGATGGCGGTGTTGAACTGCTTGCGCCGGCCGTAGTCGTCGGCGACTTTGCCGAGCGTCTGGTGCAACTGGCGGCGGAAGTCTTTCAGTTCCGCCGAAAGCTCGCCGCCCGCGTAAGGCGCGACCGACCCGCCGGCAAGGTGCTCGAAAACCTGCTTCCAGACGCGCTTGAGGAAGCGGAAAGCCCCTTCGACGCCGGCATCCGACCATTCGAGCGACTGGTCTGGCGGCGCCGCGAACATGATGAACAGGCGCGCTGTATCGGCGCCGTACTGGTCGATCAGCGCCTGCGGGTCGACGCCGTTGTTCTTCGATTTCGACATCTTCTCGGTGCCGCCGACGATCACCGGCAGGCCGTCGGCGCGCAAGGTGGCGCCGTACTTGCCACCACTCGCCCGGCCGCGTTCGTCGTGGGTGACGTCAACGTCGGCCGGGTTGATCCAGTCTTTCTTGCCGTTCGCTTCTTCACGGAAGAAAGTCGGCGCCACGACCATGCCCTGTGTCAGCAGGTTGGCGAAAGGCTCGTCGATCTGGAATTTTTCACCATTCGCGCCAAAGAGGCCGACATCGCGCATCAGCTTGGTCCAGAAGCGCGAGTAGAGCAGGTGCAGGATGGCGTGTTCGATGCCGCCGATGTACTGGTCGATGCCGCCCTTGCACCAGTAGGCGACGCGCTCGTCGAGCATGGCCCGGTGGTTGTCCGGGCAGCAGTAGCGCAGGTAGTACCACGACGATTCGACGAAGGTATCCATCGTGTCGGTCTCGCGGCGCGCCGGCTGGCCGCACTTGGGGCAGCTGCATTCGTAAAACTCGGGCATGCGGGCGAGCGGCGATCCGGCGCCGTCGACCGTCACGTTCTCGGGCAGCACGACCGGCAATTGGTCGTCGGGAACCGGCACGTCGCCGCATTGCGGGCAGTGAATGATCGGGATCGGGCAACCCCAGTAGCGCTGGCGCGAGATACCCCAGTCGCGCAGGCGGAACTGGATTTTCTTTTCACCAAAGCCCTTCGCCGCAAGATCGGCAGCGATCGCGTCGACGGCGGCTTCGTAGGAGAATCCGTCGTATTTTCCGGAATTGACACAAGCGCCGCTTTTCGAGGCGTACCACTCCTGCCAGCCGTCGAGTGAAAAGTGCTCACCTTCAGAGGCGACGACTTGCTTGATCGGCAAGCCGTACTTCTTGGCAAAGGCGAAGTCGCGTTCATCGTGTGCGGGGACGGCCATCACCGCGCCGTCGCCGTAGCCCATCAACACGTAGTTGCCGATCCAGACTTCGACCCGCTCTCCCGTGAGCGGGTGCGTGACGAAGATGCTGGTCGCTACCCCCTTCTTCTCCATCGTCGCGATGTCGGCCTCGGCGACGCCACCCTGCTTGCATTCCTCGACGAAGGCGGCGATCTGAGGGTCGCGTGCGGCGGCATAAGCCGCTAACGGGTGTTCGGCGGCGACGGCGCAGAAGGTGACGCCCATGATCGTGTCGGCGCGCGTCGTGAACACCCACAACTTGTCGGCCTTGCCATCGAGTTCGTAGGGAAAAGCAAAGCGTACCCCCACGCTCTTGCCGATCCAGTTCTTCTGCATCAGCCGGACCTGTTCCGGCCAGCCGCCCAACTGGTCGAGGTCGGCGAGCAGTTCTTCGGCGTAGGCGGTGATCTTCATGTAGTACATCGGGATTTCGCGCTTTTCGATCGGCGCGCCCGAGCGCCAGCCGCGCCCGTCGATGACCTGCTCGTTGGCGAGCACGGTGTGGTCGACCGGGTCCCAGTTCACCGTGCCGAGGCGCTTGTAGATCAGCCCCTTCTCGTAAAGGCGGGTGAACAGCCACTGCTCCCAGCGGTAGTAATCCGGCTTGCAGGTGGCGAGCTCGCGCGCCCAGTCGGTGGCGGAACCGCGACGCTTGAGCTGACCCCGCATGTAGTCGATGTTGGCGTAAGTCCACTGCGCCGGCGGCACCTGGTTCTGGATCGCGGCGTTCTCGGCGGGCATGCCGAAAGCGTCCCAACCCATCGGCTGCATCACGTTGTAGCCCCGCATCTTGTGGAAGCGCGCCAGCACGTCGCCGATCGTGTAGTTGCGCACATGCCCCATGTGCAGCTTGCCCGAGGGGTAGGGGAACATCGACAGGCAGTAGTACTTGGGTTTGCTGAGGTCTTCGATGGCGCGCGCCGCACCGGTTTTGTTCCAGTGTTCCTGGGCTGCGAGTTCGACTTCCGCCGGTTGGTATTTTTCCTGCATGGCCGTAGCGATCGAATAGGGGCTAAACCGCGAATTATACGCGGTTTGGCTTGGTCGTCCGGCGGCGGGAAGTCGCGGGAAACCCCCGTGCAGGAGCGGCCTTGGCCGCCGTGCAGGAGCGGCCTTGGCCGCGATTGGGCGCTTCTGCAGCACCATCGCCCATCGCGGCCAAGGCCGCTCCTACAGGAATGCAGCAGTTTTTATGAAATATCCGGGCTAAAAATCGTCCAAAATTCAGTGTTGTTGTGCCGGGCGGCACAACCTGCGTGCGCTGCGAGAGGCTATGGCTACGCTGGCTACGGCCTCCGTGACGGCGACGGCCACGTTCGTCTGGTGCGCGGCGGACAGTCTTTTGACTCCTTTGATGCAGCCGATACTACGGCCCCGATCCTGTCCGCCGTCGGCGTTTCCGGCACCACCCAAACCGCGACCGCCTTGTCGGCGACCAGCAACGAAGCCGCCACCGGCACCTGGATCGTCGTCGCGCGCAACGCCGCCGCGCCCACCTCGGCGCAGGTCAAGGCCGCTGCGGCGTACTCGGGCGTCGCCATCGTCGCCAGCGGCAGCGGCGCGATGAGCGCTGCGGTCGCCAGGGCCTTTGCCGTGACGGGTCTGGCGGCCGGCACCAACTACGACGTCTACGTCGTCGCCGAAGACGGCAGCGCCAACCTGAGCACCCCGCCGGTCAAGGCGCAGCTCGCCACGCTGTTTGCGCCGGTCACTTCGTATACCGGCACGCCGCCCGGCGTTGCCGGCAGCGTTACCGCCAGCTTCACCGGCGGCGGCGCGGCTTGCGGCTACACCCCCGGGCAGTTCGTCGCCGGTAGCAGCCTGCCCAGCGCGCCGCCGGGCGGCATCGCCTTCCCGCAGGGGCTGTTCCAGTTCGCCATCGGCAACTGCACGCCGGGCAGCACGCTATCCTTCACCATCGCCTACGCGCAGCCGCTGCCCGCCAACGCGCAATACTGGAAGTACGGCAAGACGCCGGGCAACGCGACGCCGCACTGGTACACGCTGACGGTCGCCGACAACGCGCTGAATATTAGCGGTTCGACGGTGACGTTCAATATCACCGATGGCGGCCTGGGCGACGACGATGTTTCGGCGAACGGGCAGATCTCCGATCCCGGTGGCTCCGGCGCGCCGTCCGGAGCGAGCAACGCGACGGGTATCCCGACGCTCTCGGAGTGGGGGATGATGTTGCTCTCGGGGTTAATGGCGCTGTTTGGCTGGGTGCAGATGCGGCGGCGCAACGGTTGATGCGTCCGGTGGTAGGAGCGGGCAAGCCCGCTCCTACGAGGTGGCAACCCGCGTAGGTCGCACTGTCAGGCGCAAGGGATAATTGTCCCCACGCGCCGCTTCTTCCTGACCTTCCTCGTCGTCCAGATCTTTCTCTTCGGTATCGAGCGGCGTAGCCCGGATACAATGCAATGAATGCAACGGATCCGGGAACAGTCGGCGATCATGCGCCGGAGTGGCTCAAGATTGTGCGAGAAACAGACGGGGGTGTTGTCGATGCCGGAAATAAGCAGGTTTTTGGGCATTATCGTGGCGATGTACTTCGACGAACATAATCCGCCGCATTTCCATGTGAAGTACAACGAATACGCGGCGGTGATGTCGATTGTCGACCTCAATGTAATGGCGGGTCGATTGCCGGCACGGGTGCGGGGTTTGGTCGAAGAGTGGGCAGAGATCCACCGTGAGGAACTGCTTGAAATGTGGGGTACGAAGGAATTCCATCGGATTCCGCCTCTGGTGTAGGAGAGAAAATGATCGTCAAGTTGAAGGAAGCACGTTATGTCGGCGCTTATCGCGTCTGGCTGCTTTTCGAGTCGGGCGAATCGGGCGAGGCCGATCTGGGCGACCTGGTGCAGCGCTATCGGGCGGCGGAGCCTCTGCGCGACGAGCGGGAGTTTGCCCGGTTTTTTCTCGACGAATGGCCGACGCTGGCCTGGCCCTGCGGCTTCGATGTGGCGCCGGAAACCTTGTACGAGCGTGTGACCGGACGCTCGCCGTGGCCGGTCGCATCGGTAGATTTCGGGAAGGCTGCGTAGATACTGTGCTTTGCCCGATGGGATGACGCCCCCATGCGCCGCTTCTCCCCCACCTTTCTCGCCCTCCAGCCCGCGCAGGGCGCAATAACCAACGGGCATTGCGCCGGATACTGATTCTCCGGGGCGTCCGGCAATCGCATTCGGCGCAATGCACTTCGCTTATTGGCGCCCTACGGGTGGCGTTGAATTTTTGTGGAATATCCGGGTTAGAATCGATCGAAGGCGCCGCACCGAGGTTGCGGCAGCCGCTTATGGTTTGCCGGCGATAGGGTTGTTTATGAGAAGGTGTTTTGGGTTTGCCTGGTGTGTGGTGTTCTTCCTGGCCTGGGGTTTGCCGGTATTCGCCGAACCGCGATCCGGCGATGCCTATGCCGTGGCCGATGGCGTCCAGATGCCGGCCTGGGTCGAGCGCGGCGGCAAGCGCCAGCCGCTGGCGCCCGGACAATCCCTGCAAAACCGGGACAAGGTACTGACCGGCGGCGGGGCGCGGGTGGCGATCCGGTTGGCCGACGGTAGCACCGTCAAGCTCGGCGAGAACGCGGAACTGCGGTTGAACGCGCTGGGGCGTCGCGAAGACAGGGTGTTTACGGGCGCGCTGGAAGTTACCCGCGGCGCCTTTCGCCTGACTTCCGGGGCGTTGCCCTACCAGCGCGCGTTCAATGTGCGCATGGCGGCGCTTACGGCCGGGGTACGCAGCGCCGATCTGTGGGGCAACGCCGACGATAAGGGCGATCTGCTCTGCGTGCTGGACGGCCAGGTCATGGCCTTGCACGCGAAAGAGGAAGCGCGCTTTCTGAGCGAACCGTACAGCTGCTATTTTGCGGCCAAGGGATCGGCGATGCCGAAAGTGCTCGACGATGTGGATGCCGAACAGGTCAGATCAAGCGTGTCGCAGATCGAAACGCACACGACACCGCTATCCGGGCAAGGCGACGCGCCGGCACCGGGCGCGCGTATCGGGAAAACACTATAGCCGCGATGGGGCGTTTGTGCATCGCCACAGCCCCATCGCGGCCAAGGCCGCTCCTACACGGGGGCGGAACGATGGTATCGCTCATCGGCACGAATCGCCCCCCAACATTTACGCCGCGCGCCGCTGCCCGGCGAGAAAGCCGTTCCAGTTGGCTTGCCACAAGCGGTAGGCGTTCTGCGCCGCCAACAGATTCAGCTGCGAAAGGCGTTTTTGATGGCGCCACATCCAGCCGGCGCGTTGCCGGGCGAGCATTTCCGGGGCGGCGCAGGAACCGCTGTCCGACTCATTGTCGACCAGATCCATGAAGCGTTCGTCGGCCAGGCGGAAATAGTCCGGGCTATCGCAACAACCGGCGATCACTTCGGCCTCGCCGGCGGCGCGACGCCACAGTTTGAGCGCCAGCTCGTCGCTGATCCCGGCTTTGCGGGCGACCCACGGTAGCAGTTTCGGTGCTCTCATTGTCGATCCTTTCATTTTTGGCAAGTGCCAAATATAGGCACACAACTTTCGTTAGCCCAAATTTGTTGCAGTGCAGCATCATTATATAAGTCGGTCTGTTCGGAAAGTTAGAATCTTTCTCCTAAATTTTACAAACCGCCGCTCTGAGGGTGGCGCGGATACGGCGGTCGCTTCAGCGGCCGCTATAATCCGTGCTGATTTGCCGGAAAACTTTGATCTATGTCCGATTTGCTCGCCCACCTCAACCCGCCGCAACTGGCTGCGGTCACTTTGCCCGCACAACATGCGCTGATTCTCGCCGGAGCCGGCAGCGGCAAGACGCGCGTGCTGACGACGCGCATCGCCTGGCTGGTGTCGACCGGGCAGGTCGGGCCGCACGGTATTCTGGCGGTGACCTTCACCAACAAGGCGGCGAAGGAAATGCAGGCGCGCCTGGCGGCGATGTTGCCGATCAACACTAAAGGGATGTGGATCGGCACTTTCCACGGGTTGTGCAACCGTCTCTTGCGGGCGCACTACCGCGAGGCCGGCGTGCCGTCTTTGTTCCAGATTCTCGATTCCGGCGACCAGCTTTCGGCGATCAAGCGGCTGCTGAAGAACCTCGGCGTCGACGACGAAAAGTTTCCGCCGCGCGAGCTGATGCATTTCATCAACGCCCACAAGGAACAGGGCATCCGGGCGGCGCAGGCCGAGGCCTACGACGACTACACCGGCCGGCGCGTCGCGCTTTACGCCGAATACGAAGCGCAGTGCCAGCGCGAAGGGGTGGTCGATTTTGCCGAGCTGCTGCTGCGCTCCTACGAGCTGCTGACCCGCAACGAGCCGCTGCGCCGCCATTACCAGCAGCGCTTCCGCCATATCCTGGTCGACGAGTTTCAGGATACCAACCGGCTGCAATACGCATGGCTGAAGCTGCTGGCCGGGCACGGCGGCACCACGCCGGACGCGGCCGGCGCCAGCGTGTTCGCCGTCGGCGACGACGACCAGTCGATCTACGCCTTCCGCGGCGCCGAGGTCGGCAACATGCGCGATCTGGAGCGCGAGTTCCAGGTCGCCAACGTGATCCGCCTGGAGCAGAACTACCGCTCGCACGGCAATATCCTCGACGCCGCCAACGCGCTGATCAAGCACAATCGCGGCCGCCTCGGCAAAAACCTGTGGACGGAAGCCGGTGCCGGCGAACCGATCCGCGTGTTCGAGGGATTTTCGGACATCGACGAAGCGCGCTTCGTGGTCGACGAGATCCGCGAACTGGTGCGCGAAGGCGTGTCGCGCACGCAGATCGCGCTGCTTTACCGCTCCAACGCCCAGTCGCGCGTGCTCGAACACCAGCTCTTCTCGCTCGGCGTGCCGTATCGCGTCTATGGCGGCCTGCGCTTTTTCGAGCGGCAGGAAATCAAGCACGCGCTCGCCTACTTGCGCTTGATCGCCAACGCCGACGACGACACGGCGTTTGCGCGGGTCGTCAATTTTCCGGCGCGCGGCATCGGCAGCCGCAGCGCCGAAGCCTTGCAGGAGGCGGCGCATCGCGCCAATTCGAGCCTCTACAACGCGGCCGCCGGCCTCGGCGGCAAACCCGGCGCGGCGGTCGGACATTTCGTCCGCCTGGTCGAGACGCTACGCGCCGAAACGGCAAATCTGCCGCTGCCGGAAACCGTCGAGCACGTCATCGAAAAAAGCGGCCTGCGCCAGCATTACCTGAGCGAAAAAGAAGGTCAGGAGCGCCTGGAAAACCTCGACGAACTGGTCAACGCGGCAAGCAACTTCGTGCAGGAAGAAGCCGATACCATCGCCAACAATGGCGACGCCGGCGCGCTCGCCTCCTTTCTCGCGCACGCCTCGCTCGAAGCCGGCGAGCACCAGGCCGGCGAGGGGCAGGAGGCGGTGCAGCTGATGACCGTGCACGCGGCGAAGGGGCTGGAGTTCGACGTCGTTTTCATCACCGGGCTGGAGCAGGGGCTGTTTCCGCACGAAAACGCCGCGCAGGAACGCCAAGGCGTCGAAGAGGAGCGCCGCCTGATGTACGTCGCCGTCACCCGCGCGCGCCGCCGCCTCTATCTGAGCCACGCGCAAACGCGGATGTTGCACGGGCAGACGCGCTACAGCCTGCCTTCGGCTTTTTTCGAAGAGATCCCCGAGGGCTTGCTGCGCAAGATCAGCAGGGCGCCGGCCTATGCGGCGACCCCGCCTTCGCGCAAGGCTTCGGCGTATTCTGCGGAAGCCTTGCCAATGTCGCAAACGTCGGCCAACGGCTGGCGCATCGGGCAAAATGTGCAACATGCCAAATTCGGGTGCGGCGTCATCGTGGCCGCCGAAGGGCGCGGCCCCGAGGCTCGCGTGCAGATCAATTTCGGCCCGGGCGGCATGAAATGGCTGGCGCTGGAGTACGCTAAACTGGCGCCGGCTTAGGTTTCAACCCGTTGAACTTCGTCGGAAGGACAGATGTCTTGTTGCCGACATTAGGGTTTTTCGGCGCATTTTCGGTTAAACTTTACAAAATCAGTAAGGTATTGAAATCGTAATATTCCGTATCGACATTCAAGGAGCAATGGAAAATGGCTGTAACGATGGAGGCCGTACAGGCGGCACTGAAAGAACTGATCGACCCGAACACGCAGAAGGATTACCTGTCGACCCGTTCGGCGAAGAATATCAAGGTGGACGGCGGCGATGTCTCTCTCGACATCGAGCTGGGCTACCCCGCGAAAACGCAAATCGACGGCATCCGTCAATCGGTGATCGCGAAACTGAAAACGCTGGAAGGGGTCGGCAACGTCAGCGCGAACGTCACGATCAAGATCGCCGCACATGCCGTGCAGCGTGGCTTGAAGCCGATGAAGGGCGTCAAGAACGTGATCGCCGTCGCGTCCGGCAAGGGCGGTGTCGGCAAGAGCACGACAGCGGTCAATCTGGCGCTGGCGCTGGCGCAGGAAGGCGCGACCGTCGGCTTGCTCGACGCCGACATCTATGGCCCGTCGCAGCCGCAAATGCTCGGTCTGGCCGGCCGCCAGCCGGAGTCGAAGGACGGCCAGTCGATGGAGCCGCTGGAGGCTTACGGCCTGCAGGCGATGTCGATCGGCTTCATGGTCGACGTCGATTCGCCGATGGTCTGGCGCGGGCCGATGGTCACACAGGCGCTGGAGCAACTGCTCAACCAGACCAACTGGCGCGACGTCGATTATCTGGTGGTCGATATGCCGCCCGGCACGGGCGACACGCAACTGACGCTGGCGCAGAAGGTACCGGTGACCGGCGCCGTGATCGTCACGACGCCGCAGGACATCGCGCTGATCGACGCGCGCAAGGGCTTGAAGATGTTCGAGAAGGTCGGCATCCCGATCCTTGGCCTGGTCGAAAACATGAGCATCCATATCTGCTCGAAGTGCGGCAACGAAGAGCATATCTTCGGTCACGGCGGCGGCGAAAAAATGTGCAAGGATTTTGGCGCCGAACTGCTGGGTGCACTGCCGCTGGAACTGTCGATCCGCGAGCTGGCCGACGCCGGCCGTCCGACCGTGGTCGGTGCGCCCGATTCGCGCGCTGCAGAAATCTATCGGGCTATCGCTCGCCGCATTGCGGTGAAAGTGGCCGAGCGCGCAAAAGACATGAGCACCAAGTTTCCGAGCATCGTCGTGCAGAACAACTGAGCACCCGGTTCGCGGCACCCGGACAATCGCGCAAAGGGTGAAAAATTCGCCCGCTCCCACAGTGAGGTTTATTGTAGGAGCGGGCTTGCCCGCGATGGCAGTTGCGCGAATCGCCAACGCATGTTCCACCGCATTTCCCAACATTCCCCCGCCAGCTCACGGAAACCGTAGAATAGCCGCCTTTCTTTCAGGTGTTCCGGTGACCCGCGATGTCCATCAAGTCCGATAAATGGATCCGCCGCATGGCGGAACAGCACGGCATGATCGCTCCCTTCGAGCCGAACCAGGTGCGCGAAGTCGACGGGCGGAAAATCGTGTCCTACGGAACGTCGAGCTACGGCTACGATATCCGCTGCTCGAACGAGTTCAAGCTGTTCACCAACATCAATTCGACCATCGTCGACCCGAAGAACTTCGACCCGAACTCCTTCGTCGAAGTGACCGCCGATTTTTGCATCATCCCGCCGAACTCGTTTGCGCTGGCGCGCACGGTCGAGTATTTCCGCATTCCGCGCAGCGTGCTGACGGTGTGCCTCGGAAAGAGCACCTACGCGCGTTGCGGCATCATCGTCAACGTCACCCCGTTCGAGCCCGAGTGGGAGGGCTACGTGACGCTGGAGTTCTCGAACACGACGCCGCTCCCCGCCAAGATTTACGCCAACGAAGGTGTTGCGCAAGTGCTCTTCTTCGAGTCGGACGAAGAGTGCGAGACCTCGTACAAGGATAGAGGCGGCAAGTATCAGGGGCAGGTCGGTGTGACGCTGCCCAAAATCTAAACCTAAACCTCTTCTGACGCAGAGAAAATCATGGATTCATCTTTGCGTTCTCTGCGTTGAAAGCGGTTTTACAGCGTTTCAGGAACAGCCATGCGCTTTCACTTCCCCGTCATCATCATCGACGAAGACTTTCGTTCGGAAAACGCGAGCGGTCTCGGCATCCGCGCGCTGGCCCAAGCCATCGAAGCCGAGGGTTTTGAAGTGCTCGGCGTCACCAGCTACGGCGACCTGACTTCCTTCGCCCAGCAGCAAAGCCGCGCTTCGGCCTTCATCCTTTCCGTCGACGACGAGGAATTCAGCAAGGAAGTGGCGGAAAGCACGATTGCCGAGCTACGCGCCTTCGTGAAGGAGATCCGTTGCCGGAACGAGGGCATCCCGATCTTCCTGCACGGCGAAACGCGGACATCGCGCCACGTTCCGAACGACGTGTTGCGCGAACTGCACGGCTTCATCCACATGTTCGAGGACACGCCGGAGTTCATCGGCCGTTACGTCGTGCGCGAGGCGAAAACCTACCTGAAGAGCGTGCCGCCGCCGTTTTTCCGCGCGCTCACCCACTACGCGTCGGACGGCTCGTATTCCTGGCACTGCCCCGGCCACTCGGGCGGCGTCGCGTTTTTGAAAAGCCCGGTCGGCCAGATGTTCCACCAGTTTTTCGGCGAGAACATGCTGCGCGCCGATGTCTGCAACGCGGTCGAGGAACTCGGGCAACTGCTCGACCACACCGGCCCGGTCGCCGCTTCCGAGCGCAACGCGGCGCGCATCTTCAACGCCGACCACCTCTATTTCGTGACCAACGGCACCTCCACGTCGAACAAGATCGTCTGGCATTCGACCGTGGCGCCCGGCGACATCGTCGTCGTCGACCGCAACTGCCACAAATCGGTGCTCCACTCGATCATCATGACCGGCGCCGTGCCGGTGTTTCTGATGCCGACGCGCAACCACTACGGCATCATCGGCCCGATCCCGAAAGAAGAGTTCCTCTGGGAAAACATCCGGAAAAAAATCGACGCCCATCCCTTTGCCAGCCAGGTGAAGGCCAAGCCGCGCGTGCTCACCATCACGCAGAGCACTTACGACGGCGTGCTCTATAACGTCGAGGAAATCAAGGAGATGCTCGACGGCAAGATCGATACCCTGCATTTCGACGAAGCCTGGCTGCCGCACGCCGCCTTCCACGATTTTTACGGCGACTACCACGCGATCGGCGCCGACCGCCCGCGCTGCAAGGAATCGATGATTTTCTCGACGCAGTCGACGCACAAGCTGCTGGCCGGCCTGTCGCAGGCGTCGCAGATCCTCGTGCAGAACTCGGAGCAGCGCGAACTCGACCGCGACATCTTCAACGAAGCGTACCTGATGCATACCTCGACCTCGCCGCAATACGCGATCATCGCCTCGTGCGACGTGGCGGCGGCCATGATGGAAGCGCCGGGCGGCCCGGCGCTGGTCGAGGAGTCGATCACCGAGGCGCTCGACTTCCGCCGGGCGATGCGCAAGGTCGACGAAGAGTGGGGCGTGGACTGGTGGTTCAAGGTCTGGGGGCCGGACGATCTGTCGGAAGAAGGCATCGAGGAGCGCGAAGCGTGGATGCTCAAACCCGGCGAGCGCTGGCACGGCTTCGGCCAGTTGGCCGAGGGCTTCAACATGCTCGACCCGATCAAGGCGACGGTGATTACGCCGGGGCTCGACGTCGACGGCGATTTCGCCGACTGGGGAATTCCGGCGGGCATCGTCACCAAATACCTGGCCGAACACGGCGTGATCGTCGAGAAATGCGGCCTCTACTCGTTCTTCATCATGTTCACGATCGGCATCACCAAGGGTCGCTGGAACACGATGGTCACCGAGCTACAGCAGTTCAAGGACGACTACGACAAGAACCAGCCGCTGTGGAAGGTGCTTCCCGAGTTCGTGCGCAAGCACCCGCGCTACGAGCGGATCGGCCTGAAAGACCTGTGTACCCAGATCCACGGCATCTACGCCGCCAACGACGTGGCGCGCCTGACCACCGAAATGTATCTCTCGAACATGGAACCGGCGATGAAGCCGACCGACGCCTTCGCCAAGATGGCGCACCGCGAGATCGACCGCGTGCCGATCGACGACCTCGAAGGGCGCATCACCAGCATCCTGCTCACGCCCTACCCGCCGGGCATCCCGCTGCTGATTCCCGGCGAGCGCTTCAACGGCACCATCGTCCGCTACCTCAAGTTCGCGCGCGACTTCAACGAAAAGTTTCCGGGATTCGAGACCGACATCCACGGGCTGGTCAAGGAAGTCGTCGACGGCAAGGCGATTTACTACGTGGATTGCGTGCGCTGAGGCGGAGTCAGGCAAACGGGCGGCGTTGGTAGAGGACGAAGGCAAATTCCAGCCCCGATTCGTTACGCTGCGGTACGCGCGCGATCTCCTGCCAGTCGGCAGCAGAAATTTCCGGGAAAAACGCATCGCCGTCCGGGGTTTCGGCAACTTCCGTGAGATACAGGCGCCCGGCCAGCGGCAGCGCCTGCCGATAGAGTTCGGCGCCGCCGATAACGAAAACCTCTTCTTCGCTGCCGGCCAGCGCCACCGCGTCGGCCAGCGAGCGAGCGATGACGGCGCCCTCGGCGACGTAGGCCGGATCGCGGGTCAGCACAATATTGCGTCTTCCCGGCAGCGGGCGGAAAGCAGCAGGCAGCGACTCCCAGGTCTTGCGCCCCATAACCACCGCTTTACCGCGCGTCGTTTCCCGAAAGTGGCGCATGTCCTCCGGTAGCCGCCAGAGCAGTTCATTATTCTTGCCGATGGCGCGATTCTGCGCGACGGCGGCGATTAGCGAGATCATCGTCGGTTCCTTCGTAGTGTCAGCGCCCAAAATACCACACCGGCGACGCCTGCTGGCGCCCCTGACAAACCGCCCGCATAGAACCGGAGAATCGGGGATAATGCCAGTCGACAACGAAACCCCCGGAGGGGCGATGAAAACTCGCACGCTGTTCTTGCTGGCTGTCCTGATTTCGATTGCCGCGTTCGCCGCGCTCAACTGGAGCGCCTTTAACACTCCGACCGCGCTTTCCGTCGGCGTGGCGAGCGTCCAGGCGCCGCTCGGTCTGGTCATGCTCGGTCTGGTCGCATTTCTCACCGCCTTGTTCCTCGTCTTTGTTGTCTACCTGCAAGCGGCCGTGCTTCTCGATGCCCGCCGTCATGCCAAGGACTTGCGGGCCAACCGGCAGTTGGCCGACCAGGCCGAGGCGTCGCGTTTTACCGAGCTGCGCGTGTTTCTCGAAGCCGAGCTGAAGAACTGGAGCCTCCGCGACGAAGCCGCGCAGGCGGCCATGCTGAACCGTATCGAACAACTGGAACGCGACCTGCTGGCAGCCTTGAAGCGGCTATGATCGCTCCGATTTCCAGAGAAAACCGATGTTGAGAATATCCGAATTGCGCCTGCCGCTCGACCATCCGCCCGAAGCGCTGGCCGCCGCCATCGCCAAGCGGCTGGAGATACCGGCGGCTGCAAAGCCGGGGGCGTCATTAATTGCAAAACGCAAGATTTTCTCAGGGAGATGAAATGCATCAAACGCTAATCACAATCCAGCAGCACCTAGAGAAAGTCATTGCTCAAATGCGCTCGGCAATTCCAAGTGACGAACCGTTTGGAAACGCACACGGGAATTGGAGCTTTCCGGGGCTTACCCGGGCAGAGCTGATCGAAGAAGCGCAGTCGATCATTGACCTTATCGAAGATCAAGGAGGTGATGCCGTTGGCGATCATGACGCCAGACTCAAAGACTACGCACGTCGCCTTCTGCATCTTCAACAGCAGACGGTCGCACAACTTTGGGGTAATGCCGGTCAGGCTGTCCCTGCATTCATGCTTACGTTAGGCGGGCTTCGCAAAGCGCTAGAGCCAGTACTGGTAAGAGACGGACACGCTGAGGCAGTCGTCAAACTAAGGAAGTTGGCGACCCAACTCCGTGGCATGGAATCTCGGCTGAATGGATTAGACCCTCGCACCGCCGCGCTCGCAACGATGGTGGAGCGGATAGAGCACGCATACAACGCAGCCGATCAACTTCCCACAGACCTTGAGTCACTGTCAGAGGCACGACAGAAGATCGCAATTCTTGTTCAAGAGGCGGCGAAGGAAAAAGCTCATCTACTGGGCATTAGAGAACAAGCAGACGAACTCGATAAGCAATTGAACACGAGTACCCAAGATGCGAAGTCAGTACTTGAACGTTGCGAGACTGCGTACTCGGCAGCAACAAGTGTCGGATTGGCTGCTGCGTTCAGCGAGCGCTCCGATGCGTTGTCTAAGTCAATGTGGTTTTGGGTTACAGGGCTTGTCCTAGCGCTCGTTGCCGGCAGCTATTTTGGCGCCGGACAGCTTCACGCGCTTTCGGAATTGTTTAAGGTTCCTGATGCCGCCACTTCGGTAATTGTTCTAAACCTCCTCTTGTCACTTCTTTCTGTCGGCGCGCCGGTCTGGTTTGCGTGGTTGGCAACGAAGCAGATCGGACAACGATTTCGACTTGCAGAAGACTATGCCTTCAAAGCGTCCATATCACGCGCGTACGAGGGGTTCCGGCGCGAAGCTGCACGATTTGACAAGGACATGGAAGCTCGGCTCCTCACATCGGCACTGACCCGCCTTGACGAACAGCCCCTCCGTCTTGTTGAAACTACCAGCCACGGCAGCCCTTGGCACGAACTTGCTTCCTCAGACGTCGTAAAGCAAGCGATGAAGGCGGTTCCTAGCTTCGCTGAGCAAGTAAAGGAGCTAGCGGGTAAAGCGGTGAGTGCACTCGGCACTCGTGAGGCAAGGGCAGTTCCGGCATCTGATACGGCAGCGGAGAAGTAGCGATGCCCAACCCATCGGTCCACCGGACGCTGCGCGATAAAGCCGCGCATCACCGGTGACCTCCACGGTAGACGTGAAAGCCGACAACGAAGCGCTGCTGCTGAAGAAATTCGCCGACGACCCCAAGGTCGCGCCGACGCCGGATACCCGCTATCGTTTTGTCGGGCGGGCGCCGGCGCAACCGGATTCGCGGCCGGTCGTCGTCGGCTTCGGCCCGGCCGGGATCTTTGCCGCGCTGGTGCTGGCGCAGATGGGCTTTCGCCCTATCGTTTTCGAGCGCGGCAAGGCCGTGCGCGAGCGGACGCAGGATACCTGGGGTCTGTGCACCTCGGGCGCAAGGTGCTGGAGGAATTCGTCAAGGCCGGCGCGCCGGCCGAAATACTTTACGTCGCCAAGCCGCACATCGGCACGTTCCGGCTGGTCGGCATGGTCGAGAACATGCGCCGCGAAATCCAGGCGCTGGGCGGGGAGATCCGCTTCCAGCAGCGCGTGACCGGCCTGGATATTGAAAATGGCGGCCAAAAAAACAGCAAAAATGACACGGTTCGCGGCCGCGTGCGCGGCGTCCGGCTTGCCAGCGGCGAGGAAATTCGCAGCGATCACATCGTGCTCGCGCTCGGCCACAGCGCGCGCGACACGTTTGCGGCCTTGTACGCGCAGGGTGTATTCATGGAGGCGAAGCCCTTTTCGATAGGCTTCCGCATCGAGCACCCGCAGTCTTTGATCGACCGGGCACGGTTCGGCGCCAACGCCGGCAACCCGCTGCTCGGTGCCGCCGACTACAAGCTGGTGTATCACGCCAGCAACGGCCGCTCGGTGTACAGCTTCTGCATGTGCCCCGGCGGCACGGTGGTCGCCGCCACCTCGGAAGCGGACTGCGTGGTGACCAACGGCATGAGCCAGTATTCGCGCAACGAGCGCAACGCCAACGCCGGTATCGTGGTCGGCATCACCCCCGGCGATTTTCCCGGCGGCGCGGCGGGCGGCCCTTTGGCCGGCATCGGCTTGCAGCGCGCGCTCGAAGCGCGCGCCTTCGAGCTCGGCGGCGGCACTTACGAGGCACCGGGGCAACTGGTCGGCGACTTCATTGCCGGGCGGGCGTCGGCCGGGCTTGGATCGGTGACGCCTTCGTACAAGCCGGGCGTGCGCCTGACCGACCTGTCGGCGGCGCTGCCCGATTACGCCATCGCCGCCATCCGCGAAGCCTTGCCGGCGTTCGACCGCCAGATCAAGGGCTTTGCAATGCCCGATGCCGTGCTTACCGGCGTCGAAACGCGCACTTCCTCGCCGCTGCGCATCACGCGCGGCGACGATTGCCAGAGCCTGAACGTGCGGGGTCTTTACCCGGCCGGCGAAGGCGCCGGCTACGCGGGCGGTATCCTGTCGGCCGGCGTCGACGGCATCAAGGTGGCCGAAGCGGTGGCGCTGGAGATGCTCGGAACGGCGCGGTAACGACGCGGAACCGGCAAGCACCTTCCGCGCGCCCCATGTCGCCTATTCACGGTTTTCCGCCCGTCGCGACGTCAGCCGCGCGGGTTCTGGTGCTCGGCACCATGCCGGGCAAGGCGTCGCTGCGCGCACAGCGGTACTACGCGCACCCGAGAAACTCGTTCTGGAAAATCGTCGGCGAGATTTTCGGTTTCGACCCCGGCTGCGACTACGGGCACAAACTGTCGTCGCTGATGGCGTCCGATCTCGCGCTCTGGGATGTTTTGCAGTCGTGCGCGCGCGCCAGCAGCCTCGATTCGGACATCGACCGCGAAAGTGTCGCGACCAACGATTTTGCCGCGTTTTTTGCCAGCCACCCCGGTATCCGGCGCGTCTGTTTCAACGGCGCGGCGGCGGAGAGGCTGTATTTGCGGCACGTCCGGCCGTCGGTCGCCTGCCCGGCCGAGATCGAATATATTCGCCTGCCATCGACCAGCCCGGCCAATGCCGGGATCTCCTACGCCGAAAAGCTGCGCGCATGGCGCGTGATCGCGCCGGGCACACCGATCCGGACGTAGGGATTTACTTGTTTTTCAGTGCTGCCTTCCAATCCCTGAACACGTCGATGTCGAACCCGTCGGGATAGTTGAGCAGGCCGGGAGCGTAGCCTTTTTTCTTTCGCTCGCCGTATTGCCAGATGATTTCTTTGGTCTTGCGGTCGATCACGATCACGCGGTCGTTCAGGTCGTCGGCGACCAAAATATCGCCGGTATCGGGCAACTCGCGGGCGAGCGAGGGATGGTCGAGCATCTTTTCGCCGGCCTTGACGAAGTACTCCCAGGTAATCTTGCGCGTCGCCGGGTCGAAAATGACCACGCGCCCCGGCTTCCAGAAGTCGGCGACGATCACCTGCTTGCCGTCAACCGTCGGGAAGGCATCGGACGGATAGCGGATGTTCGGCGCTTTGACGCTCCACACGACCTTGCTGTTTCGCGTGATGCGCGACAGCCAGGACTCGCCGATCTCGGTGACCAGAATGTCGCCGTTGTCCAGCGGCGTCGCGCCGTTCGGGTAGGCCAAGGTTTCCGGGGGATTGTGCTTGCAGTTGCCCGGTTTTCCCCACTGCGTCGTGACGCGGTTGTCTTTCGGGTCGACGATAAGCACCCGGCAGTTGCGGATGTCGGCTGTCAGGAACTGTCCGTCTTCCAGCAGATGCGCGTCGTCGGGATAATTCAGCAAGCCGTCTCCGCTGCCCTTCGTATCGGGCGTTCCATAAGTCCACACCAGTTCCTTCTTTTCGTAATCGACGATGTGGACGTCGTAATTGTCTTCCTCGCTCACCGCCAGCTGGCGGCCGTCGGCCGAAAAATTGACGTCTTCGTTGCCCCGGTAAACTTTCAGGTTCGGCGATGGAAATTCCCAGATGATGCGCTTGTCCGGCGCCACCTCGATCAGCCGGTTGTTGCGCCGGTCTGCGATCACGATGGGATAGGGCAGCGGCTTGCCCCACGACGGCACCGGGTTCTTGCGGTTGCCGGTCGCCGGCGGTATCGGCGGCAGGGCGACGCCGCTCGATACGATGCCGGCCCCCTTCATTTCCGCCGTGACTTTGACCTCCTTGCCCGGCGAATTGGGCTTCACGACTTCGCCGGAAGGCGACGCGGGCGACGCCACGGCATTTAGCGCAACCATCAGGCAGGACACCATCGTGGCCTTGCCGGCGCTCAACAAATTGCTGCGAACTTTCATCAAATCATCCTCTCGATCCTGGCCTGCCACCGGCGAGCCCATTTACGTCGAACACAAAGGCAGCCGGTTCCTGTCAAGCAAGCGGCGACAGCCCGAAAAACTCAAATGCTTTCCTTGAAGACACGCCCGTTCGGCGCTTGCACCGGTCTCGCATTGTCGGCAAAGACGCTTCGGTAGCGAGCCAACTGCTCGGCCGACAATTCGACCGTCTGCTTCATCACCAGCCAGGTTACGCCCTCGGTGCAGGGCGGCGCGGTCAACGAGCCTTCATACGAAAAATAGCGGTGCCCGGCCGGCAACAGACGCGCCGCGTCTACGCGGGCATTGGCCACCACATGATCGCCGTCGACCTGTATCGGGATCCTCGGCAACAACTCGGCCAGCAACGGGTGCTCGGCGCCTCGGCGAAACAGTACGACGATGACCAACAACCGTCCGGCCTTGCTCTTGTGGATCAAATGCGCGGCCATCTCGAACGCCTGACCCGCAATCCGGTCGCCGCCGGGGGTGTGGAAATGGAATTGCTGCAAGGCAAAACGCTCCTTGCCCAGCACAATGTGGCTGCTGTTCGCAAAACGTACGCGAACGGTATGGCCGTCGTTGGCCAGCTTGAGCGGCGCCTCGCGGTAGTGAAACTCGATGGGCGGCAACGCTTGCCGCACCGGCGCGACGATGTCGGCCGGCGACTGCCGGCGCCCGTGCTCGCACAGACCGGCAACGACTACAGCGGGCGACCACAGCAACCCGGACAGCCACAACGCAGCCCCACACCATTTGATTCTCACCACGCTCCTTGTTTGGCGCCATTCCAGCCAAGCCGGATTGTACTTCGCCACGCCTGTCCTATAAGTGTTTCGGGGAGATTGTTTTGCGGGGCATCTGAATGCCTCGCTTTTTCGGTTGCGAGGGAGTGATTGAGCGATTCTGGCTCCGGGACTCTTGTTGACGCTCGGCAACCCAATCGCAAACAATGCGGATTCAAATAGATACCTGATTAGCAATGAACGTCAGCAACCCGAATGGTACGAACCATGCCTATCCGGTTGGCGCACCGACTTACTCTATGTAGTGTCTGTTTATGGCCGGCAAGAACCCTGACACGCTGCCCGGATACCAGAAAATGTTCCCCGACGAGGCTGCGTGCGCCGCCTATCTCGAGCATGTGCG
>JACQYA010000060.1 GCA_016208425.1 Betaproteobacteria bacterium
AACGGCGCGATGGGCCAGCTCAACCAGGCGACGCAGCAGAACGCCTCGGCGTCCGAAGAGCTGGCGGCGACCGCCGAGGAGCTCGGCTCGCAGGCCGAGCAACTGCAACAGACGATGACCTTCTTCCGCCTCGACGATAGCCGGCACGACAGCAGGATGTCGTAATTTCCCTGTTCCGTTTTTTAATTCTCGAACCCGCTCTTGGACTACTCAAAACTTCCCTCGAAAGAAATCGAACGCCTGTCGCGCAGCATTCAGCCCGGCGCATGGGCGATCGAGCCGGAACGCCCCTTGTCTACCTTGCTCGGTTCTTGCGTGGCGGTGTGCCTGTTCGACCCGCAGGCGAGGCTGGGCGGCTTGAACCATTTCATGTTGCCCAACATGGGGCGCAACCAGCACGGCGACGTCGATTCGCTGCTGTCCGGCGACTACGCGATGGAGTCGCTGCTCAATGCCCTGCTGCAAAAAGGCGCGAAGAAGCCTCGCCTGAACGCCAAAGCCTTCGGCGGCGGCACGATCATCGATACGCGGGCGGGTTCCTTGAGCGTCGGCATGCGCAACGCTAATTTCACGAAAGAGTGGCTGGATCGCGAGGGTATTCCCTTGATGTCGTCCGACTTTCTCGGCCCCTGGTCGCGCAAAGTGTTGTTCCTGCCGGGAACGGGCGATGCCTATTGCCGGCGCATGTTGACCAACATGGCGACGGCCGAGGTCATCGCGCGCGAAGAGCAGGCTTACGCCGAGACGCTGGCCAAGCGCCAGCGTCCGGCCGAAAACAAGATCGAGCTGTTCTGACCATGGAAGCCGGGATTACCGACCAGGAATTCGCGCTGTTTCAACGGTTGATCTACAAGATCGCCGGGATCAGCCTGAGCGACGCGAAGAAGGTGCTGCTCGTCGGCCGCCTGACCCGTCGCCTGAAGCCATACGACTTCGCCAACTTCGGCCAGTACTACCGCATGCTGGCCGCCGGCAACCATCCCGAAGAGCTTCAGACGATGGTCAATCTGCTGACCACCAACGAAACCTATTTTTTCCGCGAACCCAAGCATTTCGAGTTTCTGCGCGACGAAGTGATCCGCAAGCGCAAGAGCCCGGCGACGTTTCGCGTGTGGAGCGCGGCAAGTTCGAGCGGCGAGGAAATCTACACGCTGGCGATGGTGCTCGCCGACAATCTGCCGAACACGCCTTGGGAAGTCGTCGGTTCGGACATCAGCACCGAAGTACTGGCCAAGGCGGCGACCGGCCACTACGCACTGGCGCGCACCGAGGGCATTCCGCCCGCCTACATGCAGAAGTATTGCCTGAAGGGGGTGCGCTCGCACGCCGGAACCTTCCTGATCGCGCCCGAGCTGCGCAAGCGGACGAGCTTTTACCAGATCAACCTGACGCGGCCGGTCGATGCCGACATCGGTGAATTCGAGGTGATTTTCCTGCGCAACGTGATGATCTACTTCGACCCGGAAACCAAGGCCAAAGTGGTGCACAACCTGCTGCCGCGACTGAAGGCCGGCGGCTATCTGATTATCGGGCATTCCGAGACGCTGAACGGGATTACCGACCGCGTGACGGCCGTTCGTCCGACGATTTATCGCAAGCCGTGACCGCCGCCCGCGACAAATTGAACGGATCGAACGAGTTGAACGAGCTAAACGACGGGTTGAAGGAGATTTTTCTCAATCCCGGCGACTTCCATTTTTGCGGCGGGGGGGCAAGAACACGTATTTCGACGCTGCTCGGCTCCTGTATTTCGATTACGCTATGGCATCCGCGCCGGCGCATCGGCGGCATGTGCCACTATATGCTGACCGAGCGGCGGCGGCCGGCGAATGCCCTTCTCGACGGCCGTTTCGCCGACGAGGCGTTCGAGTTGTTCTTGCGCCAGGTGGATGCCGCCGGCACGCATCCGCGCGAGTATCGGGCGAAAATGTTCGGCGGCAGCAATATGCTGGCCGGCACGAACGCCGGAATGCCGGACATCGGCTCGCGTAACATCGAGTATGGGCGCCGTTTGCTGGCGGCAAGGAATATGGTGCCGATGTCCGAGCATGTGGGCGGCAGCGGGCGGCGCAAGCTGCATTTTGACGTGTGGAGCGGAGAAGTCTGGTTGGCGTTTCCCCAGGGGTCGGGCGCGCATATCAGGAACGCTAAGGGCTGAGAGAGCGAATGGTTGAAAGATCGTATGGCTGAAAAAATAAAAGTGATGATCGTCGACGATTCTGCGCTGGTCCGGCAGGTCGTCTCGCAGGCGCTGGCGACCGATCCCGGTATCGAAGTCATCGCCACCGCGTCCGATCCGATTTTTGCGCTGGAAAAGATGAAGTCGCGCTGGCCGGACGTGCTGGTGATCGACATCGAAATGCCGCGCATGGACGGCATTACCTTTCTCAAGAAGGTGATGGCCGAGCATCCGACGCCGACGGTGGTCTGTTCTTCGCTCGCCGAGCAGGGGGCGCAGGCGACTTTCGAGGCGCTCGCCGCCGGGGCGTTGAGCATCATCACCAAGCCGAAGATCGGGCTGAAGAGTTTTCTTGAAGACGCTTCCAACGACATCGTCCATGCCGTGCGCAGCGCAGCGCGCGCCAACCTGCGCGCGCTGCGCCCGGTGGGCGCCCCGCCGGTGTCGGCCGCCGCCGGGCACCCGAAGCTGACGGCCGACGCGATACTCGGCCCGGCCGGCCATCGCGCCCTGGAGCGGACGACCGACCAGGTGGTGGCGATCGGTACGTCGACCGGCGGCACGCAGGCGCTGGAGGCGGTGTTGACCCGCTTGCCGGCGACCTCGCCCGGCATCGTGATCGTCCAGCATATGCCGGAAAAGTTCACCGCGATGTTCGCCGAGCGCCTGAACGGCCTGTGCCATATCGAGGTGCGCGAAGCGAAAAACGGCGACCGCGTGATTCCGGGGCGCGCGCTGATCGCGCCCGGCGGCCGGCACATGATGCTCAAGCGCAGCGGTGCGCAATACTTGGTCGACGTGGTCGACGGGCCGCTGGTCAACCGCCACAAGCCATCGGTCGATGTGCTGTTTCGCTCGGTCGCCAAGTTTGCCGGCGCCAACGCGCTGGGCATCATCATGACCGGCATGGGCGACGACGGCGCGCGCGGTATGAAGGAGATGCACGACGCCGGCGCCAGCACGATTGCCCAGGACGAAGCCAGTTGCGTCGTCTTCGGCATGCCGAAAGAGGCGATCAAGCTCGGCGCGGCAGATCGGACTCTGGCGCTCGATCAAATTCCGGCGGTAATCGTCGCCTACGGCAAGTAGCGCGGATATTCCATAAGCCCGCAAAAACCCCCGTGGGGAAGCGGCTTCGGGCGCGGTCGGGCGTTTCCGTACCACGGCCGCCCAACCGCCCCAAGGCCACTCCCGCAGGCGCCGCAGCCGAAGAATTAGAATTTTTCGGACTCATGATAGAATCCACGCTTTTCCGGTTCGGCTGCCGCAGGTCATGGCTCCGGCGACGGCGATTTACACCTCATTTTGATTCTGGTCACGCTTATTCACCCGGTTTTCAGCCATTCATCATTCATGTCCCATTCATTCTATTCTCAGCCCGTATCGCAAGGATTCTCAATGGAAACGAACGCCGCAAACACGAACGCAGCCGACCCCGCAGCGCTCACCCCGGAAGTCGCGCCGACCCCGAGCTCGCTTGAGCGCCGTCTGGATCTGGTGGTAGCGATCGCCGACCTCGACCAGGATGTCGACCAACGCCTGAAGCGGATGGGCAAGAACGTCAAGATGCCGGGGTTTCGCCCGGGCAAGGTGCCGGCCAACATCGTCCGGCAGCAGCACGGTGACCAGGCGCGCCAGGAGGCGCTGACCGAGGCGCTGGACAAGGCTTACGGCGCGGCCGTCGCCGCGCAGCAGTTGCGTGTCGCGGGCTATCCGCGCATCGAAGCGAAACAGGGCGAGAGCACGGCCCATCTCGAATTTGCGGCGGTTATCGAGGTCTATCCCGAAATCGCGCTGGTCGAGCTGGCCGGTGTCGAAATCGAGCGTCCGGTGCTTGAGGTGGGCGAGGCGGAAGTCGAAAACACGCTTGCCATCCTGCGCAAACAGCGGGTGAGCTACGAACCGGTCGACCGCGCAGCGGCCGCCGGCGACCGCGTTGTCATCGACTTTCTCGGCAAAAAAGACGGCGAGCCTTTCCAGGGGGGGCAGGCCAACGACTATCCCTTCGTCCTCGGCGAAGGCGCGATGCTGGCCGATTTCGAGAGCGCGGTTGCCGGGCTGAAGGCGGGCGAGGCCAAGTCTTTCGAGATGACTTTTCCGGCCGATTACTTCGCCAAGGATCTGGCCGGCCAGACGGTCACGTTCGACGTTACGGTCAAAGAAGTTCGCGATCCGGTTTTGCCCGGGATCGATGCCGATTTCGCCAAGGCGCTGGGCGTCGAGGATGGCGATATTTCGCAGATGCGCGCCGAGATCGAGAGCAACCTCAAGCGCGAAGTGAAGAAGCGTTTGCAGGGCAAAATCAAGGATCAGGTAATGGACGCGCTGTACAAAGCGAATCCGATCGAAATCCCGAACTCGCTGGTCGAGATGGAAATCCGGCGCCTGATGCAATCGGCCCGCCAGGATATGGAGCAGCGCGGCATGAAGATCAAGGATTTTCCGATGCAGCCCGAGTGGTTTGCCGACCAGGCCAAGCGTCGCGTCAGCCTCGGCCTGATTCTCTCCGAGGTCGTCAAGGTGCACGATCTGCACGCGAAATCGGATCAGGTCAAGGCGATTGTCGAGGAATCGGCGCAAAGTTACGAGCACCCGGAAGAGGTCGTGCGTTGGTATTTTGCCCAGCCGCAACGCCTTGCGGAGGTCGAGAGCGTGGCTATCGAAGACAACGTCGTGGCCTGGGTGTTGGCCAGCGCGAAGGTGGTCGATAAAGCCGTCGCCTTCGATGAGCTGATGGGCCAGAAATCCTGAATTTCCCCTTCGTTGCCCATTACCCGGAAAGGGAGGATCTGGCATGAAACCCGATAACGGAAGCCGCTGGCAAAACTATAGCGAAAATCGCTGCGAACCGCAGGCGCTGGGCATGGTGCCGATGGTGATCGAGCAGAGCGGCCGTGGCGAGCGCGCCTACGACATCTATTCGCGCCTGCTCAAGGAGCGCGTCATTTTCCTGGTCGGCCCGGTCAATGACGTGACCGCCAATCTGGTGGTCGCGCAACTGCTCTTCCTGGAAGCCGAGAATCCGGACAAGGATATTTTCTTCTACATCAACTCGCCGGGCGGTTCGGTGACGGCCGGAATGTCGATTTACGACACCATGCAGTTCATCAAGCCGGATGTGGCGACGCTGTGCATGGGGCAGGCTTGCTCGATGGGCGCCTTCCTGCTCGCCGCCGGAACCAGGGGCAAGCGCTCGGCGCTGCCCAACTCGCGCGTGATGATTCACCAGCCGATGGGCGGCTTCCAGGGGCAAGCTTCCGATATTGCCATCCACGCCAAGGAAATTCTCTCGCTGCGCGCCAAGTTGAACGAAATCATGGCATTGCATACCGGGCAACCGGTGGACAGGATAGAGCGCGACACCGACCGCGACAATTTCCTTTCGGCGCATGAGGCGGCAGAATACGGTTTGATCGACAAGGTGCTGGTCAGCCGGGAAGCAGTTTGAGTCCGCGTAGGGCGCAATAACCAACGGGCATTGCGCCGGATGTTGATCCACCGATGGCGTTTGGCAGTCGCATCCGGAGCAATGCGCTTCGCTCATTGGCGCCCTGCGGGTGGTGCGCTTGAACCAGCGAAAGCCCTTGCCACTTAGTGAGGTAGGTCGAGATGTCGGAAAAGAAAAGCGGCAGCGAGAAATTGCTCTATTGCTCGTTTTGCGGAAAAAGCCAGCATGAGGTCAAAAAGTTGATTGCCGGCCCTTCGGTGTTCATTTGCGACGAATGCATCGACCTATGCAACGATATCGTTCGTGACGAAATTGCGGGCGATAAAGGCGGCAAAGGATCGAACGGCGATCTGCCGACGCCCAGGGAAATTTGCGGGCTGCTCGACCAGTACGTGATCGGCCAGAGCACCGCCAAGCGCATCCTGTCGGTGGCGGTCTATAATCACTACAAGCGTTTGCGCCACTACGGCAAGGGCAGCGACGAGGTCGAGCTGGCCAAGAGCAACATCCTGCTCGTCGGCCCCACCGGTTCCGGCAAGACGCTGCTCGCGCAGACGCTGGCGCGCATGCTCAACGTCCCCTTCGTGATGGCCGATGCGACGACGCTCACGGAAGCCGGTTATGTCGGCGAGGATGTCGAGAACATCATCCAGAAGCTGTTGCAAAAATGCGACTACGATACCGAGCGGGCGCAGCAAGGTATCGTCTACATCGACGAGATCGACAAAATTTCGCGCAAGTCGGACAACCCTTCGATTACCCGCGACGTGTCGGGCGAGGGCGTGCAGCAGGCGCTGCTCAAGCTGATCGAAGGCACTGTCGCGTCGGTGCCGCCGCAGGGCGGCCGCAAGCATCCGAACCAGGATTTTGTTCAGGTCGATACGACCAACATCCTGTTTATTTGCGGCGGCGCGTTCGACGGCCTGGAGAAGGTCATCCGCAACCGCTCCGAACGGGGCGGCATGGGGTTTGGCGCCGAAATCAAGAGCAAGGACAACAAAAAGGCCATCGGCGAGGTGCTGCGCGGCGTCGAACCCGAAGACCTCATCAAGTTTGGCCTGATTCCCGAGTTGATCGGCCGTTTGCCGGTCGTGGCGACGCTGGAGGAGCTGTCCGCCGATGCGCTGGTCCAGATCCTGATCGAGCCGAAGAATGCGCTGGTCAAACAATATCAGAAGCTGTTTTCGATGGAGGGGGTCGACCTCGATATCCGTCCCTCGGCGATGGCGGCGATTGCCAAGAAGGCTCTGGATCGCAAAACCGGCGCGCGCGGCCTGCGCTCGATACTCGAATACGTGCTGCTCGATACGATGTACGAACTTCCGGGGATGGAGAATGTCTCAAAAGTCGTGATCGATGAAAACATGATCGGCGGCGATGCCAAACCAATTCTGATCTATGCCGATCAGCCGAAAGTTTCGGGAGCCAACTGAATCGCCCGGCGATCCGATCCGGGCGGGCTTGAAATACCGGTTCGTACCCCCACCTGAGGGTACCAACGCTTATCTATAAGGCTCAATCGATGTCTACGAATGTGAACGTATCGAACCAGTCCGACGAGCCTGTCGAACTCCCGCTGTTGCCTTTGCGCGATGTGGTGGTGTTCCCGCACATGGTGATTCCGCTCTTTGTCGGGCGCCCGAAGTCGATCAAGGCGCTGGAGGTCGCGATGGAAGCGGGCAAGAGCATCCTGCTCGTGGCGCAAAAGTCCGCCGCCAAGGACGAACCGGAAGCCGAAGATCTTTACGGTATCGGCTGTATCGCCAACATCCTGCAGATGCTCAAGTTGCCCGACGGCACCGTAAAAGTGTTGGTCGAAGGCACCCGGCGCGCCCGTGTCGAGGCGATCACGGCGCAGGAATCGATGTTTGTCGCTACTGCGCTGCCGGTCGCGGCAGACGGTGGCGTCGACCACGAAGTCGAAGCGTTGCGTCGCGCCGTGATTTCCCAGTTCGACCAGTACGTCAAACTGAACAAGAAAATTCCTCCGGAGATCCTGACTTCTATCGCCGGTATCGAGGAAGCCGGTCGCCTGGCCGACACGATCGCCGCGCACCTGCCGCTCAAGCTGGAGCAGAAGCAGGAAATTCTCGAAATGTTCGAGATTCGGGGGCGTATCGAGCGCCTGCTGTCGCAGCTTGAAGCCGAGATCGACATCCTGCAGGTCGAAAAGCGCATTCGCGGCCGCGTCAAGCGCCAGATGGAGAAGAGCCAGCGCGAGTATTACCTCAACGAGCAGGTCAAGGCGATCCAGAAAGAACTCGGCGAGGGCGAAGAAGGCGCCGACCTCGACGAGCTGGAAAAGAAGATCAAGGCATCCGGCATGAGCAAGGAGGGCGTCGCCAAGGCGCAGGCCGAGCTCAAGAAGCTCAAGCTGATGTCGCCGATGTCGGCCGAAGCGACCGTCGTGCGCAATTTCATCGAAACGCTGATCGGCCTGCCGTGGCGCAAGAAGACGCGCATCAGCAAGGATCTGGCGCTGGCCGGCAAGGTGCTCGACAAAGACCACTGGGGTCTGGAGAAGGTCAAGGAACGCATCATCGAGTATCTGGCAGTGCAGCAGCGCGTCGACAAGCTCAAGGCACCGATTCTTTGTCTGGTCGGCCCTCCGGGGGTCGGCAAGACCTCGCTCGGGCAGTCGATTGCCGCTGCGACCGGCCGCAAGTTCGTGCGCATGAGTTTGGGCGGTGTGCGCGACGAAGCCGAGATCCGCGGACATCGCCGGACTTATATCGGTTCGATGCCGGGCAAGATTTTGCAGAACATGACCAAGGTCGCGGTCAAGAATCCGCTTTTCCTGCTCGACGAAGTCGACAAAATGGGCCAGGATTTTCGTGGCGATCCGAGTTCCGCGCTGCTGGAAGTGCTCGATCCCGAACAGAACTCGACCTTCGTCGACCACTACGTCGAAGTCGAATACGACCTCTCAGACGTGATGTTCGTCGCCACCGCGAACACGCTGAACATCCCCGCGCCCCTGCTGGACCGCATGGAAGTGATCCGTCTGTCGGGCTATACGGAGGACGAAAAGGTCAATATTGCGCAGCGCTATCTGCTGCCCAAGCAGATCAAGAGCAACGGCCTGAAAAAGACCGAACTGACCGTGGCCGAGAGCGCGTTGCGCGACATCGTCCGCTACTACACGCGCGAAGCCGGCGTGCGGGCGCTGGAGCGGGACATCTCGAAGATTTGCCGCAAGGTTGTGAAAACGCTGCTGCTCAAGAAGAGCCAGACCAAGCTCGTGGTGACGGCGCGTAACCTCGACAAGTTCCTCGGCGTCCGGCGTTACAACTTCGGTATGGCGGAAAAGGAAAATCAGGTCGGGCAAGTCACCGGCCTGGCATGGACCGAGGTCGGCGGCGAACTACTCACCATCGAATCGGTGGTGCTGCCCGGCAAGGGCAAGACGATCACTACCGGCAAGCTCGGCGAAGTCATGCAGGAGTCGATTCAGGCGGCGCTCTCCGTGGTGCGCAAGCGCGCCCAGTCGCTGGGCATCGCCGAGGACTTCTACCAGAAGAGCGATATTCACATCCACCTGCCGGAAGGCGCCATTCCGAAAGATGGTCCATCCGCCGGCGTGGGAATCTGTACAGCGCTGGTCTCGGTGCTGACCGGGATTCCCGTCCGCTGCGATGTCGCGATGACCGGCGAAATCACTTTGCGCGGCGAAGTGCTGCCGATCGGCGGGCTCAAGGAGAAACTCCTTGCCGCCGTGCGTGGCGGCTTGGGCAAGGTGCTGATCCCGCACGAGAACGTCAGGGATCTCGCCGAGATTCCCGACAACATCAAGAACAAGCTGGAGATTGTACCGGTCAGATGGGTCGATCAGGTGCTTGAGTACGCACTGGAGCGGAAACCCGAACCGCTTCCGGTCGAGGTTGATGCGAGCCCGGTGGTTACCGGATCAGAGAATGTTTCTCCGCTATCGGTCGTTACCCATTGATTTGCAAAATTAGCATGCCGCCGGCGAATTTTGCGTCATGCTAATTGATTTTTTTGCTCCCCGTAAGTCCTCCAGAATCCGCTTGACACAAGCTTTTCCGGCTTGCTATAAAGTGTGGGCAGGGTTTCCTGTTCTTTCCACATCGAACCAAGGGGGCATAAGTGAACAAATCAGAGCTGATCGATCAAATCGCTACATCTGCCGAAATATCCAAGGCTGCTGCGGTTCGTGCGCTTGATGCAACGGTTGCTGCCGTCAAGAGTGCGCTGAAAAAGGGCGGCATGGTGACATTGGTAGGTTTTGGTACCTTCTACGTCGGCAAACGCGCTGCCCGCAACGGCCGCAACCCACGTACCGGCGCTGCCATCAAGATCAAGGCAGCCAAGGTGCCAAAATTTCGCGCTGGCAAAGGGCTCAAGGATGCGGTAAACTGAACAGCTTATATGTTGGGCTGTTCGGTACGGGTGCTTAGCTCAGTTGGTAGAGCGCTAGCCTTACAAGCTGGATGTCGGCGGTTCGAGCCCGTCAGCACCCACCATGCTACCGTAATACACCGCGCCATCGCACACCAAAAACCCTGACGCCGCAAGGCTTACAGGGTTTTTGTTGCCAATGCTGCACCATCAAACACCACCCCAATACGCTAGTTTTGACGGTACGCTTAACGGTATACCGAAATGTATTCAAAGCGGGCCGCCTTCATCTCGGCACGGGTTGCGTAGCGGATGCCATGCACCCGCCCGTTCTTGAAACTGTTGGACCGGCTCCCCGTCGGCGCGTTGTCCCGGCAGTTCCCTTTGTGGCTCGTCCGGCGGGTCATGCCGCACCCCTTGAGATTGTCCTGAAAGGCATGGCTGGCGTACCGGCCGCCCCGGCCGGAACGGTGCATCAAGCCCGGCGCAGGGTCTTTCGCGGAACCGGGCCATGGCCGGCGCACCGGCCACGATGCCCGCCGCCATGCGCGGTTCGGCCGGCCGACGACCTCCCGGTTGAACAAGCCGGGAACGATGGCCGGGTAGAGCCGGCCTTCATCGGACCACAGGTACGTGATGCCCGGTGCCCGCACCCCGTTCGGTGCCGCCGGCGTGAAGTGCCCGTC
>JACQYA010000061.1 GCA_016208425.1 Betaproteobacteria bacterium
AGTACTATTTTCAATCACCGAAAAAACACGAAATATCTGCACTCCAATTTCGTCGCGGCTGGATCGATAGCATCCTCAGGTCGCCTCGCAAAGTCAGATTTTGAATTGAGAACTGCTGCGACACGTGTGCCGCGATTACTTTTTTTGCCGGATCGCGTAAAATCAGAAAATTATTATTTACGAGGATTCCGCCATGTACGTGATCGCCCCCAGCATCCTTTCCGCCAACTTCGCCAAGCTGGGCGAGGAAATCGTCGATGTCGTCGCTTCCGGCGCCGACTGGATCCACTTTGACGTAATGGACAACCATTATGTCCCTAATCTCACCATCGGCCCGTTGATTTGCGAAGCGATCCGCCCGCTGACGCAGGCGCCGATCGACGTTCATCTGATGGTCAAGCCGGTCGACCGCATTGTCCCCGACTTCGCCAAGGCCGGCGCCAACATCATCACCTTCCACCCGGAAGGCTCCGAACACGTCGACCGCACGCTGTCGCTGATCCGTGAGAGTGGCTGCCAGGCCGGCCTCGTCTTCAATCCGGCGACGCCACTAGATTACATGGATTACGTGATGGACAAGCTCGATGTCGTGCTGCTGATGAGCGTCAACCCCGGCTTCGGCGGACAGAAGTTCATCCCGGCGACGCTGACCAAGCTCAAGGCCGCGCGCGCCAAGATCGACGCTTACCAGCGCGAGAGCGGGCGGACGATCCGGCTGGAGATCGACGGCGGCGTCAAGATCGACAACATCGCCGAGATTGCCCGCGCCGGCGCCGATGCCTTTGTCGCGGGTTCCGCTGTCTATGGCGCGGGCAAGGACAGCGATGCCCACCGTTACGACACGGTGATCGGCGCCCTGCGCGCCGAGCTGGCAAAGGTCTGACGGCTTGGCGGGAGTCGCGCCGTTTGCCGTTCACGCCGTTTTGCTCGACCTGGACGGCACGCTGCTCGATACGGCGCCGGACATTCATGCCGCCGCGTGCGGCATGCTGCGCGATCTCGGGCGCCCCGAACTGTCGTTGGCCGAGATTCGCGGCTACGTCGGGCGCGGCATCCCCAACCTCATCAAGCGCGTGATCGCCGGGACGCTGGAAGCGGCAGACGATCCCGCGCCGCCGCCGCCGGATGCGCTCGCCAGTTTCAAGCGGCACTACGCCGATGCGAACGGCCGCAGCGCGCAGCCTTTCCCCGGTGTGATGCAGGGGCTGGCGGCGCTCAAGGCCATGGGCTTGCCGCTGGCGGTGATAACCAACAAGGCGGGGGCGTTTACGCTGCCGCTACTCGAACGCACCGGCCTTGCGTCCTACTTCGACGCGGTGGTGAGCGGCGACCTCCTGCCCCGTGCCAAACCCGATGCGATGCCGCTGGTGTGGGCTTGCGGACGTCTCGGCATTTCGCCGGCCGATGCGCTGATGATCGGCGATTCGCTGCACGACTTCCACGCCGGCCGCGCCGCCGGCTGCCGCGTATTTCTCGTACCCTACGGTTACAACGAAGGCCGGGATGTGCGCGATCTCGATTGCGATGCTATAGTTTCGTCCATCGAAGACGCCGCACAACGCCTCTCTTATCCATGAAACCACTCCATCACCAGCATCCGACGCCCGCCTATTGGGCGGAGGCTTGGCCTTGGCGCCCCTGCGCCATTTGTAAAGCGTAGGCCTTGTTTTAGCACGCTGCGGCGTGTGCGCATGCTGTTTAGTGACCTTGTGGAGTTCCCATGACTGAATCGTATTTCAACCGGTTGGCCGCCGAAGGCTATAACCGCATCCCCGTCACGCTCGAAACCTTTGCCGATCTCGACACGCCGCTCTCGATCTATCTCAAGCTGGCGAACGGTCCGTACACCTATCTGCTCGAATCGGTGCAGGGCGGCGAACGTTTCGGCCGCTACTCGATCATCGGCCTGACCAGCCCGACGCGCATTGTCGTCAATGCCCACCAGCGCCAAATACATGAAGCGCTTTCGCGCCGCGCCCTCAACCGGGCTGCCGCGCTTTTGCGGCGGTCTGGTCGGCTGTTTCGGTTACGACACCGTGCGCTACGTCGAGACCCGTCTGACGCGCACGCAAAAGCCCGATGAACTCGGTACGCCGGATATCGTGCTGCTGCTCTCGGAAGAGATCGCCGTCGTCGACAACCTTTCCGGCAAGCTTACGCTGATTGTTTACGCCGAGCCGGGTGTTCCCGGCGCCTACCAGAAAGCACAAGCACGGCTGAAGGAGTTGCTGGCGAAACTGCGCGAGCCGGCGCGTATTCCCGGCGAAACGCCCAAATCCTCGCAGCCCGCCGTGTCGATGTTCGGCGAAGCGCAGTTCAAGCAGGCGGTGGTCAAGGCCAAGCATTACATCACCGAGGGCGACGTGATGCAGGTCGTGCTCTCGCAGCGCATGAGCAAGCCGCTGGGCGCCAGCCCGCTGGCGCTCTACCGCTCGCTGCGCTCGCTCAATCCCTCGCCCTACATGTTCTACTTCGACTTCGAGGACTTCCACGTCGTCGGCGCCTCGCCGGAGATACTGGTACGTCTCGAAGGCGACACCGTCACCGTGCGGCCGATTGCCGGCACCCGCAAACGTGGGGTCTCCACCGAAGAAGACCAGGCGCTCGCCGCCGAACTGCTGGCCGACGAGAAGGAGCGTGCCGAACACGTCCAGCTCCTCGATCTCGGCCGAAACGACGCCGGCCGCGTCGCCAAAGTCGGCACCGTCAAGCTCACCGAAAACATGATCGTCGAGCGTTATTCGCACGTAATGCACATCGTCTCCAACGTCGAAGCCAAACTGCAACCGGGATTAACCGCGCTCGACGTGCTCAAGGCCACCTTCCCCGCCGGCACCGTTTCCGGCGCCCCCAAGGTGCGCGCGATGGAAATCATCGACGAGCTGGAGCCGGTCAAGCGCGGCATCTACGCCGGCGCCGTCGGCTATCTCGGTTTCCACGGCGACATGGATCTGGCGATCGCCATCCGCACCGCCGTCGTGAAAGACGGCCAACTGCACGTCCAGGCCGGCGCCGGCATCGTCGCCGATTCCGATCCGTCGTCGGAATGGCAGGAAACCGAGAACAAAGCCCGCGCCGTCCTGCGCGCTGCGGAACTGGCCGAGCAGGGGCTGGATACGCGGTTCGACTGAGCAAGCGAGCTTCTCCGACAGAGCCTAGCGATGCCAGAGCTTTTACGTTTTTTCGGTATCATCATGTACATGAACTGGCGCGAGCATCCGCCGATGCACTTTCATGCAATTCGTGTAAGGCGTAGGACGTCAATAAGCGCAGCGCATTGCGCCACATGGATCTGCACCGCGATGAGCTGGCCGAAGATTGGGTTCTGGCTTTGGCCAAAATGCCGCTGAAACCGATCGAACATTTGGAGTAAGCACAATGATTCTGCACACGACAGAAGTTACGCCTTTGTCCGGCTATCGGTTGTTCCTGCGCTTTAACAACGGCGAGGCCGGCGAGGTTGATCTGTCCACCGAATTGGACGGTGAAATATTTGGGTCACTGCGCGACCCAACGCTATTTGACAGCGCTTTCCAGCATCCGGTCATGCGCACGGTGGCTTGGGCGAACGGGGCCGATCTGGCGCCTGAATTCCTGTATGAATTGATGCGCGGCACGGGTCGGCAAGCCGCATAGAATATCTTGCGGTGTCGGGCCTGCGCGCTACGCCTTCCGCGTCGAAAGAGGTTAAAGATATGCTGCTGATGATCGACAACTACGACTCATTCACCTACAACATCGTCCAGTATTTCGGCGAGTTGGGGCAGGAGGTGCAGGTATTCCGCAACGACGCCATCTCGCTGGCCGAGATAACGCGCCTGCAACCGGAATATCTCGTCATTTCGCCCGGCCCTTGCGCGCCAGCGCAGGCTGGCATCTCGCTTGCGGCGATTCGTGAATTCGCCGGCAAGATTCCGTTGCTCGGCGTTTGTCTCGGCCACCAGGCGATTGGCGAAGCGTTTGGAGGTCGCATCGTGCATGCCAAAAAGCTGATGCATGGCAAGGTCTCGCCGGTACAGCACAAGAACGTCGGCGTTTTCCGCGGCCTGCCCAATCCGCTGACTTGTACGCGCTACCATTCTCTGGCCATCGAACGCGAATCCCTGCCCGACTGTTTGGAAATCACCGCCTGGACAGACGACGGAGAAATCATGGGTGTCCGCCACAAGACGCTGGCCGTCGAGGGCGTGCAGTTTCACCCTGAATCCATCCTTACCGAGCGCGGTCACGATCTTTTGAAAAACTTCCTTGAGGAGCATGCCCGATGAAGCCACAAGAAGCACTTGAGCGGGTCATCGAACACCGCGAAATTTTCCATGACGAAATGACTTCGCTGATGCGCCAGATCATGGGTGGCGAGGTATCGCCGGTGATGATCGCCGCCATCGTCATCGGCCTGCGCGTGAAGAAGGAGACCATCGGCGAGATCGCCGCCGCCGCGCAGGTGATGCGCGAGCTGTCGACCAAGGTGCGGGTGGGCGATACCGCCCATCTGGTCGATACCTGCGGCACGGGTGGCGACGGCGCGCACACCTTCAACATTTCGACCGCCGCGATGTTCGTCGCCGCTGCCGCCGGAGCGCGCGTCGCCAAACACGGAGGCCGCTCGGTGTCGTCGCAATCGGGCAGCGCCGACGTGCTCGAAGCTCTGGGCGTCAACATCAACCTGACCCCGGAGCAGGTCGGGCAGTGTATCGACGAGGCCGGCGTCGGCTTCATGTTCGCCCCCAACCACCACAGCGCGATGAAGCATGCCGCACCGGTTCGACGCGAACTGGGCGTGCGCACGATCTTCAACATTCTCGGGCCGCTCACCAACCCGGCCGGCGCGGCGCACCAGGTGCTCGGCGTGTTCCATCCCGATCTGGTCGGCATCCAGGTGCGCGTCCTGCAACGGCTGGGCAGTTCGCGGGCGCTGACCGTTTTTGGGCGCGAGGGGCTGGACGAAATCTCGATCTCCGGCGAAACGCTGGTCGGCGAACTCAAGGATGGGCGCATCGAGGAATACGCGATCCATCCCGAACAGTTCAACCTCGCGGTGCACGATCCGAAAGTGCTGCGTGTTGCCAACGTCGAAAAATCGAAGGCCATGCTGCTGGACGCGCTCGATGGCAAGGGCAGTCCAGCCCGCGACATCGTCGCGTTGAACGCCGGCGCCAGCATTTATGTCGCCGGTTTGGCGGGGACGTTGGCCGATGGCGTGGATAAGGCGTTCGAGACGATTGTCTCGGGTGCCGCGCGCGCCAAGGTCGACGAGTTTGCGGCGTTCAGCCGGAGTTTTTCGACATAAGCCGTTCTCGCGCAAGGAGGTTCGACATGGCTCCGCCCAAAACCGATAGCGGCTTCGACGCCGCAGCCTGTCTTGACTGGGAAGAAACGCAGCCCGAGCGCAACGAATACATTGCTGGCGAGGTTTTCGCGATGGTCGGTGTGCGCCAATCGCACAACCTGGCGACGCTCAATTTCTACACCGTTCTGCGCCGCGAGCTAAAAAGCAACCCCTGCCGGGTATTCGTAGAATCCGTAAAAATGCGCGTCGAAGCCGTCGACTGTTTCTTCTACCCCGATGTAGTCGTTACCTGCGATACGCGGGAAGAACCCTCGGCAAATTCGCCGGATGAAGTTCATTAACCTCACAAGCGACAATTTCATGAGCGACATCCTCAACAAAATCCTTGCCGTCAAGCAACAAGAAGTGGCCGTTGCTTCGGCGATCAAGCCATTGGCAATGATCCGCGCCGATGCCGAAGCACAGCCTGCGCCGCGCGATTTTCTCGGCGCCATGCGCCACAAGATTGCCGCCGGCCGGCCGGCCGTCATCGCCGAAATCAAGAAAGCCAGCCCGTCCAAGGGCTTGCTGCGCACCGATTTTCAGCCCGCCGCAATCGCCAGCACCCACCAGAAGCACGGCGCAGCCTGCCTCTCCGTGCTCACCGACCGCCAGTTTTTCCAGGGCGATCCGGAAACCCTGCAAGCCGCCCGCGCCGCTTGTGCGCTGCCGGTTTTACGCAAGGACTTTCTGGTCGACGCTTATCAGGTCTATGAAGCGCGCGCGATGGGCGCCGACGCCATTCTGCTTATCGCGGCGGCGCTCGATTTGCCCGTCATGCAGAAATTCGAGGCCATCGCCGCTAGCCTCGGCATGGCCGTTCTCGTCGAGGTGCATGACGGCGACGAGCTGGATCTCGCGCTGCAACTTGATACCCCTTTGCTCGGCATCAACAACCGCAATCTGCGCACCTTCGAGGTCAGCCTGCAAAACACGCTCGAATTGCTGCCGCGCATTCCGTCCGGCAGGATAGTCGTTACCGAGAGTGGCATTCTCGCTCCAGCCGATGTTCGCTTGATGCGCGCCCACAACGTCCAGGCCTTTCTCGTCGGCGAGGCATTCATGCGCGCCCCCGATCCGGGCGCGGCGCTTGCATCGCTGTTTTACCCAATCGCCACAATCAGGGAGGCTGAACGATGAGTATGCCTGCCGAAAAACTACCCTTTGACGCCGCGCCTACCTCGCCTGGGAGGCCGATCAACCCACCAAAAACGAGTACCTTGCCGGCGAAGTGTTCGCCATGTCCGGGGCGTCCGATGCGCATGTGACCATAACGTTCAATCTGGCGGTGCCCTGCGTACCCAGCTGCGCGGCACGCCTTGCCGCGTCTTCATGGCCGGCATGAAGCTGCGCGTCGAAGCCGGCGTGCCTTTTTCTACCACGACGTGTTCGTTACCTGCGCCGAGGCCGACCGTAGTCGTACGCACCACAAGGCTGCCCCGCTATTTATCGCCGAAGTGCTTTCTTCGTCCACCTCAGCCTACGACAGAGGGCAAAAATTTGCCCACTACCGCAACATTCCCGAACTGCGGGAATATCTCCTCATCGACACCGAACGCCTTGCCGCAGATCTCTTTCGCCGCGACGAGAGCGGTCACTGGGGGCTCTATCCGACCGTTGCGGATGAAATCGTCGAGCTTGCCCATTGAAGTGCTTTATTGAGAGTTAAAAAAGGCTCTAGTGCTTGGTTGCAAAAGAACTTGAAGGTGTATTTCCATTAAAAATCAATAGCTAATCGATATAAATAGAATCGCTTACTTATGCAATTAAGCACTAGCAACCTGTCGGACTTACAGAGTCAGGTTGAAAAGTTGACAATTTGATGCGAAAAATCACCAATAATTGCTGCAAACCGCATTGATTCGCTTAAATATTGAGCGAATCAATGCCAATAGCATTGCAAATTTCGCCTGTTAACCCTAGATAGTGTCGTCACGAGATTGCAAGCCAGAGGACAAGGCAACGTATGTGGGCTGCTGCCAGAAATGATGCAACGTTTTTGGCGTAGCGCGCGGCGATGCCCCGCCAGCGCTTGAG
>JACQYA010000062.1 GCA_016208425.1 Betaproteobacteria bacterium
AAGGGTCTTGCAAACAGTCGGTTGCGCGCCGGCATCCAGTTTCTCGCTTCATGCAGCAACGGTCATCGCATCCAACCCTGCTTCATATTTTAAAGGAAATGGTCATGAAAAAGACACAAACAGGCTTTACGCTGATCGAGCTGATGATCGTCGTCGCGATTATTGGTATTTTGGCGGCCGTGGCGCTGCCGGCTTATCAGGATTACACCGTCAAGAGCAAGGTGTCCGAAGCTGCTTCACTTTCGCTGGGCGCAAAAACCGCGCTTACGGTCGCTTTCAATGATGGAACGTTAAACGGTGCGGATAATACCTCTCTCGGCTTGGCTGCAGCTAACAGTATCAATGGTAAGTACGTTACGTCTGTCACTGCTGCTGGAACTTCAGCCACAGTAGGTACGATAACTATCGTGATGCAGGGCACTGGCAGCAGCGACGTAGATGGAAAAAATATTGTTTATAAAGTTACTTGCACCGTGGGTGGTTCGTGCATAACAACGGTGGACGCTGCAAGTTCTGTCGCAACCAAGTTCCTGCCTAAGACCTAAAAGCACGATAGCACGCATCGTTCCGCGCCGCCGGTGCGGTTCGTGCCCCAACAGTATCCACGGGGCGCCGCGACACATCAGTAAACATTCGGCCGCGCCGGGCGGGATCGAGAGGCGAATTTGCGCCGGGCGCGGATTCGCTCTACGATTCCGGGATGGAACGCTTCACGATCTCGCTCGATAGCGGGCTGGCCAAGGAGTTCGACGCGCTGATCGCCGAGCGCGGTTACAGCACCCGCTCCGAGGCGGTACGCGACCTGTTGCGGGGGGCAGCTCGAACAGTGGCGGCAGGCGCAGGGCGCCGCGCCGTATTGCGTTGCCAATCTATCGTACGTCTACAACTACCACGAACACGGGCTCGCCGAGCGCCTGATGGCGCTCCAGCACGCGCCCACGATCTGACGGTGGCGGCGCTGCACGCGCATCTGGACCACAAAAACTGCATCGAAAGCGCCACCCTGCACGGCGCGACGGCCGAAGTGAGACGCTTCGCCGAAGCGCTGATCGCCGGGCGCGGCGAGCGCCACGGGCATCTCAACCTGGTCGCCGCCGAGGTCGGCCAGCGCCATGCCCGCGGCCACAAGCCGCCCGATCACGGCGCGCCGTCACCCCGCGCGCACTTCAAACCGGCGCGTTAGACCACACCGGCCCCCAGCTCAAGGCGCTACAAAATGGATGAAGACGAGTTCCAATTGTTTCAATCCGACTCCGGGACTTCCCGGGAGATAGAAAACCTCATGCGCGAAGGCGCTCGTATCGCGTGCGCGACGACCGATTTTCCGACGGCGCTGGCGCGTTTTACCGAGGCTTTTCCGGCGCTGGCACCCGACGCCAGAGCCGGCGCGCGCGACGAACCGGCGCGGCGAGCGTTGAGCCACCTGCTGTTTCGCGAGCTATGGAAACGGGTTCCGCGCCCCGACCACGGTTTTCGTCCGCTGCCCTTGCCCAAGCCGGAGCGCAATGCGCCCTGCCCGTGCGGCTCGGGACAGAAATACAAACAATGCTGCGCCCGGCTGGAAGGCGCGCTGCCCTTCGATACGCAAACCATCAGCCTGCTCCGGTTCGTGCTGGAAGACCTGCCGGCTTCCGCCTACGCGACGCTGCCCTTCACGCACCTTTCTCCCGAAGAGCTGGCCTTCGTCGCCGAGCAGTGGATGGGGGAAGGGCGTACCGACGCCGCCACCTTCCTGCTCGTGCCGCTGCTGATGGAGGTGAAGAAGCTCGACGCACGCCATGAATACGCCTTCGACGTGCTGGGCGACGCCTACCTGCAACTCGGGATGCCCGAGCAGCGCGTCGCTCTGATCGAGCGACAGATGCAGGCCGGCGACCCGACCCTGCGCTGCGCGGCGATGCAACGCCGCTGCACGATTTATTCCGACGCCGGCGATTGGCCGGCGGCCTGGAAACTGTTTGCTGCGGCCGAGCGTTTGCAGCCGGACAATCCGGCGCTTTCGCATCTTGAGGTCATCATGCTGACCAGCGAGGGGCGCGTCGAGCGCGCCAGGGAACGCGCCCGTTACTGGCTGGCGCACCTGGCAACGCGAGGGATCGTTGCAGGCGACGACCCGCTGATGGATTTCCTGCACAACATGAGTGTCGACCCGCTCGCCACGATGGCAACGATTCGCGCCGAAGACCCGGACGCCTGCGACGAACGGGATGAAGATGCCGTCGGGCGGCTGGAGCGGCTGGTCGACGCGCTGGAAGATCTGCCCGAACGCGTATGCCGCTACAAGCTGCGCCCGGAGAACGGCGATGCTGGAGGACTTGAAGCGGATCGCGGGTTGGCGGCGCTGGAAGACGAGTGGCAGGATGTTTTTGCGGGCGGCCCGACCGGCGAAAGCGACGGGGGCGATCCCTTTGAAGACACGGGATGGATCGTCTGGCTGACCGAGAACCCGCTGGCCTGGCAGAGCTTCGCGGTGCTGGAAGATGTGGTCGAATTCCTTGGCGGCGCCCCGGTTCCAGAAGCGTTCGAGGATGCTTTTATCCACCATGAGGAAGCGCTTCTGACCCGCGCCGCAGGGTTGCTGGAAGACGTGGTCGCCCAGAACCGGGCACAGGGTTGCCGGCTGGCGTGGGGCTGGCAGGAGAACAGGCCGGCGCTGCGCCTGCTGGACAGCTATATCGATACGCTCGAAGATGTCGGCGAAGGGGTGCGCTTGCTGGAATGGCTGGTCGGAACGCTGAACCCCAACGATAACCAGGGGCGGCGCGAGCCGCTGGCAAGAACGCTGATCGAGACCGGCCGCGCCGCCGATGCCTTGGCCTTGTGCGAGCGATACCCCGACGACGCGATGGCGGCCATGCGCTACGCCCGCGTGCTCGCCCTGCACCGGCTCGGCCGCCTGGACGAAGCGGCCGCCGCGCTCGCCGTTGCGCGCCAACATTTGCCGAAGGTGCTGACCACGCTGCTCGCCGACGATCCGCCCACACCCGAGCTGGATTTCGATACGCTCACCCCCGGCGGCGACGACGAAGCCTGGTACTACCGGATGGACTGGCGACGCTTGTGGACGGATCTGGGTGCGCTGGACTGGTTGCGGAAGGCCGCACGATGACCGCTTACGATCCCGCACAATCGCCCGATCCACAAGAGTGGCTCCAGCTTGACGAGCAGGAGCGCATCATGCTCATCGAGGGCTACCACGAGTCCCACGGGGTCGAGCTACCGAGCCTGAAGGTGCACGCCATCATGCACGCCATCGTCGAGAACCAGCTCGCCGAAGCCGACGATCCCGTGGTGCGCGCGCTGGCGCGGCTGGTCAAACAGGGATTGGCGCGGCACGAAGCGGTTCACGCCATCGCTTCGGTCGTCGCCGAGCACGTCTTCGACCTGCTCGAACCGAAGGGCGGCGCATCCTCTGTCAACGTGCGCTACCACGCGCAAGTCGAGCGGCTGGACGCGGCGCAGTGGTGGAACGGGGCGCTGTAGCCGCCACCGTGTCGCGCGCCAAGCCATCCGCCACGGGCGTACAACGTCCGCCGCCGACCGAGCGCGGCGCGCCGCCTGAGCCGGCGGCGCTCGACGGCGTCGACGAGGCGGTGTGGATCGACGTGATCCGCAAGATGGACGAGGTCTACAACGATCTCCTGCAATACGAAGTGGTGCTCGAGCAAAAAAACGCCGCGCTGGAGGAGTCGCACCAGTTCATCGAAAGCGTGCTGGCGTCGATGTCGGACATTCTGATCGTCTGCGACCGGCACGGCGCCATCGAGGAGGTCAACGACTCGCTGTGCCGTTTCATCGGCAAAGACGAAGCCGGTCTGCGCGGACGACCGATTTTCGAACTGTTCGCCGACGAAGCGTCGCGCCAGTACGCGCAGCATTTTATTTCGGCGCAACGGCGCGACTCGGTGCAGGACTGCGAGATGCTGATCTCCGCCAGCGACGGCGGCGCGCTGCCCGTGTCGTTCAACTGCACGCCGCGCCTTTCGGCCACCGGCAAGCTGGTCGGCGTCGTCGTCACCGGCCGCCCGGTGGGCGAGCTGCGCCGCGCCTACCACGCGCTGCGCCAGGCGCACGAGGACTTGAAACACACGCAGCAACAGCTCCTGCACGCCGAAAAAATGGCCTCGCTGGGACGCCTGGTGGCCGGTGTCGCGCACGAGCTGAACAACCCGATCAGCTTCGTGCTCGGCAACGTGCTGGCCTTGCAACGCTATGCCGGCCGCCTGCAGACCTATCTCGAAACGGTGCATTCCTGCGCTTGCACCGAAACGCCGAAACTTGAAAGCCTGCGCCGCGAACTGCGCATCGACCGCATCCTGCAAGACATGACGCCCTTGCTCGACGGCATGATCGAAGGCGCCGAACGCACGCGCGACATCGTCGACGGCCTCAAGCGTTTTTCGGCCATCGACCCCAACGCCGACGAGCCGTTCAACCTGACCGAAGTGCTGGAGCGTTCGGTGCGCTGGGTGTCGCGCTCCGGCTTCGCCCGTTTTCGCGTCGACCTGCAAGTGCCGGAAGAATTGCCGGTTCGCGGTTCTTCCGGGCAGATGCAGCAGGTAGTGATCAACATCGTGCAGAACGCCTGCGACGCCACGCGGGGACGGCCGGCGCCCGAGCTGAAGATCGGTGTCGAGGAGCGCGGCGGGATGTTCGTCGTGCGCTTTGCCGACAACGGCCCGGGGATCGTGCCGGGAAACCTGGGGCGGCTGTTCGACCCGTTTTTCACCACCAAGCCGGTCGGTCAGGGTACCGGCCTCGGGCTGTCGATCAGTTACGGCATCGTCGAACGGCACGGCGGCCATCTGGAAGCGGCGAACGGCCCCGAAGGCGGCGCCGTGTTCACGCTGACCCTCCGGCGCGCAGCGGCAAAATGATAGGCCGCCGCCGGAGCGGTGCTGTAATTGCATACAGTCTGGCGACATGGCGTGTCCGGTAGTAGCCTTCCTGCCTTGACGCATTTGGGGCGGTGGCAACGATGAAGCGAAAAAAAGTCCTCTGGGTTCCGCAGATGGGTGGGTTGGCCGCCTACGTCGGCCGTGCCGGCAAACTCGCGCGCGGCGGCTACAACGTCCGGGTTGTGGCGGAGGCTTGCGGCGGGCGGATGGTCGTCGAGGCCATCGGTCAGTCGGGGCTAACCGTGCGGTTTACGGTCAAGCGTGAAAATCTGGCGCCCTTGCAGCCGGTGTTGTTCGATTAAGGATGCCGCAATCCGGTTTGTGCTCCGAAAGCCCGGATTCCGGCCTTCGCCGGAATGACGACAACGGGGCAGGCTCGTAGATTGCAAACACGATGGCATTCTTGCGATTGCCCCGGCTACCGATACCGGTGTTTGCGTGAATACGGCCGAAATTGTTACACTTCGTCACGCAAATCCCGTACAAGTGCAACAGACATCTATCCGGACGCGACCTAGAATGGCTTCATTGCTTAAGCGACTCCCCCCGCTAGCAATGTTTGACCCTCCCTGATGCCCATCCCGGACGATGGGCTTTGAGTCCCGCGCCACACTCGGCGCGGGATTTTTTCGTTGCGGTGCGAAATCCTTGTTTCGGCGGCAGCTTGTTTGCCGGAATGACGTGTGAAACCGGGTAGCCGGTCGGGGCGCAAGGTTTTTTGCGGGCGGTTTTGTCGCCCGGGAGGTGTGCTTGGCGGCTCCGGCGGACAACGGGCGGGCGGCAAGATCATCCGCAAAGCGGCCGCCGGCGCTCGCGCGGTTCCGGGAGCGGCCGGATGGATTTTCCGGGTCGAGCGCGTTGTGCTTGCTACAACGTCGTCTCGGGCGCACACTGGACGCAACTTTGTACTCGAATTCAGAATCTAGCGTAGGGACATTCAGATGAACACCAGCATCCTCACTTTTCTGAAAGCCAACGGCGAGCAACTGGACGCCGATATCGCGCACGCGCTCAAGATTCCCTTGGCGCAGTTGAAGCGCCAAGTATCGCAGCTTTCGGCATCGGGCGACGTGATCTGTTGCAACGTCACCCGTTACATCGAGGGCAAGAAGATCGAGGGCGTCAGTTGCCGGCTGTCCTGCGATTTGCCGGCGCCGGCGCGCGGCCGCAAACCCGGCGTTAAAAAAGATACCAGCAACGACCTCGATCTGGGATGAGGCGGCACTTCCCGTCGCGCGCCTTTCCGGCTGACGGCCGTCTCCGGCCGTGAGCCGGAAAGGCGTCTTTGTCTCCACTTATCGGGGACACCGCTTTTATCCGCTCGATCCCCGTATCGACGATGTCGACATCGAAGACATCGCGCACGGCTTGGCGTACCAGTGCCGTTTCAACGGGCAGACTTCATCTTTCTATTCGGTCGCGCAGCACAGTTTGCTGGTCGCCGGCATCGTTCCCGGGGCGTTGCGGCTTTCCGCGCTGTTGCACGATGCGGCGGAAGCCTACCTCGGCGACATCGTCAAGCCGCTGAAAATGCTCGTGCCGCAGTTTTCCGTGCTGGAAAGGCAGGTCGCCGCGATCATCGGCGAACGTTTCGGGGCGCATGATCTCGACCATCCGCAGATCAAGTCCGCCGACCTGGTGCTGCTGGCGACCGAAAAGCGCGACCTGATGCCCAATTCGGTCGAGGCTTGGTCGGCCATCGCCGGGGTGGTGCCGCTCGACGAGCGTATCGTCGCGCTAGCGCCCGAACTCGCCAAAGCCGGGTTCCTGGCCGCCTGGGAAGCCTGGCGCAAGCCCGCCGTTCCGCTCCGCCGGTAACGCCGCCCGGCGACGGGTGCCGCCCGCGTTTTCGCGGTTCCGTTAACGATCCCTTAAAGTTCGTATGGTTTACTGCCTCCACTGTTCGGGGTCGGGAAACCGCGATGTCCGTTCCTCACGCTCTCGTTTGCGCGGACGGGGGGTGGCCGCTTCGCCCGCAACCGCCGATCTGCACCGCACAGAAGTTAGAAGTTGAAAAAACCAAGGAGGTTTCGCCATGCACGCCAATACTGTTTCTTTACGCATCTTAATGTTTCTCGCGGCGCTCTTCGCTTTCACGGGCGTATCCCCGGCATTTGCCGAGAGCGAGTCAAGCGCATCGCTGCAACTTGGTCGAAGCGCGGTCGCCATGAAGGTCGGCGATACGGCGACGATCGCGGTGTCGAAAGCGTCCGGCCGGGTGTCGGTGGAGTCTGGTGACAAATCCGTGGTGACCGCCTCCTACGCCAATAACGTGGTCACCCTCAAGGCGCTGAAGGCCGGATCGACCCGCGTCAAGGTCAATGACCGGTCGACAAGCCTGAGCGTGGCGGTCACGGTCGGCGCCGCGACGACCGCCGGTCTGACGGTTTCGCCACCGTCGGTCAGCCTGAGCGCGGGGGGCGCCGCCGCCATTGCGGTATCCAACCCGTCGGGGGAAGTGGGCGTCAAGTCGTCCGACACCTCCACCGCTACCGTGACCTATGCGGCGGGCACGGCAACGGTCAAAGGGGTCAAGACCGGGGCTGCCACGATCACCGTAAAAGACAGCAAAACCAGTAAAACAGTCGCCGTGACAGTAAGCGCCGCAACGGCAGCGATGAGCGTCTCGCCGTCCTTTGTCGCGGTCAGCGCCGGAGGCACCGGCAACGTGGCGGTGGCCAACGCTTCGGGCGGCGTACAGCAAGCGCTCACCTCCGACGCCTCGGTGGCGACGGCGACTTTCTCCGGAAACACGGTGACGATCAAGGGGGTCAAGGCCGGATCGGCGGCGGTTACCGTCAAGGATACCAAGACTTCCGCCGTGGTTCAGGTCTCCGTGTTGGGTGCGCCGGTCACGACGTTGGGCGGCTACGCGCTGCTGGCGTGGAACGATCTGGGCATGCACTGCGTCGACGGCAAGGATTACTCGGTGTTCTCCATCCTGCCTCCGTACAACAACCTGCACGCGCAACTGGTCAACAAGGCCACCGGCAAGCAGGTGACCAGCGGCGTGACGCTGACCTACGAAGCGATGGCGGACGACACGGTGCCCAACACCGATCCGGCCTTTGGCTCGATCAACACCACGAGCTATCAAAAGACCAATTTTTGGACTTACGTGAAGTCGCTCTTTGGCGGTAACCCTCCAATCGACATCGGCCTGAATCTGAGCGGCGCACCGGGCAATCAAACACCGTCGCGCACGCCGAAACCCATGACGTTCGAGCCTGCCAACGGCTGGTTCCAGGCAGAGGGGCTGCCGATTACGCCGGTCGACGATGCGGGGCTGAAGAATTTCTACCCGATGGTCAAGGTCGTCGCCAAGGACGCCGCCGGTAACGTCCTGGCAACGGCCAAAACGGTGCTGCCGGTCAGCGACGAGATGACCTGTAAGGCGTGCCATGCCTCCAATACCTCGGCGGTCGCCAAGCCGACCAACGGCTGGCTGAACGATCCCGACCCGGAAAAGGACTGGAAGAAGAACATCCTGCGTTTGCATGACGACAAGAAGCTTGGCACGCCTGCTTATCAGAGCGCATTGTCTGGAGTCGGCTATCTCGCGGCCGGCCTTGGTGCGACAGTCAACTCGGGTCAGCCTGTCCTGTGTGCGGCCTGCCACTCTTCAAACGCACTGGCGGCGGGCGGCCAACCAAACGTTCGGGCACTCACCCATGCTTTGCACACCAAGCATGCAACGGTACAGGATCCGGCGACCGGGCTTGCACTCGGCGACAGCACCAACCGCGAGTCCTGCTACCTGTGCCACCCCGGCTCGAAGACGCAATGTTTGCGCGGGGCGATGAGCGCTCCGGGCCAAGCCTGCCAGAACTGCCACGGCAACATGAAGGATGTGGGTAATACGGCGCGTACCGGTTGGCTGGAACAGCCGAACTGCCAGGCCTGCCACCACGACGGCAAGCGTGAAACCGTCGGTGTGGACGCCAACGGCAAACCGAAGGTGTGGGCCGATACGCGCTTTGCCACCAATCCCAATACGCCGAAGGCCGGTTTCAGTCTCTACCGCTTCAGCAAGGGACATGGCGGCTTGCAGTGCGAGTCTTGCCACGGCGCGACGCACGCCGAGTATCCGAGCACCCACGCCCAGGACAACGCGCTGAGTATCGGGTTGCAGGGGCACGCCGGGCCAGTGGCCGAGTGTACCGCCTGCCACGCAAAGATGCCGACAACGGTCAGCGGTGGTCCGCACGGCATGCACACGACGGGCGATGCGTGGGTAAGATCCCACGAAGACGTCAACAAGACGGGCTGCACGTCCTGTCACGGCGCCGACTATCGCGGCACGCCGTTGAGCGCAATCAAGGTGGCGAAGACAATCGACAAGAAGAGCTTCCCGGCCGGGCATCAGATGGGCTGCTACGACTGTCACAACGGGCCTAATCCTTAACGGGCGGATGCCGCCGGCTCCGGTCGGCGGCCTTCGGAAATTCCGGGATGGCCGCCGCGTTCGTCTGGCCGCCCCGGGTTCCGGGGCGGTTTTCTTGCCAAGGCACGCGCTGGTGACCGCAACAACGAAAGCGCAAGTTTTTTCGGGGAGTATTGCAATGGCAACAAATGGATCGGCCCGCGCGTTTGTTCGACCAAAGATCAGATTGCTGGCCGCGTTGTTGCTCGTGGCTCTGGCCTCGGCGCCAGCGCTCGCCCACGCCGCGGCCGACCTGGCCGTTGCCGGTATCGATGCGTCTCCTGCTGCGGTCACCGCCGGGGGGAATATTTCCCTGTCGGCAACCGTCAGCAATCTCGGCAACAGCGCCAGCGCGGCGGGCACGCTGCATTTTTTCAGCGCGACCGATGCCGGTGGCGGCAATAACAGCCAGGTCTGCGACATCGCCATCGGCCCGTTCGCCGCATCCGAAACCTTCACCACGCCTTGCACCGTCGCCGCGCCATCCGCGCCGGGCGCTTACTATTTTTTCGCCTGCGCCGACCCCGACGCCGGCGAGACAACTACGGGCAACAACTGCTCGGCAACCGCCCCGGTCAACGTCGTTGCCGCCGCTTCGGCGTGCACGACGAGCAGCGTCGCTTCCAGCCAGACACTCGGCGGGTCGCTGGCATCGACGGACTGCCTGGAAGTCTTGAGCGACGGAAGCACCTACTATTACGACGTGGTTGAGTTTTCCGGCACACCGGGGAAGGAACTGACGATAACCGCATCGTCCCCGCAATTCGATCCCTTCATGTACTCGGGCGTCCCCGGGCAGGACTATGTGGAGGACGACAACAGCGGCGGGGGGACTTCCGCGCGGCTGGTGGTGACGCTACCCGCTTCGGGAGTGTTCCAAGTCCGCGTTTCTTCGGCTTTCCCGTTTCAATCCGGGGCTTATTCTTTGAGTTTTTTGGTGCCCGGCGACAGCGCCGCGCCGACACCGGCCGCCACCGTTACCGCGATCGAGTATTTTCACGCCGGTTTCGGCCACTATTTCATTACCACCTCGCCCGGAGAGGCGGCGGCCATCGACAGCGGCAAGATACAGGGCTGGGCGAGAACCGGGCAGACGTTCAGCGCGTATCCGCCAGATACCCCCGGGGCATCCAACGTCTGCCGCTTTTTCAGCACCGGTTTCGCGCCGAAAAGCTCCCACTTCTATACGCCGTCGGGCGAAGAGTGCGGCGCCGTCAAGGGCAACCCGAACTGGCAGTACGAAGGGCTGGTGTTTTCTCTCGGGCCGACGGGTGCGGGCGCCTGCCCGGCCGGCGCGCTTCCGCTCTACCGCCTGTACAACAACGGGCAGAGCGGCGCGCCCAACCACCGGTATTCGACGGGTACCGGCACCGTTGCCACGATGGCGGCGCAAGGCTGGGTGTCCGAGGGCGTGATCGCCTGTGTGCCGAACTGAGAACCGGCGCTCGGTCAGAAACTCCCGTTCCAGGTCAAACCGACACCTTTGTCCGGGCTGCCATCGGAATAGCCTTTCAGCAGGTATCCCTGGAGCTTGGCCTTTGGCGCGACGGCAAGGGTCAGATAGACCATGAGCTCGCGCACGGGCGGCGCGCCTTCGGCCACCGGTTGGCGATAGTTCCAGGCGGCGCCAAGCTGGCTGCTCGCGGACAGGTCGTAGCCAGCACCCAGCAGGGTGTGCCAGGCGCTCTTGAGCACACCCCCCCCGGCGTTACCCATGTGGCGCCAGCCGACATTGCCGAAGGAGGTCAGTGTCTGGCCCTGGTGGACGAACTGGCCTTCTAGGGTGTAGTCCCGGCTCCCGGTGCCCAGACCCTTCGCCGGGTCGCCCGTGGGAAACTTGGCCTTGCCGACCATTTCGACAAACCAGCCGTCGGTCGAGCCATCGTGGACGAGATAGCTCCCGCTCGCCTCGATGTCGCCCGGCCTCGCGTCGAGCGAAGTCCGATCACCGACCGTGGCCGATCCGGTGGTGTGGATATAGGGCACCATCAGGCCGAGGGTAACGCGCTCGGAGCGGTAGCGGAGCGTGACCGGGTAGTACCAGATTTCCGTCGCTTCCGCGTTTCCATATTTGCCTTTCGTATATTCGGCGCCGACGTTCAGCTCTATGCCGCCGGTAGCAACGGCACCCGGCAGAATGGCCGCCAGCGCGGCCCCCAAGCCCGGTTCAACGCCGCCGTCGGCCGTGGCACCCAAGGGGATGGCAACCAGCGCGCCCGCCAAGGCCATCCCGCTCCAGGCTCTCATAAGCCGGCCCCATTCATCATTAACGCCCGGGTTCATCGGCCGCTCACCTGGGCATACCCGACCCGGGCATAGGTGCGCCCGGGCCGGGCATAGGCGTGCCCGGAATGGGCGCGGGCATGCCTGGAGTGGGCATGGGCGATCCCTGGCCGGGCCGGTTGGTCGGCCGCATGCGCTGCGACAGGCCGAGAGGCGGCGCCATCATGTCCATGGAGGTGCGCGCGCGGGTCGCTGCGGCTTGATCCGCGGGCTTTGCTTCGCCCATTTTGTACCGCACCATCCCAGCCATGCCGCCGGGCATCGTTTCGACCCTTTCTGCGTCAAGGACGCGACCGGTATCGAGCCGCCCCGTGACCCGCACCCGCTGCCCCGGTGCCGACTGTTCGATCTCGCCGCTGGCGGTGCCCGTGGCGGTCGAATAGCGGACGTCGAAGCCGCTGATACGCAAGCGCCCGGCGCCCGGATGCGCCACCACCAGCCCTTCGAGCACCACCTTTTCTACACGGCCGACGAAAGGCAGGGTCGGGTCGGCCAGGACGCTCGCCGCGTGCAGGCGCCGGCCATCCCAGGTGCCGCGCACCAGCACTTCGGTTCCGGCGGGCGGGCTGGCCGATGGCAAGGAGACCGCTACGCCGCCCACCGTGTCCGGCCCGTCGCCGTTTCTGGTGATGAAGCCGATGGCGCTGGTGCCTTCCATGCCGTGCCCCACTTCTACTCGCGACGCGATCACCCGATCTGCCGCGTCGCGATATCCGCTGACATGAAGCGGCGTGCCCGGAGCCAGCTCGTCCAGGCGGCCGACACCGACCAGGCGTGTCTCGCCGGTAATTTTCACCGTCTGCCCCATGACCAGCAGCAATCCGTTGCCGGCATCCACCTGGTTGGCCGGCCCGGCCAGCGCTTCCAGGATGGCGATACGGCGGGCCTGCAAGGCGCCGTTCCGTTCGTCCGCCTCGATCGCGACGACCTGGCCCAAGGCCAGCCGGTCGGGCGCCACCGGCAGGCCGTTGCGATCCACGGGTGTCGCTTCGTCATACCGCACTTCCAGGCCGTTGACGCACACGCTGCCGAAGCCGGTGACGATGCCGACGATTCCGGTACCCCCCAGCCCGCCCTCGGCCTGTTGCCCCGTGCCGCCGATGCCGCCGTGTCCGGGGGGTTGCGGGCTGCCCGTGCCGCCGATTCCCCCGTTTTGCAGCGGCCGTGGCGCGCCCGTGCCGCCGACGCCGCCGGTCTGCGCCGGCGCCCCGGTGCCGGCGATGCCGCCCCCGTCCTCGGGCGCGACGCAGGCCGCCGCCCAGGAGAGTCCCGGAATCGACGCCACGGCCACAACGCACAGCCAGAGGCGCGCCAACCCGACGATATACCGCAATAGCAGATTCATTTTTCTTCCCTCTTTTCCACCGGTTCGCTGTAGAAATATAGGCCGCAGGTAAAGCGGTGAAGCGGCTCGCCCCCCCGCGCATCCCGCGCTTCCATGGCCTGGGCCGCGCCGCTCAGGCTCTTCAGGAGGTCGCCGCCGGCCTGCCGCGCCCGGACGTGGAGATCCTTGATGCTTGGCGCCGAAAGAGCGTCGTAAAAAACACAACGTTCCAGCCAGGGAGAGGCGCTGCCGGCAAGGTTTTGCGTTGCGGCGGCCAAATGATCGTGCAGGTTGTGGGCGAAAAAATAGAGCTTTTCGTCGAAGCCCGCCTGGGGCACGAAGGCTTCCGTGTTGAGCACCACCCGATCCGCTTCGTCCAGCCTGACGATGCCCAGCCGCAACCATTCGTCCAGCACGACACGGGGCCTGAGATCCTTGCTCTGGCCGAACACCAGATTCTCGAAAGATGCGCCGCCATCGCCGGCGACCCGCAGTAAAGGGCGCGGGTGACCATCGGCATCCACGAAAGGCGGCCGACCGAGCCAAGCGGCCACCAGTTGCGCGCCGAAGGACATCTGTTCCGGTAGCGCCAGCCCCCCTTCGCCGCTCGCCTCACGCAAGCGGCGTATGTCCTTGCGGTGTACGGCGGTCAGCAGGTTGATACGACAATCGGTCGGCGGTTTGTCGTCGAGGCGGAAATCTTCCCGCGCGACTTCCACGAACAGACCTTTGAGCAGTTCGGCAACAAAGGGAAACGTAACCCCGTTCGCCAACATCAGGCGCACCAACGGAAACAGAACGCGGCGCAAGGCGCGGATCAGAACCGGGGAGGGGTTAGCATTCATAGATGGTGCAGGAAAGAAGTGGAGTGAGCGCTGCCGACAATCGTTATTATAGCCATTTTTGTGTTGACGCGGGATATTTTCCCGCGCATAATAAACTCAATCGCGGGAAAATATCCCGCGCAACAGACCCTTGTACAGGGATATTCGCGATGTTCTGTATTCGCCATGTCGGCGGTTGGTGCACGCGATCATGACCGGATGCGCCGGTGACTCGAAATGAAAGGAACTATCATGTTACGCAAAATTATCGTGGCTTCTAGCCTGATGCTCGCCTTGTCCTCGGCGGTACTGGCTGCCGGTATGTCGGGCGGTACACCGCCTGCCGGGGGAACTCCCGGCACGCCTCCCGCCGGGATGACCCCCGGAACCCCTCCTGCTGGAGTGACTCCCGGCACGCCTCCCGCCGGAGTGACCCCCGGAACCCCGCCGGTCGGCATAACGCCGGGCACGCGTCCATCAGGCGCCAGACCAGGAACTGCTCCGGCGGGGATGACCCCTGGTGCCGGCATGCATCGCTAACCGCAAAAAGGGTGTAATTC
>JACQYA010000063.1 GCA_016208425.1 Betaproteobacteria bacterium
ATTTCCTTGATGGCTTCCTCGAAGACGCCGTGCGTCGACGGGTAGGTAATCATCAGGCAGGCGAGATGGGCCGAGTGCTGTTCGGCCTTGGCCTTGAGGTCGGCGAGGTCGACGTTGCCATTTTCATCGCAGTCGACGACGACGATCTGCAGGCCGCACATCTGCGCGGTGGCCGGGTTGGTGCCGTGCGCCGATTTGGGGATCAGGCAGATATTGCGCCCGCTTTTGCCATCACCGTCGCCGCGGCTGGCGTGATAGCGCATGATCGCGACGATTCCGGCATACTCGCCCTGCGCGCCGGAGTTCGGCTGCATGCAGATCGCGTCGAAGCCGGTGATCGTCTTTAGCCAGGATTCCAGTCCGGCGATCATTTCGAGATAGCCCTGCGCCTGGTCGAGCGGGGCGAAGGGGTGGATGTCGGTGAATTCGGGCCAGGTGATCGGGATCATCTCGCTGGTGGCGTTGAGCTTCATCGTGCACGAGCCGAGCGAGATCATCGAGTGGTCGAGCGCGAGATCCTTGTTTTGCAGCTTTTTCAGGTAGCGCAGCATTTCGTGTTCGGTGTGGTGGGTGTTGAATACCGGGTGCGCGAGAATGGCGTCGCTGCGCAGCAGGGCGGGCGGCAGGGTGGCGTCTGCGTGTTGGACATGCGCGTCGAGAGAATCGATGTTGGCGGCGACGCCGGCAATCAGCTTGATGAGCGCGGCGACATCGTCGCGTGTGGTCTTTTCGTTGAGCGCTATGCCCAGCACGCCCTGGCCGACCTGGCGCAGGTTGTAGCCTGCTTTCAGCGCCGCCTGGTAGGCGTCGGGCGCCTGTTCGCCCAGGTCGATGCGCAGCGTGTCGAAGACGTGCTTGCTGCGCACCGCAATGCCGGCGCGACGCAGCCCCTCGGCGAGGATCGCGGTCAGCCGGTGGATGCGGCCGGCAATGGCTTTCAAGCCCGCCGGGCCGTGGTAAACGGCGTACATGCCGGCCATATTGGCGAGCAGCACCTGCGAGGTGCAGATGTTGGAGTTGGCCTTTTCGCGGCGGATGTGCTGCTCGCGCGTTTGCAGCGCCATGCGCAGCGCCCGGTTGCCGCGCGCGTCGACCGAGACGCCGATGATGCGCCCCGGCACCGAGCGCCTGTGCTCGTCGCGCGTGGCGAAGAAGGCGGCGTGCGGGCCGCCGAAACCGGGCGGCACGCCAAAGCGTTGCGCCGAGCCGAGCGCGATGTCGGCGCCCATTTCGCCGGGCGATTTGAGCAGCACCAGCGCCATCGGGTCGGCGGTAACGGCGGTGACGCCGCCGCGCGATTTGACGGCGGCTATCGGGCCGGAGAGGTCGGCGATTTCGCCGGCATCGTTCGGGGTTTGGAACAGCGCACCGAAAACCTCCTGCTGCGCCGCCTCTTCCGGCGAACCGAAAACCAGCTCGAAGCCGAAGAAGCCGGCGCGCGTCTTCACCACGTCTATGGTCTGCGGGAAGCAGCCCGCGTCGACGAAGAAGACGTTGGATTTCGATTTGCTGACGCGCCGCGCCATCGCCATCGCTTCGGCGGCGGCGGTGGCTTCGTCGAGCAGCGAGGCGTTGGCCAGTTCGAGGCCGGTGAGATCGATCACCATCTGCTGGTAGTTGAGCAGCGCTTCCAGCCGGCCCTGTGCGATTTCGGCCTGGTACGGCGTGTAAGCGGTATACCAGCCGGGGTTTTCCAGCACGTTGCGCAGGATCGCTTTCGGCGTCAGCGTGTCGTAGTAGCCCATGCCGATCAGCGATTTGTTGCAGCGGTTCTTGCCGGCCACCGCCTTCAGGGCAGCCAGCGCCTCGTTTTCGGGGAGCGCGTCGGGCAGCGCGAGCGGCGCCGGCAGACGAATCGCGGCGGGTACGGTCTGCTCGATCAACTCGTCCAGGCTGGATGCGCCGACAGCGGCCAGCATGGCAGCGATTTCCGCGGCACAAGAGCCGATGTGGCGGGCGACGAATTCATCGCGCTGTTCGAGGGCGGAAAGCGGAAGGGCGTTTTGCATGGCGTTGTCCGGCAGGGTGTGAGTCGGTTTGTAGGGCGCAATAAGCGCAGCACATTGCGCCGCATGTGTTTCTTGGACGACAGAGGAATCTTTCATACGGCGCAATGTGCTGCGCTTATTGCGCCCTACGTCCACGTCGGCCGTATTGGCTGGCTTCAGCTTGAACAGCCAGGCGGCGTAGGCGTCCTGATTGACGGCTTCCGGTGCTTCGGCGGCCGCTTGATTGACCTCAGTCACGATGCCGGCCAGCGGCGCGTAAACGTCCGAGGCAGCTTTCACGGACTCGACGATAGCGGCCTCCTGCTCGGCGACCAGTTGCTTGCCGATTTCGGGCAACTCGATAAAAACCAGGTCGCCGAGCAGATCTTGCGCGTGGTCGGTGATGCCGACGGTGACGTTGCCGTCGGCTTCGGCGCGCACCCATTCGTGGCTCTTGGTGTATTTGAGGTTGGCGGGGACGTTCATGGCGTACTCCTGGTAAAAAAGTCTTCAAAAAATTTCGGCGATGTGGCTGAAACCCGCATGGGCAAACGATCTGCAAAAGGCATGGCTGGAGAATGGCGTAAACGGGTGCTCTCCGGGCGGCGCTCTCGCAGATCGTTTATCCATGCGGCTTTCCGATGGGTGTCTGCACATAAAAGTCGAGTTGCCCCGCTTCGATCCGTTTCAAACAGTCGAGTATCCGGTCGCGCGTGACAAAGCTTCCTTGTGTCTTGATGTCTTGTTCGCACACGATGGGGAAGGTCGACAGAACGTACTCAGCATCCTTGCGGCCCAGGCCGTAGAGATGGAAGAACAGCGCGTCCAGGCACGCCATACGCTGCGCGCGCTCGTCGGCGTTCCAGACGAAAGGCGGCTTGACCTGCCCGTTGTCATCGACATAACCCAGGTCGCGGGCAAACGGCGCAAGATCGTGCGCGGTGTAGGACAGCGCGAGGACTTCGGCGCGGATGAAATCGGCGATCTTCGTGCCGCCGATTTCAGCCTCGAAGGCGGCGGGGGCGATGAGCGGGATCTGTTCGAGGAGGTACAAGTTAAGATTCTGCCCTTGAACTTTTTGGCGTAGTACAAAATCGAAAACAATACTGTTCAAATTTGCTACCAATAAGGAAGCACCCAGCGCGTAGGTATCCGTATCGGCTACTGGCAACAGGACACCCATGCTGTTACCTACTCCACAGTGAGGCAATATTGCTGAAATCATCGTTCTAACATTGGTAGGTGCTGTGATGGACTTGAACCCCAGCGCCCACTGCC